>CAKVFO010000045.1 GCA_934746785.1 uncultured Clostridium sp. | reverse complement strand
GTTGAAGGGGGGAGAAGCGCTGTAACTCATTATGAAGTTCTAGAAAGATATAATAATACAACTTTAATAAAGTGTATTTTAGAGACAGGTAGAACTCATCAAATTAGAGTACATATGGCTTCTATTGGTCATCCTTTAATAGGAGATCCTTTATATGGATTTAAGAAACAGAAGTTTAAACTAGAAGGTCAGGTTCTTCATGCGAAGATATTGGGATTTATTCATCCAACAACAAAAGAATACATGGAATTTAATTCTGAGCTTCCAGTATATTTTCAAGAATTAATTGAGAAATTGCGAAATGAAATGCTTTAGGAGGAGTTATATATTATGAAATTAAAAGCTAATTTACTTGATGAAAAGGCAATAAAAAGAAGCTTAATTAGAATATCTCATGAAATTATTGAAAGAAATAAAGGCGTTGAGAATGTTGTTTTAATAGGCATTAAAAGAAGAGGATATCCTATTGCTGAAAGAATATCTAAAGAAATAAAAAAAATAGAAGGTGTTGATATTCCCGTAGGAAGTGTTGATATAACTTTCTATAGAGATGATTTAAGTACTAAAGAAGAGGTGCCAAAAGTTCAGGGTATTCATATTGGTGTTGATATACAAGATAAAATTGTAATATTAGTAGATGATGTTTTATTTACTTGTAGAACTGTAAGGGCAGCAATTGATGCATTAATTGATGCAGGAAGACCAGCAGCAGTTCAGCTTGCAGTTTTAATTGATAGAGGTCATAAAGAGTTACCTATAAGAGCAGATTATGTAGGTAAAAATATACCTACTTCTAAAACAGAAAAAATTGCAGTTCATATAGAAGAAATTGATAATGATGATTCTGTAAAGATATATGAAAATTAACCTAAGGAGTAATAGGAATGGAATATAATTTAATAGCAACAACTACTTTTGGATTAGAAGGAATAACAGCAAAAGAGTTAAGAGCATTAGGATACGATGATGTAAAAACTGAAACTAGTAAGGTATGTTTTACAGGAGATGAAATGGATATTGCTATAGCAAATGTTCATTTAAGAACTGCTGATAGAGTTTTAATAAACATGGCTGAATTTGAAGCAAGAACTTTTGAAGAATTATTTCAGGGAACTAAAAAGGTAAATTGGAGTAAGATAATACCTAGAAATGGGAAAATGCATGTGGTTGGTAAGTCGGTAAAATCAACTTTACATAGTGTCCCAGATTGTCAATCAATAGTTAAAAAAGCAATAGTTACTCATATGAGTGAGGCTTATGGAATTGATAGATTTGAGGAAAATGGACCAGTATATAGAATTGAAGTAGCAATATTAAAGGATAAGGTTACATTAACTATTGATACATCTGGGTCAGGTTTACATAAAAGAGGATATAGAGAAAATTCAGGTGCAGCGCCTCTAAAGGAAACATTAGCAGCAGCAATGGTTCTTCTTTCAAGATGGCAGGAAGATTATGAACTTGTAGATCCTTTCTGTGGTTCTGGTACTATTTTAATAGAAGCAGCAATGATAATGCTAAATATTGCACCTGGTATTAATAAGGAATTTGTATGTGAAACATGGCCAACAATGCCAGGATACGTTTTTAAGCAGGTTAGAGAAGGTGCTAAGAGAGCTGAAAAAAGAGATAAAAATATTAAGTTAGTAGGATATGATATAGATACATGGGTTTTAAGAACTGCTGAGAATAATGCAATTAAAGCCGGGGTAAAGGACTATATTGAATTTCATAAGAGAGATTTTAGAGAATTCTCAAATAAGAAGAAGTATGGCTTTATTATAACTAACCCTCCATATGGAGAAAGATTAAGTGATAAGAGAGAAGTTGAAGAACTTTATAGAATATTTGGTAACTATAAGAAACAATATGATAAGTGGGAGTTTAATGCCTTAACTTCTTATGAAGGATTTGAAAGACCTTTTGGTAGAAAGAGTACTAAAAATAGAAAACTATATAATGGAAAGCTTAAGTGTTACTATTATCAATATCTTGATAATGATAAAATTAAAGGTCAGGGAGATACAGTAATACAAGAACTTATAAGAAATTCATAGTATTAAAAATAGGGATGTAATTAACTTTGTTGTGGCTTCCAATAAAAAGAGAGATTGAAGATTTCGTTCTTCAATCTCTCTTTTAACGTATAGGAAATTAAAAATTTTTTTCAGAGTGATTACTGATTAACATCATTATTTTTTTAGTATATTCAAAGTATTGAATTTTTCAGGGTCAACATAAATTGTTTTATTTGTATAATATATAACCATTCCTGGTTTTGCTCCATTAGGTTTTCTAAGGTTTTTGATTTCAGTATAATCAACTGCTACTTTAGAGTTGTTTTTTGCTTTGCTATAATGGGCAGCAATTATTGCAGCTTCACTTAGTGTGTCATCATCGATATCTTCGTAGCTTTTAATTATAACGTGTGAACCGGGAATATCCTTTGTATGAAGCCAAATATCATTTTTATGAGCAAATTTTAAACTTAAATAGTCGTTTTGAATATTATTTTTACCAACATAAATATCAAATCCTTTTGAAGTTGTGAAGTGAAGAGGTTTATCATTCTTATTTTTCTTTGTGCCTTTTTTGTTATGCTTGAATCTAATATAACCAGTTTCCATAAGTTCAGATTTTATTGCATCTATTTCATCATATGAATCTACATTTTGTATATTTGTTAATACAGAATTTAAATATGTGAGTTCATCTTCATTTTTTTTAAGTTGCTCTACAGCCCATTCCTCTGATTTTTTTAATTTATTATATCGTTTATAATATTTTTGAATGTTTTCTGAAGGACTTTTATATGGATCTAAAGTTATTTTAATGTATTCTTCTTCTTCAGAATAGAAATTTAATAATTCTATTTCTTTGTCTCCAGATTTAATAGTGTATATATATGAAGTGAGCAGGTCACCTTTTACTTTGTATATGTCTTTTTTTTGTCCTTCTTTTATATTTTCGTGAAGTATCTTAGATTTTTTATTACATCTTTCTATATTTGTATGTATAAGTTTTTGTAGGTCAGTTGACCTACTTACTAATCTTTCTTGTTTATCTTTAGTGCTGAAAAAATTGTCCAACATTTCGGAAGGAGATTTAAAAGTTATTAATTTATATTCTTTAAAAGTATCTTTAAGTTCTAAACAATAAAAATCTTTATATATATTATTTTTGTCAACGTATATATAGAATAGATTATTTGAAGATAATTTGTTTAAGAAAATAGTTATAAAACTATATATATCATCTATATTTAGAGTAGAGATATTAGCATCATTACATTCTCTATATAATTCATCAGAAAGTATTTTTGATATTCCTGTGAATGTTTTAAAAAAGAAAGTATTATCAAATGCTAAATCATTTTTATATGTAAATTCTTTCAAATCATTTTTTGTAAATTCTAATGGATTCAATTTTTGAGATGCAGGTGGATACACATAAGTTACACCAGGATATAAAACTCTGTAACTATTAATATCAGGTGTTATATGTTTAATTGATTCCATAACTTTGTTATCTCTATCTCTTACTAAAGTAATATTTGAATGACGTCCCATAATTTCTACTATTAAAGAATACATACTGTTAAATCCCATTTCATCTGATGCTTCAATATGAAAAGTTATTATTCTATCACAATCCTTTTGAGTAATATTCAAAATTTTTCCACCAAGAAGATATTTTCTCATAACCATTAAAAACATTGGTGCTTTTAATGGATTTTCTTTTACTACATCAGTAAAGTGAACGCGTGGAAACTTAGATGATGCAGATAAAAGAAGCTTATAATTTTTTCTATTTCTTCTTACGGTAATTATTAACTCATCTTTTTCTGGTTGATTTATTTTATCGATTTTAGAATCTATTAATATTTCATTTAAATTATTTAATAAGCTGTGTAGGAAAACTCCATCAAGTGCCATAAAAATCATCCTTTCTGTATATATATAAAGTATATCATTAAATAAAAGTTAAGTTAAGGTAAAATAAAAGTTCATAATTAGAAATTCTCTATTGTAATAAGGAAAGTTTGAGAGTATCATGTTAATTGTGATAAAAAGGTATATTAAATTGCAGTAGGAAATATAAGAGGGAGACATTAATGAATTATTTTATAAGAAGTAAGAGTTTAATTCTTTTATCAGTTGTGTGCTCTTTATTATTTGTTTCTTGTGAAAGTAATATTGAAGAAAAAGTTAATGGAGTAAAACTTGATGAAGGTGCAATAATTCAAAATGATTCTGGAGAATTATCTAACTTCAATATACTTGATGGAAGCTATAGTAAAGTAGATGGCGATAAAATTGTAGGAATATATAATAGTAAGTATGAATGCTATATTAGTACTAAAGATAGTGAATACATATACTATAATAACGGAAAAGAAAAGAAGCTTAATAATATAGATTTGGATTCTGTTAATTTAAAAATGTCTAATGGAGGTAGCTATTTAAGCTATTTTACTAAAGATGATGGAGTATTTGAACTGAAGCTTAAATCTTTAAAAGATGATAGTGATATAGAGTTTAATTCAAATGTTTATATATCAAGTACATATATGGACTGGATTGACGATGAAAATATTGTATACTATGGTATCAGTGATGAAAGAGTAAATGGTATATTTATATATAATTTAAAAGATAAAAAGGAAAGTTTGTTTTATAAATTAGATAATGGTATAATTCAGTACTTAAAGAGTATAGATAATGGTTTGATTTGCATACAAGAGACTATTGATAATGGAAGAAATTTAAGATTGATAGATAAAGAAGGAAATGATATAGATATATTATCAAAAGAAGTTATGCAGATGAAGGATATTATAAAGGTTAATGATGAATACTATTTTATAGGTAAGATAAATGGTGGCATTGAGTCAATATATAAAATTGGCAGTGATAGTAAAATAAAGAGAGTAGTATTTGATTTCCCAGCTATTATAGACTTTAGCAAAGGTTTAGCAAGAGATAAAGATGGTAATGTTTTATTTATTGGAAAAGCTTCAAAAAGCTCTGGCCTTGAAGAAATTTATACGGTAAATTCTAAAGGGACTATTAGTAAAGTTAAAGATTCGAAAAAGGAATACAGTTTTGTAGATTATCAGTAAGATTTTAATATCTTACTGTTTTTTTTGTATATTACCTCCAATTTATGTCAATGATCTAGAAAGAAAATAGGTGGAGGTTAAGTAATAGAATGAAGTATTTTATAAAAAATTTAGATTTACTTACAGCAAGAAAAATAACATTAAAACAGGCGCGTGAATATATGGTTGTGCCTATGTATATAAAGAATGACATTATATATTCAGCTGCAGTAGATGATAATAAGAGAGTACAAGATTTAATTGAATTTATATTCAAAAAAAGAGCTGAATTTGTGAAGATAGATAAAGAGAAGCTTAAAAGAATTATTGATTGTATTTTTTATATGAATGAAAATTTGGAAGAAAATATCTTTATGGAAGCAGTTAATATGAATGCTAGTGATATTCATTTTGAACCTGTTAAGGATACGGTGAATGTTAGATATAGAATTAGTGGAAGTTTAGTTCTGGTGAGAAAACTTATGATGAAGGATTATTTAAAGGTGCTTTCAAGATTAAAAATTAAAGGGAATATGGATATTACTGAAAAGAGAAAGTCTCAAGATGGCAAGATTATAATGAATTCAGGAGAAAAAATATATAATTGCAGATTATCAACTATGCCTGTTTTATTTGGTGAAAAACTAGTATTGAGGATTATATATGAAGAAAAGTATCAACGATTAAAAGAATTAAATTTCTCTAAGGAACAAAAGGAGAAAATAAAAAGAATAATGAGCATTAGTAATGGATTAGTTATTATTAATGGACCTACAGGATCAGGGAAAACAACAACGTTATATTCAATGCTTGGAGAAATAAAAGATGACGACATAAACATAACAACGTTAGAAGATCCAGTTGAGATAACTATGGATGGAATTAATCAAATAAATTTGAATCCTAAGAAGAATATAACATTTGCAGAAGGATTACGAGGTATTTTAAGACAGGATCCAGATGTGATTATGATAGGTGAAATTAGAGATGAGGAGACAGCAAAGATGGCTGTTAGATCATCCATAACAGGGCATAAAGTATATTCTACTCTTCATACAAAATCACCAAGAGAAGTTTATTTTAGACTGGAAGATATGGGAGTAGAAGAATATTTAATAAGATCAGCTCTTGTTGGAATTATATCACAGAGATTAGTAAGTTTATTATGCGATGAATGTAAAGAATTAATTGGAGAGAAGATTATAAATTTTAATAAGGTAAAACTTTATAAGAAATGTGGTTGTAATAAATGCAATGGAACTGGAATAAAAGAGAGAACTTTAATTTCATCAGTAATTTATATTGATAAATTTCTTAGAAAAAAAATAAAAAATATAAATAATGATGAAAATTTATTATCTAATAACGAAATGATGAAAATATTAGATAAGCTTTTACAGGAAGAAAAGATAGACTATTATGATTACTTGAAGTTTATACAGGGGGAAGAACTAGATGGCAGTGAATTATAGAAATTTATATCTAATTGCAGATAATTTGGCTGACTTATATGAAGATGGAATACCACTTGTATTAAGTTTGGAACTTTTATCAGAACTCCCTGTAAGTAAAGAGTATAAAAGGAGTTTGATTCATATAAAAAATGAAGTTATTGAAGGTAAGACTTTAGCAAGTTCTTTTAGTGAAAATCCGAGTTTATACCCAAAGTTTTTTTCAGGAGTGATAGATATAGGAGAGGGTAGTGGAAAATTGGTATCTGTATTGAAAAAAATAAAAGAGTTTTATTTTCATATAGATACTCTTAAAAGAAAAATTATAAGTTCTGTTAGATATCCTATATTTGTTGTTATAGCATTAATATTTTTAAGTATTTCTTTTGTCCTTTTTATAATTCCTAAGCTTTATGAAACTTTTAATAATTTTAATAAAAGTATTTCACCGGTTATAAGTTTTTGCTATGAATTCTCTAAATATATAAAAGATAATAAGGTATATTCTATAATTTTTTTTATATGTGGAATTATAGGGCTGATTTTAAGTTATAAATATTTGAAGGTGTCTAATAAAGAAATAAGTAATAAAATTTTATTTAAGTTTAAGATATTGAGGCAATATTATGAATATATTTTTGTAATGATTTTATCAATTATTGTAGGTAGTGGAATTGAAATAAGTACAGGATTAGATTTGTGTTTGAAGTCTATTAAAATTAATAACTTAAAATTAGCACTTAGAATGTTTAAAAATGATATTTTAAGTGGAAGCCAAGTGATAGAAGCATTAAGAAAGGTAGAATTTTTATCAGAGTATTCATTATCAATGATATCTATAGGAGAGCAAAGTGGAACTATGGAAGAGATTTTAAAAAAGATATCAGTAAGACTCGAAAGTAATTTAGTAGAAAAGTTAGAAAAGATGGTTTCTTATGTAATGCCTATTTCTATTATTATAGTAACACTTATAATTATGATATTTATATTTCTATTTATTAAACCTATGTTTGATATGATGTATTCTGGTATTTAATGATGAAGAGAAGAGGGGTTACGCTTATAGAAACTATAGCAGTAATAGCTATATTGTCTATATTGTTTATGATTAGCTTTAAATCAGCAGTATATTATAAAAGTCATATTGAAAAGATTGAGAATACATCAGTTATCTATAATGTAAAAGAATTTCTGATTTTTTCTAAAAAATTCTGTTATGAAAAACAGCAGTCAGGAGAAATATATTTTGATGATTGCGCTAGTTTTACCAAAGTATATCTTGTATCTAAAGGACAGATTATAAAAGAACTAGATATTATAGGTGAATTTAAAATTTTAAATTCAAATTATGTAAGTAACAATAAAAAAATTATATTACTTAAGGTGAATCAAGATGGATACATTAATCCATTCACTATTAGAATAATGGATAATAATAATCTTATTAAAGAAATTGTTATTCAAGTAGGAGGAAATTTAGTTTATATAAGAAATGGATAGAAAAAGAGGAAGTATATTAATTAAAACTATTTCTGCTATATTTATAACAGCTATATCAATAATTTTATCGGGAAGACTATATATATTTGTAAGCAGAAATATTGAAAAGCAAGATATGAAGTATAGGGATTTGGAAAGTTTAAATGCTGTAAGTAATGAAGTGAAGTATAATATTAAATTTGATGTATTAAAAGATAAATTAAAGAATGGAAATATTATTTTAAAGTATGATAATGATTTTTTAGAAAGATTAACGAAGGAAGAAGTACTTGATTTAAAAAGTGATTATAGAGATAAAAAAAGAATAGAAATTAGTTTGATAGATGTAAATAGAAATAGTTTTAATATTAAAATTATTTTATATAGTGACTCTAAAGAAATTGAAGAAGTAATTGAAAAGGGATTATGGATGGATTATGTGTAAGAAGAGAAAGGGTATAACTTTGATAGAATGTATTACTTATATTGGAGTGTCAGTAATTTTAGGATGTATATTGGTGAAAGTTATAATTAATACAGATTATCTATATTTGAAGATGGTACAGATATATAACAGAAAAAGTGATGTAGACAATGTATTAATGAATATGGAAAGATTTTTAAATGAAGAGGATGTAAATAAAATTGAAGTTAAAGACAATAAAATTATTATATTGAAGGGAAATGAAGATAAAAACTTTAAGAAGGAAGAAATATTTAAGGATGGCAGCAAGTTAGTTATTAAATATTATGATATTAGGAATTTTGAAGATTATAATACACGAAATACTTTGGGGTTAGAAGTTGAGGATTTTAAAGTTAATGTTAAAGGAAAACTTATTTATATAAGTCTTAAAAAAGGAGGAAAAGAGTATATTAAATGCTTGTAGAAGAAGAGGATCAATATTACTGCTTGCTATTATAAGTTTGATGTGCATATCCTTTTTATTTTTAGCATGTTTTCAAGTTTATGCAGCTAGAAGAGATATGTATAGCAATGTTAGAAGTTACGATATGTATTCTAAAGATAACTATAGTAATGTGCTATGTGAATTAAATAATTACTTTTTTGAAAGTAATAAAAAAATAGAAGAACTTAAGGTGAATAGCTTTTTTTTACCTAATGATATAAAGCTTTTTTATGATAATTTAATATGTAAGTTTTATGTTGAGTATAGATATAAAAGTATAATTTATAAAAAAGCAATAGTTTGTATTGAATGTGATAAAGGACTTATTTTTATACCAGAAGAAAGGAAATATATTGGGTGATATAATTGGGATTCATAAGGAAAGATATAATAAAGATAAATGGAGATATAATAATCTATAAAGATGAAAAGTATGAATATTTGGATTTTATTAAATTATCAAAACACATAAAAAAAGCAGTTTTATTTATTTTAAATCAAGATATCTATATTAGAAAAATAGATATTGGTACATGCAAGTTATCTGAAGAAAAAATAAATAATATAAAAGAA
Organism: uncultured Clostridium sp.; assembly: GCA_934746785.1. Taxonomy (GTDB): domain Bacteria; phylum Bacillota; class Clostridia; order Clostridiales; family Clostridiaceae; genus Clostridium. The sequence goes on along the minus strand of CAKVFO010000045.1, from coordinate 13,473 downwards.
TTGGAATTTGGCAAGGAAGAGAATCTACTTATTCATTATGAGGTGGATAAAAATAAGAATAATGTTTACATTTATGCTTTGAGTGAAGGTGAAAAAGTTTCATGTTTAGCTAAAAACTTAAAGGAACTAAGGGTGATTCCAATTCAAATGCAATATAAAAAGAAACTTGAAAAAGTAGTGCATAAGAAAAATTATCAATGTATATTTTCGTATTTAGATGTTTTTTACTACTTAAATGTTGAAGATGGACATATGAAAATATGTAATATCTATGAAAATTTATATGATGTATTAGATTTTATAAAGAAAATGAATTTAGATAATGCGTTGTATGTAGGAAGTGGAATTAAAATAGATGAGAAGGAGAAACGTTATATAGAGGTAGGTGATATATGTAATGACAAGGTATTATTTAAATAAAAATTTTATTCCAAAAAGTTTTGTGGAAAGTAAAAGAAAAAAGGAGGAGATTAGTAATAAGAAAGCTTTGTTATTAATGTGTATATTAATAATAACTTTAATGCCTAATACTATTAAAAATATATATACTAATTTTTGGAGTGGTAAAGAAGAATATACGCAAGATAGAGAAATTTCTAAAAATAATAATAAAAATTATGAAAGTTTTTATTGGTGGATGGATATAATAAAGGATGATACAGTTGGGACATTCGATAATACTAAAGCTACTATATATGTAGAGAGTATGAGTAAATTTTATGAAATGGTGAATAATACAAATATTCGTATAGAAAGTATGGAGCAGTGTGATGATAAAAGGATTAAAGTTCAAATTTCAAAATATACAGAGGAATAAATATACTATTTATGCTTTGTGTTTGTTTATTATTCTATCATTTGAAATCTATTCCTATTATTTATTTTCTTATGTAAAAAATAAAGATATTTATGAAGCACCAAAAGAAAAAATCAATATTCAATTAAATACTGTAGTTAATAAACTTAAGGATAATGATCTTGAAATTATAAACATACAAAATGATGAAAAAGATGGCTATACTTTTCAAGTAGCTATAAAGGGAAGTAAAGAAGAAGTTTGTGAAGTTTTAAAAAAGTTTGAAAATTGTATAATTAAGGAGTATGAATTAAATGTTGAAGCTAATAATATTGCTGGAAAGGTCACATTAAGTTATAATTAGGGCTGTATTATGGTGAAAGTACTCATAAATAATTGCAATTATTGTTGTGTTCTGATAAAATAACATTGTTGTGTAATGAGAAAAAATTTACAAATATAAGTGCCAAAATAAGTGGTATTTATTATGAAACTTATACATTTGGAGGGATATTATTATGATATCAGCAGGAGATTTAAGAAAAGGTACAACTTTTGAGAACGAAGGACAAGTTTATACAGTTATAGACTTCTTACATGTAAAACCAGGAAAAGGAGCTGCATTCGTTAGAACTAAACTTAGAAATGTAATATCTGGTTCAGTTACAGAAACTACATTTAACCCATCAGCTAAATTCCAAGAAGCTGTTATAGAAAGAAAAGAAATGCAATATCTTTATTCAGATGGAGAATTATACTACTTCATGGATCAAGAAACTTTTGAACAAATTCCTTTAAACTATGAAAAAGTTGAAGAAGCTATAAAATATTTAAAAGAAAATATGTTTGCTGTAATTAAGTTCTATAAGGGAGATGCTTTCTCAGTAGAAGCACCAAACTTTGTTGAATTATTAATAACAGAATGTGAACCAGGAGTAAAAGGAAATACTGCAACTAATGCTCTAAAACCTGCTACATTAGAAACTGGAGCACAAGTTAACGTACCAATGTTCGTTAATGAAGGTGATGTAATTAGAGTAGACACAAGAACTGGCGAATACATGGAAAGAATTTAATAATTAATAAAACATGCTAAGTTCTTAAGGACTTAGCATGTTTTTTTGCGTATTAGGAAATTTTAAATTTTCTTTTAGAATTAGCGCTGATAATGAGTGGCTTAATATTATATAAGTAGTCCAATACGTTAAAAATAATTAAAAGTAAAAAATTACCTTATAAGTCTTATTTAAGGTTTGTATATGACTTGAAGGAAGTGTTTATATGAAAGAAATTAAAAAGAAAATAGAAGATTTAAATATAGTTATATCTAAGATAGAAAAGGATGAATACAAAAGTATTTTTGAAGATATATCAGAAATTTTGAAGAATTTATCATCAAAGGTAGAAGATGTTATGATAAATGAAGCAGTACTTGCTGAGAATTTCAAGTATATGGATGATGATATTTCGAATTTACAAGAGGAGTTATTTGAAGAAGTTTCTATCGAAGATTTAGATGATATGGAAGAAGAGTATAAAGAAATATCATGTAAAAGTTGTGGAAAAACAGTATTTGTTGAGGAATCAGCATTAGAAGAAAATAAAGATATACCATGTCCATATTGTAATGAAAATATTATTTAAGAAAATTAGAAGCACCTTAATAGGGGTGGTTTGCTTGTAAGTAAAAGGGTTAAATGCATTTGCGTTTAACTCTTTTACTATTTTTTGTATTAAGTAATAATTTACATATTAGAAAAATAGAAATTTAATAAGCATAAAACTTTTGAGGAGGAAGTGGTGTTTTGTTATGGATGAGTTAGGAAAGATATTTTCAGAAAGAATATTAAGGTTGCTTTCTGAATATCTTAAAAGTGGTAGGTTACAAGAAATTAGAATAAGAACTGAAAAACCATTGATAATTATAAATGAAACTGGTGAACATGTGCTTAATTATACGGTATCTAGAGAGGACGTAAAATATATTTTACAGAGAATATCTAATTATTCTTTGTATGCTTGCGAAGAAGACATAAGACAAGGATTTATTACCATAAAAGGCGGGCATAGAGTTGGATTAGCTGGAGAATGTGTAATGGAAAATGGAAAGATAAAAACAATAAAGAATATAGCATCTTTAAATATAAGAATATGTAAAGAAATAAAGGGTTGTTCAAAAGAAATTATGAAAAGTATTTATAGTGATAAGAAAATATATAATACAATGATAATTTCACCTCCTAAATGTGGAAAGACAACAATTTTAAGAGATATTGCTAGGGTTTTATCAGAGAAAGGGAAAAAGGTTTCTATTATCGATGAAAGAAGTGAAGTGGCTGCCTGTTATCAAGGGATTCCACAAATGGATGTAGGAATAAGGACAGATGTTCTGGATAATTGTTTGAAAAGTGAAGGGATGATTATGGCTATAAGATCTTTATCTCCAGAGGTAATTATTTGTGATGAAATTGGGACAGATAAAGATATTGAAGCTTTATATATGGCATACAATTCAGGAGTGAATATTATTGTTACTATTCATGGAGAGAGTATTGAAGATTTGTTTAATAGAAAAGTTTTCTCTGAAGTTATAAATAATAACATTTTAAGACGGGTAGTTATTCTCGGTACCAGTAAAGGAGTAGGAACAATAGAAAAAGTTTATTCTTTAGAAGGGGGAATAAAAAAATGCTTAAAATCGTAAGTATAGCTTTGATTTTTCTATTATGTACTCTAATTGGTTTTTTATATAGTGAAAAGTTTAAAATGAGATATTATCAGCTTAAAGCTATTTATAAAACTATAACTATTTTACAAAATGAAGTAGTTTTTAGTAATACGCCTTTACCTGAGGCTTTTCAAGAAGTTTCAAGAAAATGTAGAAAACCATTAAATGTAGTTTTATTAAATGCATCAAAGAATTTATATAAAGGAATAGATATAGATGTTTATTCTTGTTTTAAGAGGATTTATGAAGAACATATAGATGAATTTTTTTTGTTAAAGGAAGATGTAAGTATACTAGAAGATTTTTTAAAAATTTTAGGAGAATCAGGAGTGTATGGACAAGAAAAAATATTTAATTTATGTTTGGAAAATTTAAGAATAAATATGAATGAAGCTTTTGAAGAATGTAAGAAGAATACAAAGTTGTACAAATATCTAGGAGTGTGTGTAGGAGCAATGATATCAATAATATTATTATAAGTAAGGAGGAATAAAAAGGATGCTAGATTTAAGTATACTTTTTAAAATAGGTGGAGCTGGTATTATATTGGTGATTTTAGATAAAGTATTAACCAGCAGTGGTAAATCTGAAATAGCCACAATGACAAACATTGCAGGTATTGTAATAATTCTAATTATGATAATTTCATTAATAAGTGATTTATTTAATACTGTAAAAACAATGTTTGTGTTTTAGGAGAAGAATTATGTTAATCCTAAAAGTGGTTTCCTTTATATTTGTAGCTTTGTTTTTATATCTTTTTTTTAAAGATAAAAGATCAGATTTATCAGTGCTTATTATGTTATCTGCAGGAGTACTTGTTTTTATTTTTTGTTTAAGTGAGATATCAGAAATAATAGTTTTTTTAAAAACAATTTCAGAAAAAGCAGGTATCGATATTGTTTATTTAGGAATAGTTTTAAAGATATTAGCTATAGCATATATAGCATCTTTTGCTAGTGAAATTTGTAAGGATGCAGGTGCAGGAAGTTTAGCTTCTAAGGTGGAGTTCGCAGGAAAAATATTTATATTAGTTTTAGCAATTCCAATACTTATGGCAGTACTGGATTCCATATTACAGATAATGTAGAGGTGAGTAATGAAAGATTATAGAAAATTAATTGGCTTATTATTAATAAATCTTCTGTTATTTATCTCCACACCAGTTTATGTAAAGGGGGTTGAATGTGTAAAGACAGAAGAAAATAACATTAATTGCGAAAAGATTGATGAAAAAACAGAAAAAGGACTAGAAAAACTATATGATTATATTAATAAAAGAAAAACAGATGTAGAACTTATGAATGAATTAAATCCTTCAGAATATGTGAAAAGCTACATTGAAAATGGGAAAGGTAACATTACATTTTCAGAAATAAGTAAAGCTATAATAAGTCTGCTTTTTAAAGAGGTAAAAAGTGTACTTAAATTAGTGTTGTCTATAGTAACAATTGCTCTGATATGTTCTCTTTTAAAAAATCTTCAAGGTGCTTTTAGTAGTAAGGGAATTTCAGAAATAGCTTTTTATGCATGTTACTCAATTATTATTATGATACTTTCTAAAAGTTTTTTGATAGCTATATCAGTAGCTAAGGATGTAATTATGGAGGTATCAGACTTTATGTCGGCAATTCTTCCAATTCTTGTAACTATGGTTTCGTTAGCAGGAGGAATAACAGAAGCAGCAATTATAGATCCAATAGTTATGGGGGCAGTTGTCATTGTACCTAAAATATATAGCAGTATTATAATTCCATTAATTTTAATAAGCTTTGTTCTTCAATTCACTAATAATCTTTCAGAAGAACATAAAATTGATAATTTATGCAAGTTAGTGAAACAGTGGATAGTTTGGTTTCAAGGAATTATAATTACTGTTTTTATTGCACTTTTGACTATTAGAGGAATAACTTCGAATACTATAGATGCTGTTACATTAAAAACAACTAAGTTTGCAGTAGATAATTTTGTACCTATAGTTGGAAAAGCTTTTTCAGATGCTATAAGTTCTGTAGCTGGATATTCATTAATAATAAAAAATGCTGTAAGTGGTATAGGACTGTTAGTAATTATTTTAATAATTTTATATCCAGTATTAAAAATAGTTTTAATGTCTTTTATATATAAAATATCAGCATCGTTAGTTGAACCTATAAGTGATAAAAGAATAACAAGTACTATTGCAGCAGCGGGAGATTCATTAATTTTATTACTATCATGTGTTTTAGCTGTAAGTTTAATGTTTTTTGTTGTTATAGCTATTATGGCTAATGCAGGTAAATTCATTGTAGGAGGATAATATTATGGAGGTTTTAAATAGATTTATTATAAGCCTTGTTACAACTCTTATTTTCATCACTGCTATTGAACTTATAGGACCTGATAATGAAATGAAGAAGTACTTGAAATTCGTTTTAGGACTTATATTAGTTGCTGTTATACTTAATCCAGTAATAGATTTTTTTTCTAATGGACAAGGATATTTGATAAAGGCAGTTGATACTTATACAAATAAGATAACATCTGATATTAAAGAAAAGAATAATACTCAGAATAATGAAAGTACACGAATGAAAGAAGAAAATTTTAAAGAGAATTTTAATAAAAATTGTGAGAGCACATTAAACAGTAAGTTTGAAGATTATATATTTGAAAGTTGTGTTGATTGTGATGTTAATTTCTCTGATATGAATATGGAAATTAATTCTTTAAAAGTATATGCAAAAGCTAAAGGCGTAAGGAAAATTGAAAAGATACAAATAGGAAGAGAAGTTGAAAGAGATGATGATACTAAGATAAATATAAAAAATTTTTTAAGTGATGAATTAAAGATACCTAAAGATAAGATAATAGTAAATTATAAGTGAAAAAGGGAGGGGTCTTTATGGATAAGGAGGATATTTTAGAAAGGATTAAAAAAATTTTTAAGGATAATAAAAGTCTTAGCAATATAATGGCTATAATACTTGTATTAATATTTATATTAATAGCAATTAACATATTTAAGCCTAAGTTGAGTACAACAACTATGATGCCGAATAATAATGGAAGCAGCAAAAAAGAAGAGCCTAATTCCAAGACAGAAGAAACTTCCTATGAGGAAGAACAGAAACAACAGCTTGTAGCTATACTAAAGAAGATAGAAGGTTGTGGTAATGTAGACTGCATGCTTACATTTAGTTCAGGGGAAGTTAAAGTGCCAGCATATGATGAAACTAAACAGAATAATGTTACAGAAGAAAATGATAAAGATGGGGGTACGAGAACTACTACACAAAAAAGTGATAACTCAAAGGTTGTAATGTCAAATAAGGATGGAGGTAATGAACCATTTATATTAGAGACACAAAAACCTAAGGTTGTTGGAGTAGTTGTAGTAGCAGATGGAGCAAGGGATGGAAGGGTTAAAGCGGATATAGAAAAGGCAGTGATAAATCTTTATGATTTACCAGCAAATAAGGTTAATGTATATAGTATGAAGTAACTGCATATAGATAAAGTAGAGTATGGATGGGAGGAATATAAAAATGACAAAAAAACAGTTAGGAATAATATGTACACTACTGGCATTAATAGTATGTACAGCTTTGTTAGCAACTAAACTTAATCAAGGAGGGTTAAATGATCCAAGTGATTTAAGTGCTGCACTTATTACAAATGACACTAATAGTTCACCAGATTCAAGCTCAGGAGATGAAAGTAAAAAAGATATTACGAATGCAACTAAAGAAAAAGAAACTTTAAGTAAAACTGACTTTTTCTTTAGCGCTAGAAGTGAGAGAGAACAAAGAAAAGCAAGTGCTATTCAACAGCTAAAATCTATAAGTGAAAGTGCAAATGCTTCAAAAGAACAAAAAACAAGTGCAACAAATGAATTGCAAAAAATAGCCTTGAGACAAGAGAAGGAAAAGAATATAGAATCAAATGTTAAAAATAAAGGATATGATGAATGTCTTTGTGAAATTTCAGAAGATCAAACTAAGGCAAGCATTATTGTTCAATCAACAGCTGGATTAGATGAAAAGGCAGGAGCAGAGATTCAAGAAATAGTACAAAATGCTTCAAATATAAAAGAAGTAACAATAGAGGTTAAAAAATAATCCGTTGTAATATAAAAGGGGATTTGATATAATAAGTCTTAAGATTAAATGGTTTTGTAATACAAAACTTAGGAGGCGAACATGATGCAAGAATTAAATAACGAGGACAATGTAGGTATTGTTAATATTTCTGACGAAGTTGTAAGCGTTATAGCGGGTATAGCTGCAGAAGAAATTCCTGGAGTTATGGAATTCCAACATGGAGTTTCGAATAATATAACACAAATTTTTAAGGGTAAGAAGACATCAGGAAAGAGTGTTAAAGTAACTCTTGAAGAAGAAAGAGCTACTATCGAACTGGATCTTTCAGTTGAATATGGAATAAAGATAATGGATGTTGTAGCAAAGGTACAGGAAAATGTAAAAAAGACTGTAGAAGCTATGACTGGATTAGTTGTTGAAAATGTAAATGTTAATGTGCAAAACATTTATATGCCAAAAGTAGAAGAAACTGAAAACTAAAAAAAGCCTCTGGTTTTTCCAGGGGCTTTTTTAGTTATATTGATTTATATATGTACGGGAAATATTTTTGTGGTAAGGAAGAGTTCCTTGTGATAAAATATAAAAAGCTGTTTATTAAATGATAAAAAGTCTATAATAAATATAGGCTTATTAATTTATATAATTTAAGTAGATTTATTTATAAATTTGGAGGAAAAAATGAGTAGAAAAAGTTCAAGAGAAAAAGCAATGGAATTATCATTTGGAGTGGAGCTTAGCAAAGATAGTCCAGAAGAAGCAATAGAAACATTTGTAGATAACTATGATGGTGATATAAAGAGATTAGATTTAGGATACATAAAAGAAGTATTATTTGGTATAGATAGCAAAAAAGAAGAATTAGATTCAATAATAAAAAGTAATCTTCAAAATTGGAAGATAGAGAGAGTAGCTAAAATAAACTTAACAATATTAAGATTAGCTGTTTTAGAAATGAAATACATAGAAGATGTACCAGCAAAGGTTGCATTAAATGAAGCTTTAGAGCTTACTAAAAAATATTCAGATGAAAAAAGCGTTTCATTTGTAAATGCTGTTTTAGATAAAGTTTTAAAGAGTCTTTAGGAGGTAATAATTATGGGGCAAATTATTAATGGAAGAGAAATAGCAAAGTCTGTTAAAGAAGATATAAAGCTATTTATTAAAGAAAGAACTGCAAGTAATAAAAGTATACCTAAAATTGCATCTATTTTAGTGGGGAATGATGGTGGTTCAATCTATTATATGAATAATCAAGAAAAAGTAGCAACTTCTTTGGGACTATTATTTGATAAAATAATTTTAGAAGAAGATATTAAAGAAGAAGATTTAATAAAATTAATTGGGGATCTTAATAGAGATGATGCTGTAAGTGGAATTGTTATGCAGCTTCCGCTTCCAAAGCATATAAATGAGAAAAAAGTGGTAAACTATATATATGAAGATAAGGATATTGATTGTTTAACAGTAAAATCTCAAGGTAAACTTTATATGGGAGATAGAGGTTTTTTACCTTGTACTCCAAATTCAGTTGTGACTTTATTAAAATCATTAGGAATAGAGTTAAGTGGTAAAGAAGCAGTAGTTGTAGGTAGAAGTAATATAGTAGGTAAACCAGCAGGGCAGCTTCTTTTAAATGAAAACTGTACAGTAACTATATGTCATTCAAGAACAAAAGATTTAAAAGAAGTATGCAAAAGGGCAGATATACTTGTAGCAGCAATAGGTAAACCCAAATTTATTGATGAAAGTTTTATAAAAGAAGGTGCTATAGTAATTGATGTTGGAACATCTTCTGTAGATGGAAAGATATGTGGTGATGTTGATTTCGATAAAGTAATAGATAAAGCATCCTTTGTAACACCAGTTCCAGGTGGGGTAGGAGCTTTAACTACAACCTTATTAATAAAAAATGCTTGTGAGGCTTTGAAGAATAATGAAAATTAAAACTTTAACAGTAAGTGAAGTTAATAACTATTTAAAAAGAATAATTGATAATGATTTTATACTAAATAATCTCTCTGTAAAAGGGGAGATTTCTAATTTAAAATATCATAGCAGCGGTCATATTTATTTTTCTTTAAAAGATTCCTTTGGAAAGTTAAATTGTGTTATGTTTAGGAATAAAGCGGAAGATTTGACTTTTAAATTAGAGGAAGGTATGAGCGTTATAGCAAAAGGCAGAGCTTCCGTATATACAGCAAATGGGAGCTTTCAATTATATTGTGATGAATTAGAAAAAGAGGGATTAGGAGAGCTATATGTTAAGTTTGAAAAGCTCAAAGAAAGGCTTAATAGAGAAGGCTATTTTGATGAATCTTTAAAGAAGGATATACCAAGTATGCCTAAAAGAATAGGTATTGTTACTTCAGAGACAGGAGCTGCTGTTAGAGACATAATAAATGTTTCAAATAGAAGAAATAAACTTGTAGATTTAGTAATATATCCAGCTAGGGTCCAAGGTATAAATGCATATAAAGATGTAATTAAAGGAATAGAATATTTTAATTTAAAAAAAAGTGTAGATGTTATTATTATAGGAAGAGGTGGAGGTTCTATTGAAGAACTTTGGAATTTTAATGAAGAAGAGCTTGCACTTGCTATATTTAATTCAAAGATTCCTATAATATCAGCAGTAGGTCATGAAGTTGATTTTACAATTTCTGATTTTGTAGCAGATTTAAGAGCAGCAACTCCATCACAAGCTGCAGAAATGGCTGTTCCATTAGAAGAGAGAATATTTGAATCTCTTAAAAGTTATGAGAAATACTTAAATGATATAATTAAAGATAGACTTTCTAGAGAAAAAGCTAGATTAAATTCATTAGAGAAAATTTTAAGCTTAAATTCTCCACAAAATAAAATCTATAATAATTATGTACTTCTTGATAATTTAAAAGATAGAATGGATAAAAATATTTTGAATAGGTTAAAAATAGAAAAGGAAAAGTTAAGTGGATATAATAGCCTGCTTACAGCGCATAATCCTGTAAACCTATTAAGCAGGGGATATGCTATAATAGAAGATGATAATAAGAATATAGTGTCATCTATTAATAAATTAAAAAATGATAATAATATAACTATTAATTTGAAAGATGGAAGTATTAAAGGAAAATTCCAAGCTTTAGATTAAGGAGGATTATAATGGCTAGAAAAGAAAGCTATGAAGAAATGTTAAATAAACTTCAAGATGTATTAGGTTCCCTTGAAAATGATGAATTGACTTTAGAAGCATCTATGAAGGCATATGAAGATGGTGTAAAGCTTGTAAATAAACTTTATAAAACTTTAAATACTTTAGAAGGTAAATTATCAATTGTAAAAGATGATAAAGAAGTGGAGTTTGAAAAACAAGATGGAATTGAATGATTATAAAAAGGAAATTGAAGAATATTTAAATGGGTATTTTGAGGGTAAAGGTACTTATAATAAAAGAATCTATGAGGCATCAGGGTATAGTATAAAAGTTGGTGGAAAAAGAATAAGACCAGCGTTATTACTTATGACATACAATTTATATAAAGAAGATTATAAAAAGGTTATGAGTATGGCAGCAGCTATAGAGATGATTCATACTTATTCCTTAATTCATGATGATCTTCCAGCCATGGATAATGATGATTTAAGAAGAGGAAAACCTACTAATCATAAGGTATTTGGAGATGCTATTGCAGTACTTGCAGGGGATGCTTTATTAAATGAAGCTATGATTCAAATGATGGATTTTTCTCTTAAAGAAGGAACTACAAATGCATTAAAAGCTTCTAAAGAGATAGCAGAAGCAGCAGGTGCAGAAGGAATGATTGCAGGTCAGGTAGTAGATATTTTAAGTGAAGAAAAGGAAAACATAAGTGAAGAAGAATTACAATATATGCATTTAAAGAAAACAGCAGAACTTATAAGAGCATCTATATGTGCAGGAGCGATTTTAGCAGAGGCATCTGAAGATGATATAGATAAATTAAATTTGTTTGGCAAGAAGTTAGGGTTAGCATTTCAAATAAAGGATGATATTCTTGATATAGAAGGTTCTGTAGAAAAACTAGGTAAGAATGTTAATATGGATGAAAAACTTAATAAAGTAAATTTCATAACTATGTATGGAATTGAAAAGTGTAAAGAAATGTGTAAAACATTAACTGAGGATAGTATTGAATTACTTGATAGTCTTGAAGTTGAAGCAGAAACCTTAAAGGACATGACAATTAAATTACTAAATAGGGATAATTAAAGAGGAAATGATGAAATGAGAAGTATCTTAAATAATATTAGATCTCCAAAGGATATTAAAAATCTAAGTGAAAAGCAGCTTGAGATATTAAGCAGAGAAATACGGGAATTTCTTATAGATAAAGTATCAAAAACAGGAGGACACTTAGCTTCAAATCTTGGAGTAGTAGAGTTGACTATAAGTCTTTTTAGAAGTTTTAATTTTGATGAAGATAAAATTATATGGGATGTAGGACATCAAAGTTATGTTCATAAGATTTTAACTGGAAGAAAAGATAGATTTGATGAATTAAGGCAAAAGGATGGAATGAGTGGGTTCCCAAAGAGAAAAGAAAGTAAATATGATTTTTTTGATACTGGACATAGCAGTACTTCGATATCAGCAGCTGTTGGGATGGCACGTGCTAGAGATTTAAAAAATGAAAATCATAAAGTAGTAGCGGTTATTGGAGATGGAGCATTAACAGGAGGAATGGCTTTAGAGGCATTGAATGATGTTGGATTTAAAAAGACAGAAATGATTATCATTTTAAATGATAATGAAATGTCTATAGGGAAAAATGTAGGCGGTTTGTCCAAGTATTTAAGTAATCTTAGAGTAAGACCAGGATATAATAAGATAAAGATGGATGTACATTCTACTTTAAATGCAACTAAGATAGGAAAGACAGTAGCTAATTCAATATCAAAAGTTAAGGGCAGTATAAAGCAACTTGTAGTTCCATCCATGTTATTTGAAGACATGGGTATTAAATATTTAGGCCCTATCGATGGTCATGATATAAGTGCAATGGTGGAGGTTTTTAACAATGCTAAGAATATGAAGGGGCCAGTTATTATACATACGATAACTAAAAAAGGAAAAGGATATGAAAAAGCTGAAAAAAATCCTGGGAAATATCATGGCGTAAGTCCCTTTGATTTAGAAAGTGGAGAAGCATATATATCTCCTAAAAATAGTTATTCAAAGGCTTTTGGAGAAGCTTTAATAGATATTGCAGATAAGGATAAGGATGTTGTAGCAATTTCAGCTGCTATGATAGATGGTACAGGGTTAAGATGTTTTGCTAATAAATATCCTAAAAGAATATTTGATGTTGGTATAGCAGAGCAGCATGCAGTTACTCTTGCAGCAGGAATGGCATGTTGTGGATTGAAACCTGTTTTTGCAGTATATTCAACGTTTTTACAAAGAGCATATGATCAAGTATTGCATGATGTCTGTATTCAAAATCTGCCAGTAGTTTTAGCTATTGATAGGTCAGGAATAGTTGGTGAAGATGGAGAAACTCATCAAGGTATTATGGATATATCATATCTTTCAATGATTCCTAATATGACGATTTTAGCACCAAAGTGTCTTGCAGAAGTAAAACCATTATTAAAATGGGCCATAGAGAAAGGAACTCCTACAGCTATTAGATATCCAAGAGGTGGAGATGAAATTGATGGATTAGAACCAATAAAAGAAGTGAAAGAAGGTAAGTGGGAAGTACTTAATGAAGGTAAGGATGTAGCAATAATCGCAACAGGAAAGATGGTGCAGCATTCAATAAAAGCATATGAAATTCTACGAGAAAGAGGTATAAAACCTACATTGATAAATGCAACTTTTATAAAACCGCTGGATACAGAGC
>CAKVFO010000044.1 GCA_934746785.1 uncultured Clostridium sp. | reverse complement strand
CACGTATAAACCTTGCCACAAGAAGTACAAAAACGGCTTCTACATGAAAAACCTATCTTTTTACTAACATTACACTCATCACATCTAAATTCAATAAATCCATGATTTATGTATCTACACCTTAATACTTTATTAACTTCTTCTTTAACGTTCTTTCTTACTATAATATTTTAAAAAAATCATTCCAATGATCTTTTAAAATTAATTTTATTTTACTTTTCTTCATTTTTAAACCTCATCTATACTATTAACTAATTTACCACACAATGAGGCTGAAAGCTATACTATATCTAGCTTTCAATTTTAAATTTTTTTGAGTTACTATACATCAAAAAAAACATCGCACTAATTTTTTAGTGCGATACCCCCATATCTAAAATTATCCCTTTATTAAAAACAACATTCTAAAAGCTATTTCATCTTTTAAACTGCTTCTTAATCTTCCAGGATAAAATACCTTTTTAAATCTTGAAAAAAATGAATTGCTTGTAAAAGTATCTAAAAGCTTTTTATCTTTATCTGAAAGTTCTAAATCATATACCTCTCTGAATTCCTTTAGTGATTTAACAATTACTTTATTAGAATCATTAACTACAAATTCTTTTAATCTTCTTCCTACTTTACTAAGAACACCTTCTGTTGTATTTGAAAATGTTACTGCTTCGTTGTGTCTTCTATATTTAGCTAAACATTCATCCTCATATACAACCTTTCCTAAAGCAGCAGCAGTCATTAAAATCCACCAATCTTTTCTTCCAGTTGTAACAGGAATATGATTTAATATAACATTTTTTAGTTCTTTATTTAAAGCTAATGAAAAACCAAAGGCCTCCATTAAATCATACATAACATTCATATATTCAATGTCTTTAGTAACTTTAGTTGAATTTTTTAAATGCTTTAATTCTAAATTGCAATATTCAAATGCAGACATACATAATAAAGGCCTATTACTGTCTTCCTTTTCCATCCTATTTATCATTAATTCAACTTTCTTATTATTCCATACATCGTCTTGATCACATAAGAAATAATAATCAGCTTCTTTTGCTTTTCTTAATAATTCATAAAAACATTCAGGATAACCTAGGTTTTTCCCTCCATTATCTATAATATTAATTTCTATTCCATTATTACTTTTATCTAATTTCTCTTTATATTCCTCGATTATTGATAAAGTATTATCTGTAGATCCATCGTCTCTTATACATATACTAATATTTTTCCAACTTTGATTTATCAAACTCTCAAGCTGTTCTCTTATATATTTTTCACCATTATAGGTTGCCATTACTATAACTGCTTTCTTCATTTCTCAATCTCCATCTATTTTATATGTTGCTTTATCTTTTTAAACTTACCTCTATTAGTAAGCTCTATCTTATCCACAATCTTTATCTCTACTTTTAAAGTATCTCTAACCTTATTACTTATGACTTTATTAATTTCATCAATATCATTTTTAGTTAATTCTTGGTCTTGCACTATGTTTAAAATAATTTCTCCTTCTTTAAACTGTTCAAATTGATACATCAAAATTTTATTGAAAATATCATTATGAAAATTAATGGCAGCTATAGAAATCTTCTCACCATTTTTGCCTATTAAAAGTTCTTTATCCCAATGTCCTTCTATATTTATTTTTTCATCTTTTATTATCATAGCATCATCAGTTACATATTTTATTAAAGGCATCTTTCTTGAAACTAAACCAGTACACGCTGCTTTATATATTCCATCTGCCTTTTCTTCAATAAAATCTACATGAGTATATAAATCATTAAATTTATAAGTATCCTTATAATATTCACTAAATACTACTCTTTCAGAATGTCCATAAAAAATATTAGTAGTACAATTTAATGTTTCTTCTATATATTTTTTTTGTTCCTTATCTACATTTTCTGAGATAAAGCATACACTTTTTATATTGCACTTCATCTCTACCTTTGAAAATCTTAGAAGTCTGCAAAAGTTATATATAGCTGAAGCATATCCATGAATGAATTCAGGATTAAATTTATTAATCATCTTTACATAATTTTCAATAGTATCTTTATTTAAGGAAAAAGGATTAAATATAATTTGATTATCTATTGGATTGTATTTATAAATTTTCCCCTTAAACTCAAGTCCTCTGAAAGTTGCCATCCTAGAAGTTTTATAATCATAACCAAACTTACTCCAATAATGATAAACAAACGCTCTTTCTTTATAAGTTGAATCTACGTCTAATAATATTTTTAATGGCTTACCAGTGCTTCCTCCTGTATACGCTGTATAATAATTTATCTCTTCCTTTGATAATAATTTTTCAAAATTATCAATAACTCCCTGTTTATCTATTGTTGGCAGTTTTTCTAACTCTTTTGTATCTTTGAAATTGTAAGGTGAAAATTTTAATTCATCAAATTGTCTTCTATAATACTCCGTATTCTCGTAAGCATATATTAATACTGATTTTAATTTTTCCATATGGATTTTATCTTGCTCTTTCTTTGATAACTTTTCAAAGTTAATAAGTTCTTCATATTGATTTAAGAAAAGTTTATTTTTTATTACTTTATTTCTAATTTGCTTACTCATACTCCTTTTAATAAAATCTGGAGTAACTTCATTAAGTTTTTTTAATAAGCTTCCCTTCATAAGTATTTACCTCTCATTTATCTCTTGAATTTTTCTCTCATAGTAATAGCTATAAATTTACTATTTCCTACTAAATATCTCTTCCACATTCTTTTTGGCTCTTGTAAAAATCTATAGAACCATTCAAGTCCTGACTTTTGCATCCACTTTGGTGCTCTAACAGTTTTTCCAGCCACTACATCAAAACTTCCCCCTACACCCATGCAGAAAGGAATATTTATTTTATCCATATTCTCCTCTAACCAATATTCCTTATTTGGGGAACTAAAAGCTACTAATAAGATATCTGCATTTGAGTTTTTCATATCCTCTACTATTTCTGGCATATCTGCCTCTGTAAAATATCCATTTCTATAACCAGCTACTTGAAGATCTTTGTACTTTTCTTTATAAGTATCTACAACTTTAGTAACAACTTCTTCTTTTGCTCCAAAGAAATATACTCTATATCCTTTTTTTTCTGATAGTTTTATAAGTTCTTCCATCAAATCTATTCCTGCTACTCTTTCAGGAACAGGTTTCTTTAAAATTTTAGATGCCCATACAATACTCTGCCCATCAGCATTTATAATAGGACAGTTTTTTATTATATTCTTAAGTTTTTCATCTTTATCCATCAAAACAACTTTACCTGCATTTATTACAACATGCTGAGTTTTTATCTTTCCTACTATACGTTTTTCAATCTCATTTACTGTCTCCTGCATATTTAATGCAGCAACATCACACCCAAAAATATTGACTTTCTTCATTAGATTATTCCTCTCCTTAAATTAAGCTTTTTATCTTTAGTAAATCATCACATAAAATAGTAATATGTTCTTTAGTAAAATCATGTCTTACTCTTATTTTTTTGCTGCCTTCTTCTTCTAAGAACTTCTTAGATACATTAATATCCACTAATTCTGAATTACCTGAAACATACATATATAGCTTTTCTTTATTGCTTAGCTCATATATATTTTCATCTATCTTTCTAACTATTACCTTAGGATCTAATATAAAATTTATTTCAGCTTCTTCTTTAAAATAGTCCTTTATAATAAACATATTTTCTTTCTTCATATACTCTAATTCTCTTTTATGAATTAAAGGATAATATCCATTATGTTCTGCCCCTACAGAAATTTTATTTTCATCATCCTTAAAAGATATTAATTCTACTTCTGCCTTCTTACCCCAAAGGAAAGGTCCTTTTATTTCCGATTGATTCTTCCCTTTATAAGTAAGAGTATTATGCATTTCTGTACTTCTATAATGATCTCTTTTTTCTTTCTTAATATTATAAATAAATGTTCCTGAATCTATAAAAAATTCTCTTTCTTTATAGGCATACATAAAACTCAAAGCATCAGCATGTCCGTGTGCCGCTAAACTTCCAAAACCAAGTTCTGCCACATCAAAAAGAAGGTTATTTTTATCATCATTTATTAGAAGATACCCGCCAGCTTTATATAAATTAAATTTCTTAATATTTTTCACATTATTTTTATTATTCTCTTTAGTAAACAAGGATACTTCTGCATATTTATTTCCATTATAAGTTGTTTTATAGTATTCACTTGCTAAAGATAAAATATAGTCATAATAGTTATAATAATTAGGTGATAAATTTAATATTTTAGCATCATCACTGTCTCCAAAATCCATGTATATTTTATCTGCTTTTAAGGCATACATAAATTCAACTGACTTTTTTATAAGCTCTTCTGCAATGGCTTTAACACCCACTTTTCTAACAATGCTATTATATTGAAGCATCATATCTGTAACAAAAGCTTGATAGTGTAATGCTTGTTCCTTATTTATTCCATCTTCATGAAACTGAAGATAGATTTCTCTTGAAAGAATATCATATCCTTCCTTAAACCAATTTTGTTTATACACATCTTCAAAAGCTAAACCTATTATAGAACTTATAGCTGCTTCTAAAATCAAATGATTATTAGCTGATGAATATAAAGATAAATTCTTCATTACATAATCTATAGATGCAGCTATTGATTTAGCCATATCCATTTTTAATTTTTCACATTCTTTAACTTCTTGAAGTAAATATATAACTATAAGCCATTGATAACTTCTAAGAGCTATTTCCATAGCTGAAGACCAGTTAATTCCCTTTAGAAATTTATTTTCTTCTATCCAGCTTTCAAAATGTTTATTTAGAACATCTAAGTACTTTTTATCTTTTGTTTTTAAATAACATACTGCAAGATATGGCATAAATTGATGCCTATTAATTTCCCATGAAAATCTTACATCTCCAATATTATCTGTATTTTTGAATTCTATATCATAAGAACTTTTATCCCTATGAAATTCTCCATACATTCCTTTATGCCAGTTTATGTCTCCAGCTAAATCCACATTAAAATTAAAGGAAGAATATGATAAACATATATCTTCTATTCTTCCTAAATCAATATCTTCAAAGATGGTATTTAAATTTTTATAAAGTATTTCTAGATTAATATCTTTTTGAAAAATTTCATTAACTTTAATGTTTCTTCTATATTTTTTCTTATCGATTTTTTGCCTTATACTTTTATTTACCCTATGTATAATCTCTCTTAATGACATAGCTTTTAATCTATTGTAAATCCATAAAACTTTATTCATCATCTTATTCCTTGTTTCTTATTTTTTCTTCTAATTCCTCTTTATTAAATCTATACTTAACAAAGCGGCATGGAGCTCCATGATTTATAGAGTATGGTTCTACATCTTTAGTAACTATTGAACCAGCCCCTATAATAGCTCCTTCACCTATATTTACACCTTTTAAAATAATGCAGTTGGCCCCAATCCATACATTGTCTCCAATTGTTATATCTTTAGTTAAATGTCCCGAATCTCTTACACTTAAATTATCATATACATCATGATCATTATTTATTATGTATGTATTGGCTGCAATCATAGTATTTGATCCTATAGAAATATTCCCCACTCCTGAATTTATATTTACATTTGCTGATATAAGTGTTCTGTCTTTTATCTTTAAACTTCCTTCTTTATTTACTACAATTCTTATACCTTCATGGAAATTACATCCATTTCCAACTTCAATATTATTTAAATATCCAGCCACTATAGGTTTACTATTTATTGTAGTTCCTTTTCCACACTTAAAACCCCATATTCTTAAAAAATTTATTATAAATATGCTTTTAATTTTAAGATATATAGTTCTTATTCCAAAGTATAACTTTCCCATAATCATAATTAATATCCTCTCAAGAACTTAATTCTCTATATATTTTACTAAATTTCCCCAGTGCTACCTTGTCTGAAAATTCTCTTTGAACATGTTCATAGCCTCTATTCCCCATCTTAACTCTTAAACTTCTATTTTCTATCAGCTCAATTAATACCTCTGCTAATTCTTCATAATTTCCTGGCTTTATAAGTATTCCATCCTTTTCATTTTCAACTACATATGGCATTGCGCCTGCCTTTGTAGCTATTACAGGCATAGAATAACTCATTCCTTCAATTAACGACATTCCAAAGGATTCAAAATAAGACGGAAGAGCTAATATATCACATTCCCTCAGGTACTTTTCTCTTTCTTCTGAATCTATCCATCCTAAAACTTCAATTTCATTTTCTAAATTACTATCACTAATTCTCTTCTTACATTTATCAATTTCACCATCACCCGCTAAAATCATCTTAAACTTAATATTTTTTTCTTTAATTATTTTAGCGGCTTTTATTAATAAATAAGTTCCTTTTCTTTTTCCTAATCTGCCTAAAAATAATATTTTTACTTCTTCATTTTTAGTGTTTCTTTTTATCTTTTCAGGAACCTGAACAAAGTTGCTTACTAATGCAATCTTTCTCTTATCTTTCACTATTACTTCTGCAAATTTTCTCCATTCTTCTGTAAGGATTATTAATTTATCCGTTTTATTCATAATATATCTACAGTATCTTTTTACTATACCATTCATAGCTGAATAAAATTCTCTAAAGCGGGCTCCATGAAGATGTACAATAATCTTTACATTAAAAAGTCTGCTTATTAATACAAATATAGATTTTCTATAAAAACTTCCTCCAGATGCCATATGTATATGAATTATATCTGGTTTATTAAAAATACATATTTTTAAATATTTTAATATAGACTTTATAAATGCTTTCATTTTTTTATTATTAGTAAATGTAGACAAAGTATTAAACTCTACATTTTCTTTCATATCTAAATTTAATATAGAACTTATAACAGTTACTACTCCACCCTGTTCTTTTAAACTTGGGCCTACATGTAATACTTTTATTTTTCTTTCATTATTTCCAATAGCTTTCTTAAATCCTGGCTTTATATATTCCTTATTTAAAATATATATAACTGCAAAATACATTCCTGCTAAAGGACTAAACAGTACATGCCCTCCTAGCATTGTGCACATATATGCTACTATGTAAGTAAGTGCATAACCTCTATAATTTCTATTATTCTTTGTAACCATAGCAATTAAGCATCTTATAAGCATAATTGTAAATATCACTAATGTAATAGTTCCTATTATACTTCCGAAAAAATAATATGTATCAAAGAAGTCCATCTCTATACTTCCATGCTTCTCTATGAAATTCCAAATCACATCATTCCCAGTATAATAACCTATTCCAAAAATTATATAGTATATACTCTTTGACCATGCTGAGAATGCTACATATAAAATTTCATCTCTACCGCTTACTAAGAATGACCATAAATTCATTCTGCTATAAAAATATTTTAATCTTAATAAAATATCATTTCCGTTTCCATATTTAAAATAGATAATCAATGCTGATCCCATTAAAACCATTAATATTCCAGAAATTATCCATACTATTTTATTTTTCGAACTTACAATTATCTTTAAAAAGTTATACATTACTAATACTAATGCAAACGCTAATGATGATTTTGTTCCAATTCCTATTAATCCTGTAAATATAACAACAAGCTTAATAAAATTGAAAATAGATTTCATATTTCTTGTATATATATTAAATTGAATTCCTAATCCAATTAATAAAGATGCCGTAAGCGCATTTATTTCAGTAAAAAATCCTCTATTACCAGCCTGCCCATATGAACTAAATCCTATATTTAATACAGATGTTAATATTAATGATAATGCAATAATAAATATACTATTAGCTGCAACTGATTCCATATCTCCTAAAGATATTTTTTTTAATTTTACTGCACTTATTAACAGTAATAATATTGATATTACATATAAAAATTTCACATCGAATAATACTTCATTGAATATATCTCGAAATGCAACTAGCTGTCCGTTAAATATATTCATTACTATGGATATGCCCATAATAAACATAATAATGAATAATTTTTTAAACCTATTAAAATCAATCTTTATTAAAATTAATACATTTATAATAAAAAATAAACTTCTTAATATTTGTCCTGGTGAAGTCCCATTATAACTAAAACTAAACTTTAATATTCCATTTGCAATATCTATAAAAGGACAACTTATTATAAAAAATATTATCCAATTTCTTAAACTTATGTTTTTCATTTGTTTATCCTCTACATTTTTACCTTCATTATGATTCTCCATTTAAAGTTCCATGTTATCTTATCTTTTATAATCATAATCTTAAACTTTACATATCTTTTTATTTGTTGACTTTTAGTAACTTTTAATATTTCTTCATCTGTATCTATACTGTAAAAACCATCATGACCTATTATATATTTTTCTCCAAGTTCTTCTAAGTCCTTATATAAAGTCATTTTTCTTTTTTGCAAATGAATATATGCATGTTCTATTTCTTTTCTTTCATTATTTTCATAATATACTTGATTAATTACACCTTTATCATATATAAAATACTGATCTTCAAAATTTTTCTTAGCAGTTATACGCATTTTTTGAGATAAAATATTAATATCTGCAAAAATCATTTCTCCCCATTGTTTTATATTATTCTCTTCATAAATTTTATTTATACCAGCAGATTCATCAAAACCATAATGATACTCACTTTGTAAAAATAACTTATAATTTCCTCTACTAAAGGAAAGCTTACTATTTTCATTTACTTCACTATTATTTTTATATATTGTTAAATGACCATGTCTTAATATCTTATCATGTTCATCCAATACTTCATCACTTATAAACTTTTTCAAGTTACCAAAAATCATATCTAAATCACAATGTCCCCAATGTGTATATTCTTTTAAATATTCATGGAATATAACTCCAAAAAACGGTTTGAAATCACATAATTTATAAGGTTTAACTATATTACATTCAAATCCCATCTTCTCATTAATAACTCTTTTTAATTCATCAAAAGTAGTATAAACTATTTTCACATTATCTCCATATTCATACTCACATTTACAATCAGTAAAAATCATAAAATCAAATTCTTTATTCCTAGAACATGAATTTAAAAATAACTGAAAGTAATTCGGGAACTTACCAAAATAAACAGATATTATACAAACTTTATTTTTCATTTCTTATTCCATCTCTCCTTATAAAATTAAGACAATTTAATGCTTCTTTACTTTTCAAAAGAATTAGCAATCCAACATATATAGAAAGTACCACTAGAACCGCTATGCCAAGTATAAACACATTTAAAATCATATTAATTTCAAAACTCATTAAATAATCAAAAAAGAATTTTAATCCAACAAAAGGAACAATAATTGCTATTAGTGATTTCTGTATACATATCATAGAATCTTTAAAATCTATTCCTTCCACCTTTTTTGTTATCTGATACATAAGTCTTAACACACATACTATTGAAACTATACTTGTAGCTAATGCAGCTCCTTTATATCCTATAATTTTGATTAATATTATGCTTAAAGGAATATTTAAAAACGAACATATCACTCCATTAACCATAGGGGTCTTAGTATCTTTTAAACAGTAAAATACTTTTATTAATATATCTCTCATTGATATTCCTAATAGCCCTATTGCATAACAATTTAATGCTTCATATGTCATCTTTGTGCTTTCTGAATCAAAAGTTCCTCTTTCAAATACCAATTTCACAATAAATGGAGACAAAACTAATATAACTGCAATAATTGGTATTACCATAAGTGTTATTACATTAATAAATTTTTTTAATATTTGATTAAATTCATCCCTATTATTTTCTGCTATCAATTTTGATAACTTTGGATATATTAAAGTTGTAATAGATACAACAAAAACACCAGTAAAAACTCCTATCAACTTATCTGCATAATTTAATGCTGATATACTTCCTGTATCTAATCCCGAAACTAAAGTTTTATCTACTATTCTATTTACTTCATTTACTGCTTCTCCTAATATAACTGGAATAATTACTATGGATAGCTGTCTTATATACTTATTTTTCAAATCAATTCTAAACTTAAATTTAAATCCATTTCTCTTTATAAATGGATAGTAATAAACTAATTGAATAAAAGAACCTATTAACGTTCCAAAAATTAATATGTATATATTTTCTAATTTATATGAAAAAATAGTAGCTAAAATTATTATTATATTGCAGGGTATAGACACATATCCTATTACCTTAAAATCATTATTTACCTGCAAAAAACTTCCTGCTACATTCATTAATGCCATGACAAATATACATGGCATTAATATTCTAGAAAACTTAATTGCATAATCTAACGTTTCGCCTTGGAAACCCATAGCAAAAATCGATATAAACTGCTTTGTAAATACTTCTCCAAATATAGTTATAATAGTACAGCCAACAAGTAATATACTTATTAAATTACTTGTAAACTTAACAGCTTCATTTTTCCCATCTCTTTCATTAACCTCTGAATATATAGGAATAAATGAAGATGCAAGGGCTACACCCACTACTCCAAATATTATAGAAGGAATATTATTTGCAATTATATATGCATCTGTATACATTCCTGCCCCATAATATTTAGCTAAATAAACTTCTCTAAGCATTCCTATAACTTTAGTTAAAAGATTACCAATCATAACTATTAATGTTATTCTTAAAAATCCTTTTGTTTTATCTTCTTTCATTTATCCCATTCCTATAACATTTCTATATTTTATATTACTTCTTTAAATGATTTATTCTCCTTTTTTATAAATTTCTTTAACTTATATAGTTATTAATATCTATACCCTCTTTAATAACTTTTGCTGGCATCCCAACAGCCACACAGTTATCTGGTATATCAGTAATTACAACTGAATTTGCCCCAATTACCACATTATTTCCAATTTTTATATTTCCAATAATCTTAGCTCCTGCACCAATATAAACATTATCCCCTATTACTGGAAGTTCAACTCTATTAGGAGTGCCTCCTATAGTTACTCCCTGACTTATTCTGCAATTCTTTCCTATTACTGCTTTCTTATGTATAACTATTGCCATAGCTGCATATCCAAATCTAGTACCTTCACCTATTTCTGTTTCATATGGAATAACAGCAGTAAATAGAATTCTTATTAAAAATTTTATTACTTTAGGTAATAGTGGTACCTTTTTTTGTACAAATTATTTTCAACCTTATACCAATTATATATATTCCCCATATAATTTATCCTCATCCTTCTTTTTAAAACTTATTATATATTTAATTTCATTACATCTTAATACAAAAAGTATACACACATAAATACCTATCGAAATAGTTGATACTATACTTGCTACAAGAACTGCACCTTTATGTCCTATATATTTTATAAATATTATGCTTAACGGTATCTTTAATAATCTATATACTCTATAGCTTATAAATTAAATTTTGTATAATTTTTCTACATTGTTAATTATATTTCTTGTATCAAAAACAATTTTTTCTTTTAAGACATTTTCTTTAATTTTAATTTCATCATGCCCAACAAGAATAACTACTAATTCTAATCCATCCAAAAATTCATCTAAACTTGTACATTGAGTATCAAATTTTTGTTCTTTTATCATTGGATCATAAATCTTAAAATTACTTATATTATATTTTTCAAATCTTTCAAGTAGTTGAAGTGTTGGACTTTCTCTCATATCATCAACATTTTCTTTATAAGTTAATCCATATAAACCTACTTTAGAAAAATCATTTATATTATTTTCTTTCATAATTCTATGAATTTTATCAAATACATATTGTGGAGCTCCATCATTAACTTCTCTTGCTGATAAAATTATATTAACAAGGTCTGGATAATCACCTACTAAGAACCATGGATCTACTGATATACAGTGTCCTCCTACCCCTGGTCCTGGGCTTAATATATTAACTCTTGGATGCTTATTTGCAATTTTTATAAGTTCATAAACATCCATACCTTCTTTATCACATATCTTTGCTAATTCATTTGCGAAAGCTATATTTATATCTCTAAAAGTATTTTCTACCACTTTACTCATTTCTGCTGTTTTAATATCCGTAACTACTATATCTCCCTTACAGAAACTCTTATAAAGATTCTTTACTTCCTCTCCAACTTCTCTATTATCTGCGCCTACTGTTCTTGAATTATACTCTAATTCATAAATCATATTTCCAGGTATTATTCTTTCAGGAGCATGTACTAAATGTATATCTTCTCCTATTACAAATCCCTTTTCTTCAATTACAGGTCTTACATATCTATCAATTGTCCCAGGTGAAATTGTAGATTCTATTATAAGGATTGTACCTTTTTCACATACCTCCATAACTTGTTTTGTTGCACTTATAACATATTCAGCATCTATCTTTTTGCTATCTGCCATATAAGGTGTTGGTACAGTAATTAAATATTTATTTGTTTTTATATATTCTGTGCTAAACTTAATACCTGAATTAACAGCTTTATTAAATATATCTTCTATCCCTTTTTCTTCAAATGTTAATCTTCCACTATTTAATGTATTAACTAACTTTTCATTAAGATCTGTTCCAACTACTTCTATGCCATTTGAAGCAAACATTAATGCTGTTGGAAGTCCTATATAACCTAACCCTATCACATTTAAAATTCCCATTACTTTTTCCTCCGTTTTCTTATTTAAATATTTATTAACTAGCATGCTCATCACCAAATAAAACAAAAAAAGTTCTAAATATTAACTTTAAGTCAACAAATATATTTCTTTCTTCGATATACTTAATGTCCATCTTCATCCATTCTTCAAACTCAATATTATTTCTTCCAGACACCTGCCAGAAGCAAGTAAGTCCTGGTTTAACACTTAATCTTTTCATCATCCAATCTTCAAATTTCTCAACTTCACTTGGAAGAGATGGTCTTGGTCCTACAAGACTCATATCACCTTTTAAAACATTAAAAAGCTGCGGAAGTTCATCAATACTGGTCTTTCTTATAACTCTGCCAACCTTAGTAATCCTAGGATCATTTTTTATTTTAAACATAGGACCACTCATTTCATTTTGAATTAATAACTCCCTTTTTAATTCTTCTGCATTACAAACCATAGAACGGAACTTGTACATTTTAAAAATTTCCCCGTTAAGTCCTACCCTATCTTGTACAAAAATCACATTACCTTTACCTTCAAATCTAATTAATATTGCAACTATTATTAATAAAGGACTTAATATAATTAATCCACATAAAGATAAAACTATATCTATAAGTCTTTTAGAAATATCATAGATACTAATATTCACATCTACACCCCCGCCATTTTTATCAAATTATAATTTTAAAAATAAAACACTCTTTTTTCGACAATCTACGTACAATTATACCATCATTCATATAATTTGTTAAGGAAACATCTATTCAAAATTAACACTGATTAAATTATATAAAAAAAGTTGCTATACATCACTATAAGTGATGTATAGCAACTTTCTCTAATATTTTTTTAACTTAATATATCCATCTTCTCTAATAAATACTTAAAGTATGTAACCTTTCTACTAATTATTCTTACTTCTGCTATCATTCCATTTTTTATCTCTGCCTCTTCCCCCTTTTTACTGGTTAAAGATATTTCATCAAATGGACATATAGCCGTATAATAAGAAGCATCCTTACTATTCTTAGCATCTATACTTATATTTTCTAAATTGGACTTTATATATCCATATTCACTTGAAGGAAGGGAAGCTAGTTCAATCATAACATCCTGTCCTTCTTTTATATTGCCAAAGCTCTGATTATTTATATATACATCTACTTGAAAATTCCCTTCATTCTCTGGAACTATGGATGCTATTTCCTCTCCACTTTGAACAAAATCTCCTACTGTAATATCTGAAATCATATTAACTATTCCATCATTAGCTGCTTTAATGCTTGCTGCATCTAATTGCGAATTTATAACCTCTAAATTCATATTTACTTCATCTATACTGCTTTGAATAGTAGATATAGTGCTCTCAAGATTTGATATATACTGTTCTTTATATGTTCCAGTAGTTGATGAAACTTGCAGCTGAGACAACTTACTTTTATCCTCTTCAATTTCCTTTGTCACCTTCATTATAGCTGTATTTTTCAATTTTTCTCTCTCTGCCGTATAAATCTGCAACTCATTTCTAGCCTCTGTAATATCAACATTATTATTTTGTGATAAATCTATCTTATCTTTGTAAGCTTTTATCTGTTCATCACAACTCTTTACTCCTATAATATAATCATTGTATTGATAATAAAGAGAATTACTTTCATTAAAATAATTTCTTTCTTCTTCAATACCTTTCTTCAGCAGCTCCAAATCAGCTATTTTATTATTAAGTTCATTCTTCTGATCCTCATATAGTAAATTCTTACTATCAGATGAATTTAAATTCTGTTGAAATAATTCATACTTTTTACTGTACTCTTTCTCATCATCATTATCAGAATTAAATTTATTTTCATTATCCAATATAGATTGTTTTAACTTGTTACTTAAATCAATAGTCTTATTTTTATAATCAAGGCTTTTTTGTAAAACCTCTTTTTGAAGTTCATATTGACTCCCATTTATAACCACTAAAGTATCTCCTTTATTTACCCTGTCACCATCTTTAACATTTATCTCACTTACATTTCCCGCCAGACTACTGGCAGCCTTATTAACATTACTTGCTGGTCTTACTACTCCAGAAGCTATAATTGAAACTTCCTTATGGGCAAAAAGGGACCAAATTATTATAGATGATAACAAAGCAAGAATTATGTAAGTCATAATCTTACTAAATCCCTTAGGAGAAGATTGCAATATTTCTCTACTATCTGTAATATCTCTTAAGTTTTCAATTTTATATTTCATCAGACTTCAACTCCTTCTGTTACTGATGACTCATCTACCTTTCCTGTAACCTGACCTGTCCATAACTTATAATAATATCCTTTTTTCTGGAGAAGTTCTTCATGATTTCCTTGTTCTATAATTTCTCCTTTATCCATAACATAAATCCTATCACATCTCATTATTGTACTTAACCTATGAGCAATTATTATTGTTGTAACATTTTTTGTACATTCTTCTATAGTATTCTCTATAGCTTTTTCTGTAATAGTATCAAGATTTGATGTAGCCTCATCCATTATAAGAATTTCTGGTTTCTTAAGAAGAGCCCTTGCTATAGCTAATCTTTGTCTTTGTCCTCCAGAAAGATTAGCTCCCTTTTCTTCAAGGAGAGTATCGTACCTAGTTTGAGTACTATTTATAAAATCATGTATTTGTGCTTTTTTACAAGCTTCTATAATATCTTCATAAGAAGCTTCTTCATCTGCAAACTGTAAATTTTCTTTTATCGTTCCTGAGAAAAAGAAAGAATCTTGAGATATATATGAAATTTTATCTCTTAAGAAATTTTTATTTATATCTTTTATATTATAGGAATTAATTAAAACTTCCCCTTTAGCCACATCATAAAAATCCATTAAAAGCTTAGCAATTGTCGTTTTTCCTGATCCACTTTCCCCTACTAATGCAATTTTTTCACCTGGCTTTATTTTCATATTTATATTTTTAAGTACTAATTTTCTTGTTCCATACCTAAAATCAATATTTTTAAATTCAATATCTCCAAGCAATGTTCTTGGATTAATTTTTTTATCTTCTTCAACTAACTTTTCGGCTTCTAAATCTAATATTTCTCCAAGTCTATCTGCTGCTACCATTGCACTCTGAACTTCAGGCTGTAAATTTATAACTCTTTCAATCGGTTCTATAAAATATGCAAGCAATGAGTTAAATGCTATTAAAGTTCCAACTGTTATCTCTCCATTTATAGTAAGATAAGCTCCAATCCATAAAACAGCTATTCCAAATATAGTCTTTACAGTTCCTTTCAAAGAACTCTGCATAATACTTACATAACCATACTTAAATATAGATTTAATCAGTTTTATAAATTTTTTCTCCGTCTCTAAATTCACTTTTCTTTCTCCATTAAAAGCTTTAACTGTTTCTATTCCTTCTATTGATTCAACTAAATATGAAGTAAGCTTTGCATTGTCTTCCATCACATTTCTATTTACCTTTTCTATAGATTTCCTAAAAGCTACTACTAAAACAAGATATAGAATTATAGGAATGAAACAAGTTCCAAAAAGTTTTGGACTCTGAATATATAAAATCACGCCTCCTGCAATTGCCATTATTACATCTATCATAATTGTTAATGTTGCTGAACTTATTGCATCTCTTATCTTAGATGCATCATTAAATCTTGATATTATTTCTCCAACTTTTCTTGTCCCAAAAAAGTTCATAGGAAGACTTATTACATGGTTGTAATACCCTAGTAATAATGGAATATCAATATTTTGAGACATATGTATCATAAGAAGACTTCTAAAAAAGTCTGTTACTATTTTAAATAGTGCTAATATAATCATAGCCAAGGAAATTACACCTAAACTAGATTTAAGATTATTAGGAATAATATCATCTAATAAAAACTTGGAATAAAAAGATCCTACTATACCTAAAATACTAATTAGCATAGATGATACGAAAACATTTACAAGTATATTTTTTTGTACCTTAATTAATCCCCAAAACCTTTGAAATAATCCTGTAGTCTCATCTCCCTTTATAAACGATGGTGCTGGAACCATAACTAATAATATTCCAGTCCAAATTTCAAAGAAATCTTCTGGTTTATACTTAACTATTCCCTCTGCTGGATCTGCCACTAAAATTTCCTTTTCCGAAACTTTATGTATAACAACATAATGTAAGAGGCTTTTATCTATAATTACATGAGCAATAGCCGGCGTAGGAAAACCTGTAAATATATCTTCTGCCTTCTCAGCTTTAACTCCTTTTGCAGTGAAGCCTAAACTTTCTGCTGCTTTTATAACCCCAAAGGCTGATGTTCCTTCTCTATCTGTACCTGCTGCTTCTCTAATTTTAGATATAGGAATCTTTAATCCATATTGTTTTGCAATAGTTGCAAGACATGCCGCACCACAATCTTTCTCATCATGCTGCTTAATGCAATTATATCTCTTAAACAATATATTTCCCCCCTCTTATTATTCATATATATTCTTAAATTATCTACAAACTTATATATATTCCATACCCTATTATTATAATTTTATTTACTATTTTTGTAAATACAGATTAATATTTTCATTTTATTTTATTTTATCTTACCATCCATCATCTACTTTAACTGTTTTATCCGAAACAGTCACTTCAGGTTGAGTTGATTTAATTTGATGAGTTGATTCTGTTGGAGCTGAGCTTGTATTTTGAGAGTTTACCATAAACTCAGTTGGAACTTTATTATCACCTGAAAATTCTATATTTAATCCAAATGATAATGATGATCCTGTAGTCAAAACTGCATTATAGCCAGCATCTTTAATTTGTACAGCTTGACCATTTTGAGTATACTTGCAATTCCACGCAGAATTTATCTTTTGATTTCCAGGAAATTTAAAATCAAGAGTCCATCCATTAACAGCTGTACCTTTATTTTTTATTGTTATGTTAACATTTGCTCCTGTACCCCATGAATTTGAAACAGTATAAGTTACTTCAAAATTTCCTGTACTTGATGCTGCACTGGCTGATTGAGTGCTAAAATTTAATGACCCTAATAGAAAAATTAAAGCCATTAATATTAGACTAATTCTTTTTTCATTTATAAAACCTCCTTTTTCTTTTCAATTACCATTATTTTATATTTTTTATTTTTTTGTATATAAATTCCTGAAACCTTAAAATCTCATCTTAAATATAGAATAAAGTGGTTTATCATACATTAATGCAGAAAACCACTTTATCTCAAAATTACTCCATATTCATTTCTTTAATATTTCTACCTTTATACTTCCACAAAGGAACATTTTCT
Source organism: uncultured Clostridium sp. (assembly GCA_934746785.1). Lineage (GTDB taxonomy): Bacteria > Bacillota > Clostridia > Clostridiales > Clostridiaceae > Clostridium. The sequence continues at coordinate 5,062 of CAKVFO010000044.1, read as the reverse complement.
AAAAATTCTTCAACTAAACTTCTAACTATTTTCTTTGATTCCTTAAGTTCTTCCACTTCAGTTTGACTTCTACATTTAGTATCAATACTATCTACCATAAATTGAGTTATAGCTTCTGCTTCAACTATCTGAATATCAGCTTTCATATCATTTAATATGTTTATAATATTCTCTCTTTCTACAATGAATTCATCTAAAAAACTATCATAAAATCTTTCAGCATAATCTACGTTATCAATCCATTCACCTTTACCCATAGCTTCAATTTCTTCTCTAGGAAAGAACTTATAATCATATTTATCTTTTGTTTTTTCAATCTCTTCTATAACACTATAATCTCCTATACTGGCATTTAAGACATAATCCCTATCTAATATTGAATAATAAAGTCCACTTCCTTCATTTATAACATCAATTAATTGCTCATCAGTTTCTTTAATTCCATATATCCTTAACCTATCTATCAAGTCGTCTATAGGCATTACTCCATAAGCTTCCATCATGCCTTTTACTAAAATTACTATTTTACTATTAACTTTGACCCTTTTTCTAAATTCAAATCCTGATGCTAATTCTTTAACTATTTCTATTACTCTATCTGGCATTATAAAAGCAGTATACTCATTATTACTAAAAGGAAAAATTAGCCCATAATCCTCAAAATAAAAAAAGGTACTAAACTGTTTACTTTTATCTACTTTTCGTACTCCTCCACCTTTTATAAACAACATTAATTCTTTAATTCTACCTTCTCCAAAGGTGTTAAGCTTATGCTTTATATATTCATCATAATTATCAAAAATTAAATTTATAAGTTCTTTTTTCTTTAATTTGTAATAACCCTTTAATCCTAGATTTTTTGCCACTTCAAATAATTCTTTTTTTAATAAACATTCTAGCTGCTCCCTAAAGTCTGCGGAAGGTATTCCTTTTTCAAATTTTTTATTAAGAATATTTATTTCTTCAATTATTGTATCCTGTAATTTTTTTGCCTGTTCTTTTATATTATTCTTTTCTTTAATCATCTCAAAAATATCTTTTAGTTCACTAATAGGATCTACTATCTCTTGATTATGGGCATCATTTATTCTTGTATTTAAATACATTCCATCTTCATATAACTTTATTTCCGCCTCTATCTCATCTAAGGATAAAACCCATTTATATTCTCCAGATTCACATCCCTTTTTTAATACATCTAATACCCTGTTCATCTTAAGTTCAAATGCTGTATATAATATTTCTAATAATAAAATTTGACTTTTAACCTTTAACTTTCCTTGTAATAATTCAATTAAAAAATCTTGTGTTTTACTTATATCAAGCTTATTATTTATGCATAAAACTTTTAAACTCTGTATTATTACTGCCTTTGCATACTCATTTGCTTTCTTGTCATTTAAAACATCAACCATACTATTAATATTTCCATCATAAACAGAAGCAATTATTCTTGCTCCATACTCAGGAACTATAGTATCAAATAATTCATAAACTCTTGTTCCAGGAAGCCTTAATAAATCTAAAAACAATGGGCAAAGTTTCTTTTCTTTAAATTTAGCAAGAATTATTACTGAATATATATGTCCTATATAATCCTCTTCATTTAAATGTTTAAATATATTTTTCTTAAATTCCTTCATATACTGAAGTAAATATTTTTTAGATTCCTCTTCTCTATCTAACAATTCTTTTATTGAATCTTCTGGGAAACTCTTATTATAATATTCTATTGAATTAAGAATTTCCTTTATACTACTCTTCATATTTCCTCCACAATTATATTCTACATCTTCCATTATTCTACAATAACTATAACAAAAAAGAGCTTATCTTTCTACTAATTGTTAGAATATCATGATAATCAGTGCTTGCTCTCAAAAAAAGTTTTGAATTTCCTATACGTTTAAAAAGAGTCTCTATTAAGAAACTCTTCTTTTTGAAAAACTATTATTTCCTATTTCATTAAATACAGTATTAACTATACTGTTACATACAAATGAAGCATAAACAAGATCACTGCTAATATGAGAACATTCTTCATAATACTTAATGTTCTCTGATATAAATACTCTTATATCCCTGATATCTAAAAAATCACATACTAAGTTATCAAATTTAAACTCCCTAGCATACTTCGATAACATCTTTTCATATGATACATGTCTCTTAAAGTTGCTTTTAAACTCCCACCTCTTATTATGAGCTAAACAAAAGTAGTCACATAAGAAATGGCATATTACCCCTAGTTCAGCACTAAACTTCTTTTTACCATAAGTATTATTAATCTCACTATATGATAATGATGATAAAAATTCAATTTTATTAATAATCATATCAATACTTTCATTATAATAATGTTTCTTTAATTTATATTTTGATACATAGTCTGGTTTTATATTCCCCCATATAAATTTCTTTCTATTAATTAGATATCTGTTTTCTTCACTTACCTGTTCTAAAATATTACCAGCTAATATTTTATGCGTGTTCATAAGCAAATTGCAACACATCCTCTTATAAATTTCTCTTATTTATTATTATACTCTACTTTCCCTTGTAATTTATATATGAATTTATTAACATTTTAAAAAGGATATCCTTTTTCTTTCTGGATACCCTTTAACCTTTAGAGATATTTTTTATATTGATCTTTTTTGCATAAATTACTGAGTAAATGTTTTATATCTTGATCTTTATTTCTATCCATAATCAAAATAACATCTCCTGCATCAACAATAACAAGATCCTTTATTCCTAAACCAATTATTAAGTTTTTATCTCCAAAAATAGAACAATTCTCACTTTCTTCTAAATAAACATTTTCTGATATACTATTACTTCTGTAACTGCTTAAAAACCTGCTTAAAGAAGTAAAACTGCCTATATCATCCCATGAAAAATCACACTTTATTACAAATGCTTTTCTAGTCCTCTGCATCACACCAAAATCTATAGATATTCCATCTATAAGATTATATTGCTGTTTTATTACTTCATCCTCGTCCTCTTCACCAATATGCTTATATATTTCCATAAGTGCTTTATACATTTTAGGAATATATTTTTCTATCTCTCTTAAAATAACATCAGCTCTAAATACAAACATACCGGAATTCCACAGATAACTTCCCTTCATCAAAAAATCTCTAGCAACTTCTGCATTGGGTTTTTCTGTAAACCTAGTCACCTTATAACTTGGAATAGTAGAAGCTATCCTCTCACCCATTTCAATGTATCCATAACCTGTTTCAGCTCTTGTAGGAGTTATTCCAAGAGTTACTATTCCCCTTCTTCTGTTTGCAAGTTCAACTGCTTGTTTTATCGTATCTAAATAACTTTTTTCTCCCTCTATATGATGATCTGATGGAAGCACTACCATTACAGCATCTCCATCCATTTTTAATAATTTCACCGCAGAAAGACCTATACAAGTTGCAGTTGCGTTTTGTACGACACGGGTGTTTTTTTGATGTTTATTTCCTGTATTTTATACTTGCAGTCTTTTCTTGATTGCTAAATTTATAAAATATGCGTATTGTTTTCTCCTTTGAATTTGCTTTCTGCTCCACAAGAATTTTATCTACGAAAGTTTCTATTACACTTCTATCTATATTTTTCAAATCAATCAAATCCTTAAGTTGTTCCTTATATTTATCCAATATATCATCATAATTTTTACTTGAATTTTTAATCCTTAGTAACTCTTCTTTCCTCTTAATAATGGCTTCCTGTTCCTTCTGAACCTCTTTAATCATGTTAGTAAAGTTATGCTCTGTTATTGTTCCTGCAATTTTATCTTCATACAGACATTTAAACTTGCTATCTAATTTACTTAAAGAATCCTCAATACTACTTAACTCTTTTTCATAGTCATTGTTTAACTCATAATTATTGTACTGAGCATAGGCTTCTTTCTTGTTTACGTTACTACTTACCATATCCCTTAAATCTTTAGATATTATCTCTAGCAAATCTTTCTCTTTTATGCTGTGAGGTCTGCATCTCTTTCCACCAACTTGGCTATTATAACATTTATATCCCTGATATTTTTTTCTATAAATCATACTTCCACTACAATCGTTGCATTTGATTATGCCAGTGAATATGTGCGCTGAATTTCCTACATATCTATAGTTGCCTTGACTTCTTCTTCTCATTATTTCCTGCGTTTTATAAAAATCTTCCTTTGATATTATTCCTTTAAATTCTCCTCCTTTTATACATTTCGAATCTGGCATAATATTAACCTTTTTAACCTTATAACTTACCTTCTTATAACGCCCTTGAATCATTATTCCTCCGTATTTTGAATTCTTCAGGATTGAAACTATTGTGTTGTTATTCCACATTCCATACTTTTTCCTAGCGAAATTCTTTATATAATATGATGGTGGTGGAACTTGTTTTTTATTTAAATAGGTAGCAATTCTTCCTACTCCCCAGCCTTGAGCATATAAAGTAAAAATTTTTCTCACTGTTTCTGTTGTTTCATCATCTTTCGGTATTAACTTAATTGTTTTTTGATTTCCTTCATATATTTCTTCAAACTTATATCCATATGGAGGTTTGCTTGCTATGCTGCTTCCTCTTTCCATTCTTGTAATAAGCGCTGAACGAATTTTGCGACTACAATCTTTGATATACATTTCGTTCAGGATATTTTTAAAAGGTACGACGTCGTTGTCATCAACATTAGTGTCTACATTATCTAAAACAGATACAAATCTTATATCTTTAACTTTAAAGTAATCTTCTAGGTAATATCCAGCAAGTATGTAATTTCGACTAAAGCGAGATAAATCTCTTGTAAGAACCATATTAATTCTACCTTGTTCTATATCTTCTTTCATTCTTACAAAGTTATCTCTGTTAAAATTAGAACCCGATATACCTTCATCTGCATAAACATCTATTAAATTGTATATTGCTTCTGTATCTTCTCTAGATTTTGCAATTATCCACTTCTTAAGTGCTTCAACTTGCACTGATACTGATTCTGCCTGACTTTCTTTTCCTGTACTTACCCTTGCATATATCCCTATGTTCCAAACCTTATTCA
>CAKVFO010000043.1 GCA_934746785.1 uncultured Clostridium sp. | reverse complement strand
ATTATAAATTAAAATAAGTGTAGATGTATAAATCATATTTCTATGATCTTTCATCTACACTTATACAGTACCAAAAAAGAGCAGCTGATGCTGCTCTAATGCTATTTTAAGAATTCTAAAGAGATTCTATTAAAGAACTCATAAGGTTTATAAATTTGTTTTTTGCCATATTAGATGTTTCTATAACTTCTTCATGGTTTAAAGGTTGTTTAAGTATTCCTGCTGCCATATTTGTTAAACATGATATACCTATAACATTCATTCCACTATGATTAGCAACGATTACTTCAGGAACAGTAGACATACCAACAGCATCTCCACCTAAAGTTCTTACCATTCTTATTTCAGCTGGTGTTTCGTAAGAAGGTCCTGTCATTAAAGTATAAACTCCTTCTTTTACATCTATGTTAATTTTTTTTGCTATATCTTTAGTCTTTTCAATTAAATCATTATTATATGCATTAGACATATCTGGGAATCTTGTCCCAAAATCACTTAAATTTTTACCTATTAAAGGGTTATTTCCAGAAAGATTTATATGATCGTTTATAATCATAAGATCTCCAGGCTTAAAGTCTACATTAACTGCTCCAGCAGCATTTGTAACTATAATAGTTTCTATTCCTAATAATTTCATTACTCTTATAGGGAAAGTGACTTCATCCATACTATATCCTTCATAGTAGTGAAATCTACCTTGCATAGCAACAACAGTTTTTCCTTTTAATGTACCAATTACTAATCTGCTTTTGTGTCCTTCGACTGTCGAAACAGGGAAGTTTGGTATTGTTTCATAAGGATAGAATTCAGGATTTTCAATTAGGTCTGCTAAATCACCTAGCCCTGAGCCAAGTATTAAACCGATGGTAGGTTTATAATTAGTTCTCTCTAATATATATTGAGAAGATGATTGAATTTTCTTAAGTAAGTCCATAAGAAACCTCCTTTTAAAAAATATAACTTGTTAAACAGTATAACCAATACAATTAAAGTATAAGTGATAAATTTTAAACTGCAATATAATTATATAAAAAAAATAAAGGATAGACAAAAAAATCTATCCTTCTTAGAAAACTATTTTAAAAACTTATCACCAACGATTACTACATCTCCAGCACCTACTGTAAGAATTAAGTCATTCTTTTTAGCATTTTGTTTTAAATACTCTGCAGCTTCATCATGAGAATGAACATTGATACACTTTAGTCCAGTTTTTCTAATAGCATCACCTAATTCATCAGAGGAAACAAGGCCAGTATCCTTTTCTCTTGCAGCATAAATATCCATTAATATCAATTCATCTGAATCTGCAAAAGCAGTAGTAAATTCATCAAATAAAGATTTTGTTCTTGTATAAGTATGAGGCTGGAATACACAATAAGTTTTATTATGATTTATCTTCTTAGCTGTATTTAAAGTTGCCTTTATTTCAGTTGGATGATGTGCATAATCATCTATAACAGTTATTCCATCTTTTTCGCCTTTAAATTCAAATCTCTTATGAGCACCTTTGCACTTTTCAAGACCTGAAATTATAGTTTCATAAGGGATATTGAAAATAAGTCCAACAGCGATTGAAGAAAGAGCATTTAATATGTTGTGCTTTCCAGGATTACTTAAAGTAATTTTAAATAGTTCTTTTCCGTTTTCACAAACAGTGAAGGAAGCACATCCTTTCTTATTAAATGAAATATCCTTTGCTGTTAAGTTTTCATCATCAAAACCATAAGAGATTGTGTTGCAATCAGCTTCTTTTAGTATTTCTTTAACTCTGAAATCTCCGCCATAACCAATTAAGTATCCATCTTTAGGGACAAGCTTTGAAAACTTCTTAAAAGTTTCATATATATGATCAATATCTCTATAATAATCAAGATGGTCAGCATCTATATTTAATATTATTCCTATATAAGGGAAGAACTTTAAGAAAGATTCCTTATATTCACATGATTCAGTTATAAAATAGTCGCTGTTTCCAATTCTGTAGTTACCACCGATTAAATCTAAATCACCACCAACTAATATTGTAGGATCTAAATTAGCTTCCATAGTAACGTGAGAAATCATAGAAGTACATGTGGTTTTTCCATGAGTACCAGCAACAGCTACATTATATTTGTGTCCTTTCATTATTAAACCTAAAAATTCAGCTCTATTCATAAGCTGGATGTTTTGCTTTTTAGCTTCTGCAAGTTCAGGGTTTGACTCTGGGATTGCAGCAGTATATACAACAAGGTCTACATCAACTAAGTTCTTGGCGTCATGACCTATGTATATTTCAGCGCCTTTTTCTCTAAGTTTATCTAGTACGTTAGATTCTTTAAAGTCTGAACCAGAAACTCTATATCCTTTATTTAGTAGAACAGCAGCAAGTCCGCTCATACTAACTCCACCAATTCCAATGAAGTGGATTTTCTTGTGTTTATCATTAATAAAATCAAATGACAAAAGATCAACCCCTTTTTAGTTATTTACAGTTATAATTATATACAAAAAATCTAGATTGAACACACATATTACAAATATAAATAAAATCTGTTTACAATTTATGAATATACATAAAATCTATTGCCAATAAAGATTTTATAGAATAAAATATGAATATTAGTGAGAAAATTATACTATAAAGTTCGTATATTATAAAATTGTGCAGGTGATATTATGGAGAAAATGACCAGAAATAGCAGGGTGGTTGCTATTACAAAAATATTATTAGAAAAACCTAATAAAATAATAGGATTAAATAAATTTTCAGAGCTGTTAAATGCAGCAAAGTCAACTATTAGTGAAGATATTGTTATTGTAAGGGAAACTTTACAGCGACTAGAAATGGGGAGGGTTGAAACAATATCTGGAGCAGCAGGAGGAATAAAATTCATTCCTGAAATTGGGGAAGAAAAGAGAAAAGAATTTGCATTAGAACTTTGTGAACTTTTAAAGGATGATGGAAGAGTAATTGCAGGTAACTTCATTTATATGACAGACCTTATGTACAATCCTAATATAATAAGAAAAGCTGCAGTTATATTATCATCATGTTTTCAAGAGTTAGATATAGATTATGTAATTACTGTTGAAACAAAAGGAATTCCACTAGCTTATGAAGTGGCAAGAAATTTAGGAGTTCAATTAATAATTGCAAGAAGAGATGTGCCGGTTACAGAAGGGCCAACTGTATCTATTAATTATATATCAGGAACAAGCGGAAGACTACAACAAATGTCATTATCCAAAAAGTCAATGAAATCAAGCAGCAGAAGCATATTTATTGATGATTTCATGAAAGGTGGAGGAACAGCTCAAGGGATTAAAGAACTTCTTAAAGAATTTGACAGTGAACTAGTTGGGATTGGAGTTCTTCTAGATAATAAGGAAGTAGAAAAGAAATTAGTTGATGAATATGTTTCAATTGTAGAGTTTAAATCAGTTGATAAATCTTCGATTAGAGACATAAGACCATCAAAAAACTTTAGTTAATAATGGAATAATTCACTCATATCTCATAATAAAACAAAAATACGAAAATTTTCTAAATAAAAAGAGGATTTTGGTTATATATGGAGAATTAATACCGTATAAAGCAACTGGAGGTGGAGTGAATTGCAAATCACAGACGTTAGAATTAGAAAGATAGCTACAGACGGAAAGATGAAGGCTATAGTTTCCGTAACTTTCGATAATGAATTTGTGGTACATGATATTAAAATTATCGAAGGACAAAATGGATTGTTTATTGCAATGCCTAGCAGAAAGACACCAGATGGAGAGTTTAAGGATATCGCACATCCAATAAACACAGACACTAGAGAAAAAATACAAACTTCTATTTTAGAAACTTATGAAAAAGTTATAAGTGAAGAAGTAGAAGAATCTACTATTGAAGAATAGTAATTTAGTTGGAAAATAAGAGGAAGGGAACTTCCTTTTATTTTTTTCTTAAGTTAATTGACTATGGCATAATCCATTGATGTATAGGAATTTAATTTCTACTATACTATTTTACATGATATTGATTTTTTTTATGAAAAGGTTTGCTGAGCTTGAAATAAAAAAATCTTTTAAATATAATAGAATAGGTATGTAAATTTACGAATAATAATATTATTATAAATAAAAATATATGTTTGACATAATGAGGTGATATTTATGTATAAATGTGCGTTGATTTTAGCAGCGGGACAAGGAAAAAGAATAAAGTCAAACCTTCCAAAAGTTTTGCATAAAGTTTGTGGGAAAGAAATGGTTAATCATGTTATAGATAATATGAGATTATCAGAAATCAATGATGTTAATGTCATTGTTGGGAAGGGAGCCAATCTTGTTAAAGCTGGTACAGAATCAAGAAAAGTATCTTACTCATTGCAAGAGGAACAACTAGGAACAGGGCATGCGGTAAAATGCGCTAAAGAATTTTTACAAGGCAAAGATGGTGTAGTAGCTATATTTGCAGGAGATGCACCATTAACAAAAGTTGAAACAATTAATAAATTAATAAATGAACATATCGAAAAGAAAAATTCAGCCACATTATTATCTGCAATAGTTGAAGATCCAACTGGATATGGAAGAATAATAAGAGATGGCGATGAAGTAATAAAGATAGTAGAACATAAGGATTGTTCGGAAGAAGAATTAAAAGTAAATGAAATGAATGCAGCAATGTATTGTTTTGATATAAAAGAATTATTATCATCATTAGACGAATTATCTAATGATAATAATCAAGGAGAATATTATTTAACAGATGTCATAGGAATTTTAAAAAACAAGGGCAAGAGAGTAGGAGCTGTAGTTACAGACTATGAAGATACAATAGGTGTAAATTCAAGAGCTCAACTTGCAGAAGCAGAAGAAATTCTAAGAAATAGAATTAATAGAAAACATCTTGATAATGGAGTTACTTTAATAGATCCTAAGACAACTTATATTGGAGTAGATGTTAAAATAGGTCAAGATACAATAATATATCCTAATAATATTTTAGAAGGTAATACTGAAATAGAGCCAGGATGTACATTGTTACAAAACAATAGAATAAAAGATAGTTATATAGAATCAGGGGTAGAAATTCAATCATCTGTAATATTAGAAAGCAGAGTTGGAGAAAATACAACAGTTGGACCATTTGCCTATATAAGACCTGAATCATCAATTGGTAAAGGCGCTAGAATAGGAGACTTTGTTGAAATTAAAAAATCAACAATAGGAGATGGTACTAAGGTTTCTCATTTAACTTACATTGGAGATGCAGAAGTAGGAAGCGGATGTAATTTTGGATGTGGAACAGTAGTAGTCAATTATGATGGAAAAGTTAAACACAAGACGAAAATTGGAGATAATAGTTTTATAGGATGTAATACAAATTTAGTTTCACCAGTTGAAGTTGAAGACAACACTTATATTGCAGCAGGATCAACAATAACAAATAAAGTTAAAGAAGGAGATCTTGCGATAGCTAGAGCTAAACAAAGAAATATAAGTGGCTGGGTAGAAAAAAAGGGTTTAATGAAATAATTAATATATATTATACCAAATAGAAAATACCTATAGTTAAAATTAAGGAGGTCCTAACCAATATGTTAACTCATGGAAATAACATCAAAATATTTACTGGTAATTCTCATCCTGAATTGGCAAAAGAAATTGCTGAAATACTAGGTGTACCTGTAGGAAATTCAAAAGTATCTACATTTAGTGATGGAGAAATATCAGTTGATATTAATGAAACTGTAAGAGGTGCAGATGTATTTATAGTACAATCTACTTGCTCACCAGTTAATAATAACCTAATGGAACTTTTAATAATGATAGATGCATTTAAGAGAGCATCTGCAGGAAGAATCACAGCAGTAATGCCATATTATGGATATGCAAGACAAGATAGAAAAGCTAAATCAAGAGATCCAATTACAGCTAAGTTAGTAGCTGACCTTTTAACAGCAGCTGGTGCTCATAGAGTATTAACAATGGATTTACATGCAGCTCAAATTCAAGGATACTTTAACATACCAGTAGATCATCTACTTGGTTCACCAATATTAGCTAAGCACTTTGTTGATAAGGGATTAGCAGACCAAGATGATGTAGTTGTTGTTTCACCAGACTTAGGAAGTGTTACAAGAGCTAGAAAGTTTGCTGATAAGTTACATGCACCAATAGCTATTATAGATAAGAGAAGACCTAAAGCAAATGTGTCTGAAATAATGAATATTATCGGAGATGTTGAAGGTAAGAGATGTATCCTAATTGATGATATGATAGATACTGCAGGAACTATTACAAATGCAGCAAATGCATTAAGAGATTTAGGAGCTACAGCGGTTTATGCTTGTTGTACACATGGAGTTCTTTCAGGACCTGCTTTTGACAGATTAAACAGCTCTGCAATTGAAGAATTAGTAATGTTAAATACAATTACATTACCAGAAGATGCTGATACAAGCAAGATATCTTCACTTTCAGTTGCACCAATATTTGCAGAAGCAATTCAAAGAATATATGATGATGAACCAATAAGTAAGTTGTTTGAAGCTTAAGATTACATATATTAAGGAGTACTTTTAGTACTCCTTTTTTAACGTATAGAAAATTCAAAACTTTTTTTGAGAGCGAGCACTGATTATTACTGGCTTTTTGCATTGAAAAACTTGGCATCATGAAAAAATTAATATTTTAATAAGCATTTAATAAAATGTAACATTTATTTAAAAATACTTATATAATAGTAAATAAGTGATAAATTTAATTATGGAGGGGGAAAATTTATGAATGATGGGATTGAAAAGATATTAATAGTAGATGATGATAAAAACATATGTGAAGTTATAAATATGTATTTACAAAGTTCAGGATATCAAACAAAGATAATATATGATGGAAAGGCTGCTATAGATGCTTTTCAAGATTATAAACCTAACTTAGTTTTGTTAGATGTTATGCTTCCTAATATAAGTGGAATTGATGTATTAAAGTGGGTAAGAAAAGAAAGTGGCATTCCTGTGATAATGTTAACAGCAAAAGGAGATACCTTTGATAAGGTACTTGCATTAGAACTAGGAGCGGATGACTATATAGTAAAACCATTTGAACCAAAGGAATTAATGGCAAGAATAAAGGCTGTTATGAGAAGATATGTTGTAGATAATAATGAAGATGAAAAAAAACTGCAATTCAGTAATATGATTATTGATTCTAAATCTTATGAGGTTATCTATGATGGGAATGAAGTGAAGATGCCTCCTAAGGAATTTGAATTATTATATTATTTAGCAAAAAACAAAAATAAAGTATTTACTAGAGAACAGTTATTGTGTGAAGTTTGGGGGTACGATTATCCAGGAGATTCAAGAACCGTTGATGTTCATATAAAGAGATTGAGAAGTAAGATAAAAGGTGGAGAGAATTGGAATATAGAAACTGTTTGGGGTGTTGGGTATAAGTTTGAGGTGAAGTAAAAGTGAAGAAAAGTTTGGTATACAATATACAGATACGTATTATGTCTACTTTGTCTATATCACTTGTAGTGTTAGGAATTATATTGAGTATATGGGGAATAGAATTTTTAAAAAGTCAAAGAAAAGATTTGATTGATAAAGAGGCATATCATATAGGTATTGAAATATCAAATTATTTAAAGGTTCAGGAAAATACAACTTTAGATAATTTAAAGGATACTGTAAGTATTATAAGTCAATGTACTATGTCAGATATTACAGTTACAGATAATTTAGGATATCCTTATGTAAGTTCTGATAATATCAATAAAAATGAAGAATTAAATCTGTCTGAAAAGGTTATTACAGATGATGAAAGAATGAGGCTAAAAGAAGGAAAAATAGTTGATAAGATTGAAAAACAAGATGATGAATATAGATATGTTTATATTAAGCCAATATTTCAAGGAGATTATTTTGGAGGAGTATTGATATTTAAAGTTTCAAATATGCCAATGAAAGTTAAGGTGGCAAGATTATTATCGATTATATGGATATGCATATTTGTGTCCATAATAATAATGTTAATAAGTATTAGGTATTATATCAGTAAGATGATAGTTAAACCTATAGAAGAAATTAATAAAATAGCAAGAAAAATAGCTGTGGGGGAATTTGATAAAAGAGTATCTATTAATAGCTGTAATGAAATTGGGGAGTTATCCAAGTTGTTTAATTTGATGGCAGAATCTTTAAGTGAAACAGATTTAAATATAAGAAATTTTATTTCTAATGCATCTCATGAATTACGATCTCCTATAACTTCTATACGTGGGTTTATAGCATGTATAATGGATGGTATAATTCCAAAAGATAGAGAAAAGCATTATTTGAATATTGTTTATGATGAAGTAAAAAGGCTTTCAACATTAGTAGATGATTTATTAGATATATCAACTTTAGATAATACAAATTATAAATTAAATAAGACTGAAAATGATATAAACGGAATAATTAAGCTATGTTTAGCTAAACAAGAAACTAAGATTGCTAGCAAAGATTTAAAAGTAGAAGTGATTTTAGAAAAAGATCATGAATTCGTTCTTATTGATAGAGAGAGAATGATTCAAGTTATTATTAACTTACTTGATAATGCAATAAAGTATAGTGATGATGGAGAAGTTGTACGTATTGAGACAAGGACAAAGGGAGAAAAGCTTTATGTTAGTATAGAGAATAAAGGAGCAGAATTGTCAGAATATGATTTGACAAGGATTTGGGATCGTTTTTATAAATCAGATTCATCAAGAACAAATAAAGAAAGTACAGGCTTAGGACTGCCTATAGTTAGGACTATATTATCAAGGCATGGTGAGGACATATGGGCAGAAAGTAAGGATGGAGTAACTAGATTTACATTTACTTTAACTAGAGTTTTATGATAGGGGCAATAAAAATGAAAGAGAGTGGAAATTATAGAATAATGATAAAAAGGAAATCTAAGTATTTCAAAGTTATTCTATCAATATTGATATTAATTTTAGTAGCTGTGTTAAGCGGGGCTTTAGTCTCAAAAAGTATAATTAGAAATATGTTAAAGGAAAGTTCTATCTATGATTATGAGAAAGATGATTTCAATATTGATGAAGTAGTTTCAAGGGGAATAACCAAAGTTTCTCATTCAATAGTTACTATAAGTGATTCTCCAGAAAAATTAACAGTTAATGTTGAGGAAGATGGAAATGTTACAGGAATAATTCTTGATGAACAAGGATATATAGTTACAAGTTATTCAAAGATTGCAAAAATGAAAAATATATCAGTTAAATTTCCTTCATTAGCTAAAGAACCAGTGAGTGCAGTATTGATAGCAGCTGATGAAGATGCAGATGTAGCAGTTATAAAAGTGAATTCAGATGGACTTGTACCTGTGGTTATACATGAGGGAGATATGAAAGAAGGAAATTTATCTGTTGCTGTAGGAAATTCTATTTCAAATGATTTTATAGGAATGGTTACAGTTGGCGTTATATCATCTATCAATTCAAAAGTATATAAAGTTAAAAGTGGCGATGTTTATAAGGTGATTCAGACAAGTGCAGCCATTAATGACGCAAATATTGGAGGAGCATTGTGTAATGTAAAGGGAGAACTTATTGGGTTTAATAGTTATACTTTTAATAAAGATCTTAAAAATAATCAATTATATAATGTCTTAAGTGCAAAAGATTTAAAGAATATTGTTAATAATATAATTCGGTTTACAGATAAGATTGGGATTAGTGGTCAGATAATAGATGATGAGAAAAGTGGTGTTAGAGGATTATATATTCAAAATGTAACACCAAGTGGAATTGCAGCTAAAGCAGGACTTCTTCCTACAGATATTATAATGTCTATGGGGGATAAAAATATATTATCTTTAGAAGATGTTAACGAAGTTATTAAAAATAAAAAAGCAGGGGAAAAGGTTTTATGTGAAATTTTAAGAGATGGGACAAAGATAAAAGTGGAAATCTTATTTGATTAAAATTTAATTTTGTCACCTATATATTATTTAGTATAATAAATAATAGTAATAATTAGAGTAAAAAGGAGATACAAAAATGTTTCTTATAGTTGGTTTAGGAAATCCGGGAAGAGAGTATAATAATACAAGACATAATATAGGTTTTGATGCAATAGATGTTATTGCTGATAAGTATAATATAGAAGTTTCTAGGATAAAATTTAAAGGCGTGTATGGTGAAGGTTTTATTGATGGAGAAAAAGTTATTCTTTTAAAACCAACTACGTATATGAATCTAAGCGGTGAAAGTGTACGTGAAGTCATGGATTTTTATAAGTTATCAGAAGAAGATATTTTGGTTATTTATGATGATGTAAGCCTTGATGTAGGAAGAATTAGAATAAGAGAAAAAGGAAGTGCTGGAGGACATAATGGTATAAAGAACATAATAGCCAATATAGGTACAGATGTCTTTCCAAGAATAAAGGTTGGTGTTGGTAAACCACAAGGTGATTTAGTAAAGCATGTTTTAGGTACTTTTTCAAAAGAGGATAGAGAAGATTTAAATAAAGTTTTAGAAACAGTAGTTATGGCATCAGAAACAATAATTAAAGATGATGCTAAGGAAGCTATGAATAAATATAATGGTTTTAGTTTAGAAAAAACAATTTAAGGATGGTGCTAAAAATGAGATTAAAAGGGTTAGTTGAACCCTTAATTACTAGCGATAAGTTTTCCAGTATAAAGAGTGATATAGAAGAAAAAGATAAGTTGGTTGAAGTATCAGGATTATCGGAATCTTCTAAAGCATATTTCGTTAATTCGGTATATGAAAGTTTTGAAAGACCAGTAGTTATAATAACTCATAATGATATGGAAGCAAAGAATTTATATGAAGATTTAAATTTATATACAAGTAATGTTTCATATTTCCCAGCAAAGGAAGTAGTTTTTTATAATGTTGATGCTATATCGGGAGACTTGAGATGGGCTAGGTTAAGGGTTATAAAAGAAATATTAGAGAGGAAAAAAGGAATTGTAGTAACTTCTATAGATGCATTTGCTTCTGCATATACTCCAAAAAAATTATTTACGAATCATAAATTATCGTTAAAGGTAGGCAAAGAAGTAAGTTTTGATGATATATCGAAGGTTTTAGTTGAAGGTGGATATGAAAGAGTTGAAATAGTTGAAGGTAAAGGAGAGTTCTCACTTCGTGGAGGACTTTTAGACGTGTTCCCGCCAGATTCTATTTATCCATATAGAATAGAGTTATTTGGAGATGAAATAGAATCGATAAGAACTTTTAATGTAGAATCTCAAAGAAGTATAGATAAGGTAAAGACTTTAAAAATATTTCCAGCTAAAGAGATGATTGTTGATGAAGATGTAATAGCAGAAACTTTAAATGCTATGCAATCTGAACTAGAAGAGGTTATTAAAAATAGCTCTGATATGGAAAGAATAGAAAAGATAAAAACAATCGTAAATAGAAATATGGAAGTGTTTAGAGAGACTAATACATTTGAAACTATAGATAGCTATTTGCCTTTGTTATATAAGAATAGTGAGACATTGTTTGATTATTTAGATAAGTACATGATAGTTTTAGATGATAGAGCAAGAACTTTAGGTAAACTTAACAGTACTTATACAGAATTTAATGAAAACTATTCAATATTTTTAGAAAGGGGAGATATTCTTCCATCTCAAAGCAATTTATTAATTCCAAAGGAAAAACTTATAAGTCAACTTGAAGAACGAGTAGATATAGTGCTTGAGGAAATTAGTAAAAGTAGTGAGATTTTAAATGCAGATTCAAAGTATGAGGTAAGAGGAGCTTCTCTTAATCATTATCAAGGGCAGCTTGACATTTTGATAGAGGATATTTTAGATAAAAAAAGTTTAGGATATAGAACTGTAATTTTATCAGGAACAAGACCTAGGGGTGAAAGACTTGTAGATACTTTAAGGGAAAGAGGAATAGAAAGTACATACAAGGATCAGATAGATGAAATTCAATTTGGAGAAGTTGTAATAACTTTTGGAAATCTACTAAAGGGGTTTGAGTGCCCAGAATATAAAATATGTGTTATTTCTGACAAAGAAGTATTTGGAGCAGCTAAAAGAAAGCTAAAAAAGACTAAGCGTAAAACTAAAGGTGTATCTAAAATAACGAGTTTTGCTGAACTTAAACCAGGAGATTATGTTGTACATGCAAATCATGGTATAGGTGTTTATAAAGGAATTAAGCAAATTGAAGTTGGCGGTAATAAAAGAGATTATCTTGATATTATCTATGATAAAGGTGATAAACTTTATGTTCCTGTAGAACAACTAGATTTAGTACAGAAATATATTGGTAGTGAAGGAAAAACACCTAAAGTTAATAAGCTAGGAAGTAATGAATGGACTAAGGCTAAAGCAAAAGTTAAGAAGTCTATAAATGAAATAGCAAAAGATTTAATGAAGCTTTATGCAGCTAGAGCTACTATGAAAGGTCATAAATTTTCAAAAGATACTCAATGGCAGAGACAGTTTGAAGATGAATTTCCATATGATGAGACACCAGATCAATTAGCTTGTATTGAAGAAATAAAGGCTGATATGGAATCTGATAAATCAATGGATAGACTTTTATGTGGTGATGTTGGTTATGGAAAAACAGAAGTAGCAGTAAGGGCAGCATTTAAGGCTGTTATGGATGGGAAGCAAGTTGCATTCTTAGTTCCAACAACTATATTAGCAGAGCAGCATTATAAAAATTTGACTAAAAGATTTTCAGATTTCCCAGTAACAATTGATATGGTAAGTAGATTTAGAACAGCTAAGGAACAAAAAGCTACATTACAAGCTGTTAAAGAAGGAAATGTTGATATATTAATAGGAACACATAGACTTGTTTCAAAAGACATTAACTTTAAAGATTTAGGATTATTAATAGTAGATGAAGAACAAAGATTTGGAGTAGCTCAAAAGGAAAAGATAAAAAATATAAAGAAGAATGTTGATGTACTAACATTAAGTGCAACACCTATTCCAAGAACTCTTCATATGTCATTGACTGGAGTTAGAGATATATCAGTTATAGAAACTCCTCCAGAAGAAAGGTATCCTATTCAAACATATGTTGTTGAACAGAATGATCAACTTATAAGAGATGCTATAATTAGGGAAATTAGTAGAGGCGGCCAGGTTTATTTTGTATATAACAGAGTAGAAGATATAGATAAGATGGCTGGATATGTTCAAAATCTAGTTCCAGAGGCAAAGGTATCAGTAGCTCATGGAAGAATGACAGAGAGAGAACTAGAAAATGAAATGATAGATTTTATGAATAACGAGAAGAATGTACTTGTATGTACAACAATTATAGAGACCGGTATCGATATTCAAAATGTAAATACTATTATTGTTTATAATGCAGATAAGATGGGATTATCTCAACTATATCAATTAAGAGGAAGAGTAGGGCGTTCAAATAGAATTGCATATGCGTATCTTTTATATACTAAGGATAAGATTCTTACAGAGGTTGCTGAAAAGAGATTAAAAGCACTAAAAGATTTTACAGAGTTAGGATCAGGATTTAAAATTGCCATGAGAGATTTAGAAATAAGAGGAGCAGGAAATATGATGGGTTCTTCACAACATGGTCATATGGCAGCTATAGGATATGATTTATATTGTAGAATGCTTGAAGATACAATTAAGTTAGTTAAAGGTGATATAGATAAAGAACCAGTAGAAACAACTGTTGATTTAAAAGTAGATGCATATATACCTTCTAATTATATAGAGGATGAAATACAGAAGATTTCAATTTATAAAAAGATAGCTGCATTAGAAACTATGGAGGAATACATGGATATTAAAGACGAACTTGAAGATAGATATTCAGAAATACCTCAACCAGTTTATAATCTTATGGATATTGCGTATATAAAGAGTAAGGCTAAAATGTTATTTATAGAAGAAATTAAAGAGACTCCTAAAGAAATAATATTTAGATTTACTAAAGATGATGATAATTATAAAAATGTATTTAAAGAAATTCTAATTAAATATAAAGAGAATGTATTACTTAAATTTGGAGAAGAACCTTCATTTGTTTTCGTGGATAAAGAAATGAATAGGGAAGAGATGTTGAAATTTTTCAAGGAAATGATGGATGAGTTAAGCAAAAAGTCCAAAAGGTAATAAATAAGTGTTTGAATAAAGAAAAAAATGTTGATATACTAAAAATATGTCGTTGAACCTATGATAAAAATCAAAAAAGTGAGGGATTACTTTGAAGAAGATAAAAAACTTAGTTTCAATAGCTTTAACAGGAATGATGGTATTTTCGTTTGCGGGATGCAGCATGATAGAGAGAACGGAAGAATCTAAACAAAAAACTGTTTTGGCTAAAGTGGGTAATAAGAAAATAACAAAAGCAGATGTGGATGGAGCTTTAAAAACTTATTTAGATTACTACAAGCAAAATTATGGAGATGATTTTGAGTCAAATGAAAGTATAAAAGCAAACTTAAAATCATTAAGAACTAAACAATTAGAAGGATTAGTTGATCAAGAAGTTTTATTACAAAGTAAAGATAAGCTTGGTGTAAATCCGAGTGATGAAGAGATTCAATCTGAAGTGGATGAAAGAGTTACTTATTATAGAGAAGCCCTAGGATCAGATGAATCTTATGAAAGCTTTATAGAACAATATGGATACAATGATGAGAGCTTTAAAGAGTATTTAAAAACTCAAGCTATATTAACAATGGTTGTTGATGCTATGACTGCAGATGCAGAAGTGACAGATGAGGACATAGAAAAAGGATATAATGACAATATAGATAAATATACAACAAAAGCAGGTGCTGATGTAACTCATATTTTAGTTTCAGTAGAAAAGGATTCTGATGGAAATGTTGTAGAGGGTTCTGAGGAAAAAGCAAAGGCAGAAGCTGAGAAGATTAGGCAAAGAGCTTTAGCTGGTCAATCTTTAGAAGATATATCTAAGAGTGATGAATTCAAAGATTCATGTAAATATGAAGATTTAGGGCGTGTAAGTTTTGAGAATAGTGGCATGGTTCAAGAATTTGAAGATGCATTTAAGGTACTTCCAGCTGGAAAAGTTTCAGATGTTGTAAAAACTAGTTTTGGCTATCATGTTATAGTAAATACTGCAGTTTATCCAGAAGATAAAGTTGAGCCATTAAATGATGAACTTAAAGGAAAGATAAAGAATGATTTATTATACAATAAGCAAGAATCTGCTTATAATAATAAAATAGAAGAATTAAAGAAAGATATAAAAATTAAGATTTACGAAAATAGAATATAATGAAGAAAGCTAGTAGGAATTAAGTTAGTTCTACTAGCTTTAATTTTAATGTTTAGAAAATCTGAAACTTTTTTTGAAAGGGAGTGCTGATTATTACTGGCCTTCTGATATGCAAGCTTTCCAATACGTTAAAAAATAATTAAAAAGCAAAATTTACTTTAGTTTTAAACAAATAAACAGAAATATCAATTGTTAGAAATAAAAGATAAAAAGCATATATTAGAGTATTTTTAAGAAATATGAAAAAATCATATGGAAAACTAGTGAAAAAAAGGAAGAAAACGTTTGAACTATAGTAATGGGATTGATATACTTTAAGTATGTCGTTTAATATGTCGTTATAACCTATTAATAAATAGAAAAGTGAGGGAATGGCTTTGAAAAAAATTAAGAAGTTGATAACTTTGGCTATAGCTGGAACTATGGCAGCATCTTTTGCGGGTTGTAATATGGTAGAAAGAACAGAGGAGTCAAAGGGGAAAACAGTATTAGCTAAGGTTGGAAAAACAAAAATTACAAGAGATGATGTTGATAAATTATTAAAATCAACTATAGAACAATACAAAGAACAATATGGTGATGATTATGAATCAAATGAAAGCATAAAGGAAACTTTAAAGAAATATAGACAAAATGCTTTACAAAATCTAGTTACAGAAGAAGTTCTTCTACAAAGTAGGGACAAGTATAATGTAGGTAGTGATGATGAATTTGATGATAAAGTTGAAGAACAATTTAATCAAGTTAAAGATCAAAATGCTGATGATTTCGATAATCAACTAGAACAATATGGATATACTGAAGATAGCTTTAAGGATTATATAAGAAAGAGTTTAATTACAAATCAAGTTTATGAATCTATGATGTCTGATATAGAAGTTACAGATGAAGATATAGAAAATTATTATAATGACAACCAAGATACTTATACTTATGATGCAGGAGCAGATGTTGTTCATTTGTTATTCCAACCAGAAAAAGATGCGCAAGGTAATGAACCAGCAGGAGCTGATGAGGCAGCAAAAGCAAAAGCTGAAGCAGCAAGACAAGAAGTACTTGCTGGTAAGTCATTAAAAGAAGTTTCAGAAGAAGAACAATTTAAAGGTAGTTTATATCAAGATTTAGGACGTGTAACATTTGAAAATAATCAAATGGTTAAGGAATTTACAGAGGGATTCAAGAATTTACCAGCAAATCAAGTTTCAGATTTAGTAAAGACTAGTTATGGATATCATTTAATAATGAATACAGCTGTTTATCCAGAAAGATGTGTAGAGCCATTAAATGATTCTTTAAAACAAACTATTTCTAGTACTTTAAAATCACAAAAAGAACAAGAAGCTTTTCAAGATAAATTACAAGAATTAAAAGATGAATTAAAAGTTAAAACTTATGAAGATAAACTATAATTTCAAAAAAGAAGCAGAAAGAGCCTTAACTTTTTCTGCTTCTTTTTTTACGTATAAGAAATTACTTTACTTTTAGAACTTTTTGAATGGATTAATAAAATTGTTTCCTGCACTAAAAAGCGTGGCGTCAGCCACTTTGTTTTAAAATTACAATATAAATAATGGTTATAAGTGTATAAAATTTCTAAGGAGTCAAATAATAATATTGTTACTAAGAAAAAAAGTTATTTAAGGAGGTTAACTTTACAATGAAGGCAACAGGAATTGTAAGACGTATTGATGATTTAGGAAGAGTTGTTATACCAAAAGAAATAAGAAGGACACTTAGAATAAGAGAAGGGGATCCATTAGAAATTTTTACAGATAGAGAGGGTGGAGTAATTTTAAAAAAATATTCACCTATTGGTGAATTAACTGATTTTTCTAAGGATTATGCTGAAAGTCTTCAGCAAGCAATAGGAAATATAGTTTTAATAGCAGATAAAGATGCTTTCATATCTATAAGTGGAGCACCTAAAAAAGATTATGTAGATAGAAAGATAAGTGCTGAGCTTGAAAAAGTTATGGATGATAGAAAAACAGCTATATTTTCAGAATCAGGAGAAATAATTCCATTACATAATGATGATAGTGAATCTGATTATACTTCACAAGTAATTTCTCCTATAATTGCTGAAGGTGATGCAATAGGTGCTGTAGTAATTGTATCAAAAGAAGGAAATAAATTGGGAGAATTAGAAGTTAAATTAGCAGAAACAGCAGCAGGATTTTTAGGAAGACAAATGGAACAATAAAAATATAATTAGTAATAATACCTCTAAACAAAAAATAAAAATAAATAGTACATAATAATTATAAAGTTTGGAGGTATTTTATGAAAAAGCAATCCTTGATAAAAGGCAGCTTAATATTAGGTATAGCTGGAATATTAACAAGGTTTCTAGGGCTATTTTTTAGATGGCCTTTAATAATGTTAATTGGAGATGAGGGAGTAGGATATTACCAGATGTCGTATCCTTTATATATGTTTTTTGTAGCAATGGCATCAGGAATACCAGTCGCAATGTCTAAGATGGTATCTGAAAAAAATGCTGAAGGTGATATTAATGGAAGCTTTGAAGTTACTAAGGAAGCTGCTATATTAATGTTAGTAATAGGGACAGGCACATCTATTATTCTTTTTGTTTTTGCGACACCAATTGTTAGGTTTCTTCAGTGGGATTATCGTGCTTATTATTCACTAATAGGAATATCATTTGCTCCTGTAATTATATCTATGATGACAGTATTTAGAGGTTTTTTTCAAGGACTTCAAAATATGACGCCTTCAGCTATATCTCAGATATTAGAACAAATAGGAAGAGTTGTTGTGGGAGTTGGACTAGCAATATTCTTATTACCAAAAGGGATTGAATATTCAGCAGGGGGAGCGGCATTTGGAGCTTCAGCAGGAGGAATTATGGGAGGACTATATTTGGCATTCAAATATCATAAGGTAAAAAAGGATTATGGTATTAAAAAGGTGAAAAGTAATCCTGCTATACTGAACAAAATATTGTTAATAGCAATTCCGATTTCAGTAGGAACAACAGTAGGAACTATTATGAGTTTAATAGATTCTATTTTAGTACCACAAAAATTACTAGATTCGGGTTTTACAAATCAACAAGCAACAATATTGTATGCACAGCTTACAGGGAAAGCATCTGTTATTGTTAATATACCTTTGACTTTGTCAATGGCATTATGTGTGTCGTTAATTCCTATAATAGCTGAAAGCTATATTTTAAAAAGAAAAAAAGAAGTTGATTCTAAAATTAACTTATCAATTAAGTTATCAGCGGTAATTGCAATGCCTTGCTTTTTAGGATTATTTTTTATGGCTGGACCAATAATGAAATTTATATTTCCTGGAAGATTTGAAGGTGTTGAAATTCTTAAATATTTATCTATATCAGTTCCTTTTATAATTATTACTCAAACAACAACTTCAATTTTACAAAGTGTTGGAAGTTATATAGTCCCTGTTGTAAATTTATTGATAGGATGTGCAGTTAAAGTTATATTAACAATAATGCTAGTACCTATTTCATCAATAAATATATATGGTGCTGTTATAGCTAGTGTTGGAGCGTATATAGTAACTACTACATTAAATGTAATATCAATGAAAATAAAAGTTAGAATTAGATTGAATTTTTATGAAAATTTCATAAAACCATCATTAGCTGCTGCCTTTATGATGATAGCAGTGTTAATTTTATATGGAAACTTGTATAAAGCAACTAATAGCAATGCGTTTTCTTGCTTAGTATCAGTAGTTATAGGTGCTATAATATATTTAACAAGTATTTTTGTTTTGAAGGTGTTTAGTATTGATGAACTAAAAAATAAATTTAGGAAAGTATAAGAGAGGAGAAACTGAATGATAAGTATAGTTGGATTAGGATATGGAAACATAGATGATTTAACCATCAGAGTTTTTAAAATGTTAAAGGAATCTAAAAATGTTTTTACCAATAATCAAAAATGTTCTATTGTACATTCTCTTAAACAAGAGGGTGTATGTTTTAAAGAATATGAAGAACTACTAATGAATATAGACAAATACAGTGGTTCAGACCAAGATGCAGTATATGCAGTTTTGGGGAATGTTTTTGAAAATGATGAAATTATAATTAAATGTAGAGAGAAAAACATTAAGTACAATTTGTATAAAGGTTATGGAGTGAAATCATTTTTAGAAGAGTGTATTGGCGAAACAGTAGGAGAGATTATTATATTAAAATCATGTGATATATCAGAAGAAAAGCTTAATAAGAGAAAAGGTTTATTAATTACAAATTTGATAGATGAAAAAGACATTAATAAACTTAAGAAAGAACTTTTGAGAGTATACTCTAAAGATACATATCTATATTATTTAAAAGCTGGTGTTAATGGATATAGTATTAAGTACAGTATAGATGATATAGATAAAATTAAAGGTTTAGATGATCAATCAATAATTTATATAAAAGAAAATTCTAAAGGTAAAAAAGATATATACGATTTAATGGAAATAATAAAACAACTAAGAGGTGAAAATGGCTGTCCATGGGATAAAGAACAAACACATGATTCAATAAAAAAAGATATAATAGAAGAAAGTTATGAAGTGTTTGATGCTATAGAAAGTAAAGATGTTGAAGCTATTGTAGAGGAATTAGGAGATGTATTATTTCAAGTTTTATTCCATGCATCTTTAGGAAGCGATGATGATGAATTTTCTTTATTAGATATAACAGATGGAATTTCAAATAAAATGATTTATAGGCATCCTCATGTCTTTGGAAATATTAATGTAAATAGTACTGAAGAAGTATTAACAAATTGGGATGAGTTAAAGAAAACAGAGAAGAACTTTGAAAGTTTATCTGATGAGTTAAATGGAATAGCAAAAGCTTTACCTGCATTATTAAGAGCTAGAAAGGTTCAAAAGAAGGCAAAGAAGGTAGGGTTTGATTGGGAGGATGTTTCAGACGCTTTTGATAAGGTAAAAGAGGAATTAAATGAAGTTATAGATGTATATAAGGAAGGAAAAGTGTCAAGAATAAGAGAGGAAATAGGTGATTTACTATTTTCGTGTGTTAATGTGAGCAGGTTTTTAAGTGTAGATCCAGAAGAAGCGTTAAATTTAACAATAGATAAGTTTATAACTAGGTTTAGTTATATAGAAAAGAAATCAAAAGAAATGAACAGTAATTTGGAAGAAATGTCATTAGAAGATATGGATAAACTGTGGGATGAGGCTAAAAAGTTAGAAAAGAGATGAACTAGAGAAGGAATTTTATAATTCGTGGAGAATAATATAGTTTAACAGCGATATGCTGTGTTAACCAATATGTCAGTTCATAGTGTATTTTATTGATTTTATAAAAATGAACTAAATGTATAGACTACTTGAAAAAGAGGATATATAATAAGATAATGTAAGTGTGGTACATAAACACAGTTATATAAAAGGTTAACTGGATTTTAAGGAGGATGTAATCGTGAATAAATCAGAATTAATTACAAGTATGGCAGAAAAGAGTCAATTAACAAAAAAAGATGCTGAATTAGCTTTAAAAGCTTTCATTGATAGCGTAGAAGAAGCTTTAGAAAATGGTGAAAAGGTTCAATTAGTTGGTTTTGGTACTTTCGAAACAAGAGAAAGAGCTGCTAGAGAAGGAAGAAATCCAAGAACAAAAGAAGTGATTAAGATAGCTGCTTCAACAGTTCCAGTATTCAAAGCAGGAAAAGAATTCAAAGAAAAAGTAAACAAATAAGTTGAAAATTAAACCCGAGTTTACCTCGGGTTTTTTTAACGTATATGAAATTAGAAAAATATTATACAAGGAGGAAAAGTTATGAGGTTAGATAAGTATTTAAAGGTTTCTAGAATAATTAAAAGAAGAACAGTTGCAAAAGAAGCATGCGAGAATGGAAGAGTTACTATTAATAGTAAAGTGGCAAAAGCATCTACAGATGTAAAAGAAAATGACATTATAGAAATTAAATTTGCAAGCAGATCTTTAAAAGCAAAAATTATTAATATAGCAGAACATGTTAGAAAAGAAGATGCAAA
The DNA here is from genome assembly GCA_934746785.1 of uncultured Clostridium sp. Classification (GTDB taxonomy): domain Bacteria; phylum Bacillota; class Clostridia; order Clostridiales; family Clostridiaceae; genus Clostridium. The sequence continues at coordinate 2,427 of CAKVFO010000043.1, read as the reverse complement.
AGATATGTATGTTATTATTGAAGGTGAAGAAGATAAAGAATAATATTTTAGAATAATTTAAATTATCCTACATATATTTTTAGTAGTAATTTATGTAGGAGATAATAAATGGAAGAAGTAAAAAAAAATAATTTATCATTAGAAAATAGAAAAAAGCTCATATTAACAGGAGTAATTGAAGTTATTAATTTTGATGAGGAGACAATATTATTAAATACTAGTATGGGAAAGCTATCTATAAAAGGTGAAGGTTTAAAGGTTGATAAATTAGATGTTAAAAATGGTGATGTTATAATTATAGGTAAGATTTCATCTTTAGTTTATTCTGATAAAGGAATGAAAAAAAATAAGGAAAATTTAATTAAAAGGATATTTAAGTAATACATGCCTTTAGAATTAAGTGTTCAACTGAATATAATAATTTATAGCCTTTTAGCAGGTTTATTAACGGGAACCTTTTTTGATGCCTATAGAGTTATACGAGGATTTAACATAAATAAGATAGTTAAATATATAGAAGATTTGTTATTTTGGATATTATGTTCTGTAATTATCTTTACTTTTTTACTATACTTCAATTATGCATTTTTAGGCTTATACGTCTATATGTTTATGTTTTTATCATTACTTATATATTTTAAGTTGGTAAGTAATAAAGTTGTCAAAGTAGAGGAATTTCTAAAAATAGAATTATTAAAAGTTATAAGAATTGTATTTAAAAATATAATATATCCTTTTAAAATAATTTTAGAAAAAATGGAAAAGAAAAAGTGAATAACTAACAAAAATAACTTGAATAAAATAGCTATTGTGATTACAATATACTTATAGATTTTATTGATGAGGTGCTATGGATGAAGAAAAAGTTAACATTAAAAAACTTAATAATCTTAGTGCTTTCAATTATTTTAGTTGTAAGTGTTGTTAGACAAGAAAAGACAATAAGAAGGATAGATAAAGATAAACAAGCTAAGCAGGAACAACTTCAAGAGTTGCAAGATAAAAATGAGAGGCTTAAGGAAGAAAATGCAAAGGCTAAATCGGATGAATATCTTGAAAAGTTGGCTAGAGAAAGACTTAATATGACTAAAAATGGAGAAACTTCAGTAGAAATAAAAACTGTTGAGTCAAATTCATAGAACTTGGTTATTATATTTAAATAACATATATATTTATTTTAAGGAGGAATCTTTTAAACATGACCTTAGCGGCAGGAAACATATTAGAAGGAACAGTGGTTAACATTACAAATTTTGGAGCCTTTGTAGAGGTGGATGGAAAAACTGGATTAGTTCACATTTCAGAAGTGGCAGATTCATTTGTAAAGGATATAAGAGAACATTTAAGCGAGCAAGATAAGGTTAAGGTTAAAGTTATCTCAATAGATGATAACGGTAAAATAAGCTTATCTATAAAGCAAGCAAATGTTAAAAAGAAATCTGCAAAACCAGTGGAATTTGATTGGAATTCAGAAAAGAATGCTAAAGCTTCAAATTCAAACTTTGAAGATAAAATATCTAAGTTTTTAAAAGATAGCGAAGAAAAAATGCAAGATGTAAAAAGACATCAAGAGTTTAAAAGTAAAAATAGTAAAAACAGATCTTAATTAATATATTAAGATTATATAGATATAGAGTTTAAAGGTGCTGTAAAAAAGCCTTGAAATTAAACGACCATATCAGTAGAAAAACTGATATGGTGTTTTTATATATATTTGTTCGTTGCACCTTCTTTTTATATTTAAATATAAACTTTTTTTACCGTATATGAAATTCAAAACTTTTTTTAAAGCGAACACTAGTTATGATTTTAGAATATAAAAATATTACTTCTATGCTTCAATTTTTCTTTTAGACCCTTTTTGATGGCTTAACAAAGTTACTTTTTTGATTAATTTAAAAGAAAAAATGTAACATCTAAAGCTAGGTTTAGTGGGAAGTAATAGAAATATAATTAAGAAAATAAAAAAAGTATGCAAAAAAATGTTGACAGTATAGTAATCATACTATATAATTAATTTTGTCGCTGGGAACAGCAATAGTAAAGAGGTGCCTGCCGAAGTGGCGGAACTGGCAGACGCACAGGACTTAAAATCCTGCGGTGGTTAAACACCGTACCGGTTCGATTCCGGTCTTCGGCACCAAAAACTCTTTAAATTTAATTTATAATAGCGCGGGGTGGAGCAGTTGGCAGCTCGTCGGGCTCATAACCCGAAGGTCGTAGGTTCAAGTCCTGCCCCCGCAACCATAAAGATGGCGGAATAGCTCAGTTGGCTAGAGCATTCGGTTCATACCCGAAGGGTCGTAGGTTCAAGTCCTATTTCCGCTACCATTATGCCGAAGTGGCGGAACTGGCAGACGCACAGGACTTAAAATCCTGCGGTGGTTAAACACCGTACCGGTTCGATTCCGGTCTTCGGCACCAAAA
>CAKVFO010000042.1 GCA_934746785.1 uncultured Clostridium sp. | reverse complement strand
ATTTTTAAGCGACTGGTTGTGATTTGGAGCATAAAAATATTACTTCTATCCTCCAATTTTGCTTTTAGAACCTTTTGACAGGCTGTAACAAAGTGGCTTTCTGCGCTGAAAAGCGTGGCGTCAGCCACTTTGTTCTGTGTGGGAAATTTTATTTTTAAAATATTTTGAAGGACTTTCAATGAATAAAAGATTAAATTACTAAGAGAGCTGTAGGTTACTTTTTAGATATATATAGATATCTAGAGTATTAAGAGAAAATATGTCGACCTATATTTTTTTTGGTCAATTGCTATGATATAATATAGAGAATTTTTACAATAACTATAATATAAAATGTTCAAGAAGAATACTTTTACTAAATATTTCTTATTTGCTAAAAAATATAAATTTATATTGTCTTTTAGATAAAAAATAGAATAAGAAATAGTTTATATTTACAACAAGTATTTACAATAAAGTGTAAATGTTGTAAAATATATCTGTACCTATAAGTGATAGAGTTATAAAATTTATTAAACAGGTATATGATATATTATATCAATGGCAAGTAATTATATTTTGGGGAATTTTAATTATTTGTGATTCATTATGTAATGAAAACAAATGGGGAGAGAATTTATATTATCTAGATATTAAAATTATAGTTGTGTTGATAAAGTTTTGATATTTTAGAAAGTGAAAAACATGAGAAAAAGAAACAGAGGTATAGCTAATCAGTCGGTAGGAGGCAGAAGTATATGGCTGTAAAATATAAGGAGATTGCTCAATTATTAGAAGAGTCAATATTACATGATAAATATAAGAATTGTTCTAAGCTTCCTACTGAAGAAGAGCTTATGAGGGAATTTTCAGTAAGTAGAAATACTATTCGAAAATCAATTAGTTTACTAGTTGACCGTGGATATGTTTATCAAGTTCAAGGAAGTGGAATTTTTATAAGACAGACATCTAAAGAAGGATGTATAACTTTAGGAAATATAAGAGGTTTAACAGGAGATTTTCAATCTAAAGATATAACTACTAAGCTCTTGGATTTGAAACAAGTTAAAGCTAATGAAGATTTAGCAAAAAAGATGAAATGTACTGTGGGGACGGATTTATACTATGTTAAAAGGCTTAGATATCTAGATGGAATGAATTTTGCAGTTGAATATTCATATTATAATAAAGATATTATTTCTTACTTAAACAAGGATATTGTTGAAAAATCTATATATGCTTATATACAAAATGACTTGAAGTTAAATATAGGATTTGCAGATAAAATAATATATTGTGATAAGTTAGATAAAGAACACAGTGAATTATTAAGGCTAGATGAAGGGGATCCAGCTACTATTATAGAGGATACTGTATTTTTAACAAATGGATTAATTTTTGATATTTCTAAAGTTATTTATAACTATAAGATGGCTAAGATGTTGAGCTTGGCTAATTATAAATAAAAGTTAACAAAATGTTTACAATTAATTTTTACAATAGTGATATATAATGTATAGTATCGACTCAAAAGAGGCATAATTTAATTGAGGAATTAATTGGCAACTGATTCTGAAGGGCACCCAGGAATGGGTGCTATTTTAATGTATAGGAAATTAAAAACTTTTTTTGAGAGCGAGCACTGATTATTACTAGCTTTCCGATATGCAAGATTTCCAATACGTTAAAAAATAATTGTAGGCGCAAAAGAACCGAAAAGCAAAATTTCTGTTAGTATTTAAGGAGGTAGAAGTAATATTTTTAAGCGACTGGTTGAGATTTGGAGCATAAAATATTACTTCTATCCGCCCATTTTGCCTTTAGAACCTTTTGACAGGCTGTAACAAAGTGGCTTCCTGGGCTAAAAAGCGTGGCGTCATCCACTTTGTACTGTAAAAATTAAATAGAGAGGTTATATATTTTGTATTAAAACTAGATATTAAGGTTAGAATAGAAATAATAAATTTATATTCTAAAGGAGAATTCTATGGTTAGACTTAATTGTATGGCTAGACGATGTGTAAATAATGAAGATGGTCTTTGTGGAGCTGAATATATATTGATTGAAGGAGATAAGGCACAAGAAACTAAAGAAACTTACTGTTCTAATTTTAGAGAGAATAATGTTATAAGCCAATTAGAAGCTTTGGGTAATACAAATTACATAGGTGAAATAGCACAAATGATATCAGAAGATACTGAAATAAAAATGTCTCCAATGATATCATGTCATGCAAACAAGTGCTTTTTTAACATAGATGGTAAATGTGAAGCATCAGATATATCTATTACAGGAAGTGGAGCTATGAATAAAGAAGATACGTGCTGCGAAACATTTATAGAATAATGAGTAAAATGCTATTATATGATATAATTTATTGAAATTAATTTTATTAAAGGGTGATAAAAAGTTGGTTGAAAAGAATAAAGAATATATTTTAGATATAGTAGCAGAAGGATATGAAGGAGAAGGAATTGCAAAGATAGAAGGATATCCTATCTTTGTTAGTGGAGCTCTAAAGAACGAAAAGGTTAAAGTAAAAATAGTTAAAGTTAAAAAGAACTATGCTTATGGAAAACTTGAAGAAATTATTGAAGTTTCACAGAATAGAGTAGAACCAAAATGTGAAAGTTATAAAAGATGTGGAGGATGTTCTATTCAGCACATGAGTTATAAGAAACAACTTGATTTTAAGTGGGAAAGAGTACAAGACTGTATTTCAAAGATAGGTGGATTATCAAAAGAACTAGTTAAGTATCCTTTAGGAATGGAGATAAATCCGTATAGATACAGAAATAAGGTACAACTTCCTATAGGAAAGGTCAATGGAGAAGCAGCTATTGGTTTCTATGCACCAAGAAGCCATAATATAATTGATATAGAGAGCTGTTTAATACAAGATGAATCTGCAGATAGAGTAAGAGTAATAACTAAGGAATGGATAATAAAAAATAATATTGAGCCAGCTACAAGAGATGGGGAATTTTATTCTAAGGGAATATTAAGACATATAATGATTAGAAGAGGATTTACAACTGGTCATGTTATGGTTGTACTTGTTTCAACAACTAAAAATGTACCTAATATAGAAGAGTTTATAAGTAAAATAAAATCTTCTATACCTGAAGTGGAAAGTATTATTTTAAATGTAAACTCTAAAAATACTAATGTTATTTTAGGAGAAGAGTGTATAACTCTATATGGAAAAGATAATATTCAAGATTACATAGGTGAATTTAAGTTTAATATATCACCATTATCATTCTTTCAAGTAAACCCTATTCAAACAGAAGTTTTATATAATAAAGCTTTAGAATATGCTAATTTATCAGGAGAAGAAGTAGTATTTGATGCCTATTGTGGAACAGGTACAATAACTTTATTTTTATCTCAAAAAGCTAAGAAAGTATATGGAGTAGAGATTATAGAACCAGCAATAATTAATGCTAGAGAAAATGCGAAACTAAATAATGTGGACAATGTAGACTTTTTTGTTGGCAAGTCTGAAGAAGTTATTCCAAATCTTATTAATGATGGCATAAAAGCAGATGTTATAGTAGTTGATCCACCAAGAAAGGGATGTGACATAAAACTATTAAAGGCTATAGGAAAAACAAATACAGAAAGAATAGTTTATGTTTCTTGTGATCCGAGTACTCTTGGAAGAGATTTAAAAATATTGGACGAATTAGGATATGAAACAGTTGAGATTCAGCCGGTTGATATGTTCCCGCAAACTAGCCATATTGAAAATGTTGTACTATTAAATAAAAGATAATGAAATATGTAATATAGATTAGGAGATAATACATGAATAAGAATATAGAAATGATGAAAAAGCTGATTGAGGAAAAGAAGAAAAAAGGAGCTAATACTAAGAATACACAAAGAGCTCAAAAGTCAGTAGGAAACTTTTCAAAGGGAGTAAAGGGAAGCAATAACGGCGGTGGATTATTTGATAAATAAAATTGAATATGCAAAGCTTGAATTTGCTTTAAAATAAAAATAGATAGTTGTAAATTAAGTCTAAATTAATTTACAACTATCTATTTTTATTTATTTTTTGAGAATATTGAAAGAATAATATTCATTATATCTTTGATAACTTCAACATTGCTTAATAAGTTATCTTTTGCAACTATAACATCAGCTGTAGTTTCTGTTATTACTTCGCTTACATCCTTTAAGTTTTCAGTGATTTCAGGAATATCACCACATAACTTGTCTATATTTTCTTTGTTAGATACTATTAAGTTATTAATATTACTAATTAAGTTTGAAAACTTATGTAATACTATAATTAAATATATTATAGCAATGACACCTGCTATACCTATAATACCAAAGAATAAATCATGAATTTCTATATACATTAAATTTCACCTTCAGCATTAACTTCAACTTCAGTTTCTTTAACAGATTCTTCTGTTGATTCAGTTACTTGTTCTTGAGATTTTGCTTTTCTCTTAGTAGAAAGGTAGTTAGAAATTTTTTCTTTAGCTTCATTTATATCTGATTTTCTTTTAGAAACTTTTTCGTTGATATTTTCTTTTATATCAGATGATTTAGTTGCTATAGTATTCTTAATTTCAGCACTTTTTGTCGAAATGTCATTTCTTGTTTCTTTACCTGATTTAGGTGCTAACAGAATACCAGCTAATGCTCCAGCAGATGCACCTAGTACAGTTATACCAGCAATTTTAGCCTTCTTTAAGTTTTCTTTTTTCTTTTGTTCTTTCTTCTTTTTTTCGATTAGTTTATAAATGCTCATAAAAACCCTCCATAATTACATTTAAAATAATTATAACAGCATTATAAAAAATACTCAATATTTCCCTTGTATATATTTATAATATATGAAAAGTATATTAATAGAATTTATTTATGAAGAAAATTTACAAAATATATTGACATATTATAGAAAAAGGCGTAGCATGTAGTTAAAGATTTAAATTAAATAGTCTTCAGGGCAGGGTGCAATTCCCTACTGGCGGTATAGCCCGCGAGCTTATTTCAAAGCAGATTCGGTTAAACTCCGAAGCCAACAGTATAGTCTGGATGTAAGAAGATATATATTTTTTATGTATATAATATTTTATTTATATAGGAGCTCTGAAATATTTGTTATTTCAGAGCTTTTTATTATAGAAAACTTAAAATTTTTTAGAAAGTTAGTGTTGATTATTACTGGCTTTCTGATATGTAAGTTGGTAAATACGTTAAAAATAATTGATGGCCTTGAAGTAGAAAAGCTTTAAGGTCTTTTTAACGTATAGGAAATTCAAAACTTTTTTTGAAAGTGAGTGCTGATTATTACTGGCCTTCTGATATGCAAGCTTTCCAATACGTTAAAAAATAATTGTAGGCCGCAAAAGAACCGAAAAGCAAAATTTCCGTTAGTATTTAAGGAGGTAGAAGCAATATTTTTAAGCGACTGGTTGTGATTTTAGAACCTTTTGACAGGCTGTAACAAAGTGGTTTCCTGCGCTAAAAAGTGTGGCGTCAGCCACTTTATGCGTTATATATAGAGAGAAGTTGGGAGGAGTGATATGTTTGGATGAGAAGTGGATGGAATATGCTTTAGAATTAGCTAGAAAAGGAGAAGGATTTGTGAATCCAAATCCAATGGTTGGTGCAGTTATAGTAAAGGATGGTGAAGTTATTGGGGAAGGATATCATACGAAATTTGGACAACCTCATGCAGAAGTTGAAGCTTTTAGGAGTGCGAAAGAATCAACAGAAGGTGCGACACTATATGTGACTTTAGAGCCATGTTCACATTATGGAAAAACTCCTCCTTGTGCGGATTTAGTTATAGAGAAAAAATTAAAACGTGTTGTAGTAGGAATTTTAGATCCTAATCCATTAGTTGCAGGCAGAGGAATTAAAAAGTTGAAAGATGCAGGAATAGATGTAACTGTAGGCGTGCTAGAAGGGGAATGTAAAAAAATAAATGAGATTTTCTTAAAGTACATTTTAGATAAAAAGCCATTTGTTCTAATGAAGGCAGCTGTTTCATTAGATGGGAAGATTGCAACGGCAAAAGGAGAATCTAAGTGGATTTCAGGAGAAGAATCTAGAGAAAGAGTTCATAAGTCTAGAGGAAAATATGCAGCTATTATGGCAGGAATAAATACTGTTTTAGAAGATGATCCTCAGCTTACTTGCAGAGTTAAAGGAAAGAAAAGCCCTATAAGAGTAATTGTAGATAGCAATTTAAGAATACCTCTAGAATCAAAAATTATAAAAACAGCAAAGAATGTACCTGTAATAGTAGCAACAATAAGTGATAATTCAAATAAGACAAAAGAGCTTGAAGCTATGGGAGCAAAAATATTAAGGGTAGATGAGAAAAATGGAAGAGTAGATTTAAGCTGCCTTGTTTCAAAGTTAGGAGAAATGAATATAGACAGCATACTTATTGAAGGTGGAGGAACATTAAATTATTCAGCTTTGGAAGCTGGTATTGTTGATAAAGTTGAATTATATATAGCTCCTAAGATAATAGGCGGTAATGCGGCAAGGACATTTGTTGAAGGCGTTGGAATCAGCAGGTTAAGGGATGCATTTAAAGTTAATTTTAGTGAAGTATCTAAAGTTGGTGAAGATATTTTAATTGAAGGTTATATAGGAGGCGAGAATTAAAATATGTTTACAGGAATTATTGAAGAAATAGGCTCAATTAAAGCTATAAAAAATGGGGAAAGCTCATCAAGCATGGTGATAAAAGCAGCTAAGGTATTAGAAGGAACCAATATTGGAGATAGTATCTGTACAAATGGTGTATGTTTAACAGCTACTAAAATAAGTGAAAATGAAGTTGAAGTAGATGTTATGCCAGAAACTTTAAGGAGGACAAACTTAGGAGAATTAAATATTGGAAGTAAAGTAAATCTTGAAAGAGCATTAACCTTAAATTCAAGATTAGGAGGACATATAGTAAGTGGCCATATTGATGGAACAGGGAACATAATTCATATTGAAAAAGAAGATAATGCAGTATGGTTTCAGATAGAGCTTGATAAGGACTTGCTTAGATATGTTGTGGAGAAAGGCTCCATAACTATAGATGGAATAAGTTTAACTGTGGCTTATGTAGATGATAAGAGTTTTAAGGTTTCTATAATTCCTCATACTGCAGAAGAAACAATATTATTAACTAAACCTGTAGGTTCAAGAGTGAATATTGAATGTGATATTTTAGCTAAATATATTGAAAAGTTAATGAAACCTGCAGAAAGAAGAAGCAGTGAACAGGAAATAGATGAAAGTTTTTTAATAGAAAATGGTTTTATGTAAGGAGTGATAGTATGTATAAGTTTAATACTATAGAAGAAGCAATAGAAGACATTAAAAATGGGAAGATGGTAATTGTTATTGATGATGAAAGCAGAGAAAATGAGGGAGATTTAATTGCAGCAGCGGAAAAGGTGACTCCTGAAATAGTTAACTTTATGGCAGCTAATGCAAGAGGTCTTATATGTATGCCTGTTGAAGCAGAAATACTTGAAAAGTTGAAGATAAATCAAATGGTTGAAAATAATACAGACAATCATGAAACAGCATTCACTGTTTCAATAGATCATATAAGTACAACTACAGGAATATCAGCTTTTGAAAGGGCACATACAATAAAAGAAGTTTTAAATGATGAAGCAAAACCTGAAGACTTTAGAAGACCAGGTCATGTATTTCCTTTAAAAGCTAAGAAAGGTGGAGTCCTAGAAAGAAGAGGTCACACTGAAACTGCTGTGGATTTAGCAAAACTTGCAGGATTTAAAGGAGCAGGCGTTATATGTGAAATTATGAAGGATGATGGAACAATGGCAAGAACTCCAGACCTTTTTGAATATGCTAAGAAACATGATTTAAAAATAATTACAGTAGAAGATTTAGTTAGATACAGAAGAAAAAATGATGATTTTGTTGAAGAGGTAGCAAAAGCAAAAATGCCAACTAAATATGGCGATTTTATAATTCATGGATATATAAATAAGATAAATGGAGAACATCATATAGCTCTTGTAAAAGGAGATATAGATTCTAATTCACCAGTACTAACTAGAATTCATTCAGAATGTCTTACAGGAGATGCTTTAGGTTCAAGAAGATGTGACTGTGGAGAACAATATGATGCAGCTATGAAGAGAATTGCGGAAGAAGGAAGTGGAGTTCTTGTCTATATGAGACAAGAAGGAAGGGGAATAGGACTTATAAATAAGATAAGAGCTTATGAACTTCAAGATCAGGGGTATGATACTGTAGAGGCAAACTTAAAATTAGGATTTCCAGCTGATATGAGAGAATACAGTGTATCAGCTCAAATATTAAAGAAGTTATGTATTAATAAAATAAGATTAATGACAAATAATCCAGAAAAAATGGAGCAATTATCGGAGTATGATATAGAAATTGTTGAACGAGTTCCAATTGAAATGAAGGCAAATGAAACAGATTTATTTTATTTAAAAACAAAGCAAGAAAAAATGGCCCATATGGTTAATTATTAGAATATAGGAGGAAGATAAATGAAGGTTTATGAAGGAAAATTAATAGCAGAAGGATTAAAGATAGGTATAGTAGCTGCAAGATTTAATGAATTTATAGTATCAAAGTTAGTAGGTGGTGCAGAAGATGCATTAATTAGACATGGAGTAAAAGAAGAAGATATTGAAGTGGCGTGGGTTCCTGGTGCATTTGAAATTCCACTAATAGCAAAGAAGATGGCTAAGTCAGGAAAGTATGATGGAATTGTATGTTTAGGTACTGTAATCAAGGGAGCTACTTCACATTATGATTATGTATGTGCAGAAGTTTCTAAAGGTATTGCACAAGTTTCATTGTCTGAAGAAACACCAGTTGCATTTGGAATTTTAACAACAGATACAATACAACAAGCTATTGAAAGAGCAGGAACAAAAGCTGGAAATAAGGGATATGATGCAGCGGTAACTGTTATTGAAATGGCTAATCTTTTAACAGATATAGAAAAATAGTAGTTATAAATTGGAGAGATACGAATAAAAATTAAATATGGTTATTTTTAATAGTTAATAAAAAAGCCTGTATATCATTTTGATAATATAGGCTTTTTAGCGTATAGGAAATTAAAAGCTTGTTTTGAGAGCAAGCACTGACTATGACTGACTTTCTGATATGTAAGTTGGTAAATACGTTAAAAATAATTATAGGCCGAAAAAGAACAGAAAAGCACAATAATTAAATTATAGAGTAAGGTTTTGGGAGGTTAAACATTCATGGTAAGAGGCGCTGGAATACTGATGCATATATCTTCATTGCCAGGTAAGTTTGGTATCGGAACTTTTGGTAAAGAAGCTTATGAGTTTGTTGATTTTTTAAAGAAATCTGGAATTTCATACTGGCAAATATTGCCTTTGGGGCATACTGGATATGGAGATTCACCATATCAATGTTTCACTGCATTTGCAGGTAATCCATATTTTATTGATTTCCATATGTTGGAGGAAGATGGCTTGCTAAAGAGAGAAGATTATATAAATGAACACTATGGAAATAATGAAGAAAGAGTAGATTATGGGGCAATATATAATGCTAAATATAAGGTACTAAAAAAAGCATACGCAAATTATAAAAATAATAAAAAAATAAAAGAAGAATTCATAAAATTTAAAGATGATAATAAGGAATGGCTTGAAGATTATACTTTGTATATGGCATTAAAAGAGGAATTTAATTATAAGAGCTGGGTTGATTGGGAAGAGGATGTTAAATTTAGAAGAAAGGATGCTTTAAACAAATATAAAGATAAGCTTAAAAATAAAATAGAATATTGGGGAATTCTACAATATTTATTTAATAAACAATGGAAAAAGCTTAAAGAATATGCGAATAATTCAGGCATAAAAATCATAGGAGATATACCTATATATGTTTCGGCTGATAGTGTTGAGACATGGAGCAGCCCAGAAGATTTTAAAATAAATAAAGAAACGTTAGAACCTACGGTTGTTGCAGGATGTCCGCCTGATGCATTTTCAGCTACAGGTCAATTATGGGGAAATACAATATATGACTGGGATTATATGAAAAGGACTGATTATCAGTGGTGGATAAATAGAATAGAGTATAGTTTTAAGTTATATGATGTTATAAGAATAGATCATTTTAGGGGATTTGAATCCTTTTGGGAAATTCCATATGGTGAAGTGACAGCTATGAATGGTAAGTGGGTAAAGGGACCAGCTAATGACCTATTTAATAAAGTAAAAGAAAAACTAGGTAATATAGAAATTATTGCAGAGGACTTAGGATTTTTAACAGAGGATGTTATTGATTTCTTAAACAAGACAGGATATCCAGGAATGAAGGTTATACAATTTGCTTTTGATGGTTCTGGTGGAAATCCATATTTACCACATAACTATACAAGAAATTGTGTTGCATATACAGGTACTCATGATAATGATACATGTATAGGATGGTTTAATGATTCTTCTAGACAGCATGAAGTTAAAAATGCTAAAAGGTATCTTGGATTAAATAAAGAAGAAGGGTATAGCTTTGGAATTATAAGAGGAGTATGGTCTAGTATAGCTAAAATAGCAATAGCTCAAATGCAGGATTTTTTAGGTATAGGGAATGAAGGAAGAATGAACTTACCATCAAGTTTAGGTGGAAATTGGAGCTGGAGAATGAAATCAGGAACTACTACAGATGAATTAGCACAAAGAATTCTAGATATGAATTATATGTTTGGAAGAAAGTAAAAAATAGATTATAGTATTGCACTGATTTTATTATAAATTTGGATAGCAATACTATTTTTTTGTATACAGAAAATTGTAGTTTTATACAAAAACAAAATTTGAAGAGATTATATGGAATATATTAGTTGAATACGTTGACAAATAGAGTTATATTTAAGATGAATATCCTATTAAAGGAGAGATTGGGGATGAAAAGATGAAAAATATTAAGGAGTTTTTTTATAATATTGAAAGTTTTGCTAAGGTAGCATTTAAAGTAACAAACAATAGTGGAGAACTCTATTCTTCAAAAAATTTAAACATAAAGAATACTTTCGCAAAAGTTGAAATTGAGGTATTAGGAAATGATTTGACACTAATGGTAAATTCAAAAGATAAGAGTGTATTACCCTTATTAAAAAGCTATGTTATTTCAAAGATAAGAGAGCAAGATGAGAGGGAAAGTTGTATATTAAAAAGTATCATAGAAAACAAAGATTATTCTAAAAGTGAAATTGAAGAAGTATATAATTTTTTGTGTAATCAATTTGTTCTAATTATTATAAATATTAGAAATAGTATAAAAGAAAGCATGGATATGATAAAAGATGGTTATGATATAGAAAATATTAGTGTATTGAATTATAAAAATAATATATTAATTATGGGATTATTAGATGATCCTAAAGAACATGCTGAAAGTTTAAAAGAAACATTAGAGTACAATACAAAGGAAAAGTGTATTATTAGCTATTCTTATGTAGAAGGTTATTGGGAACTATCTAAAGAAGTAGAAAAAAGTTTAAAAAAGATAGCTTTAGCGAAGAAGTACAACTTGGAGAATGAAGTTATAGGTGTAAATTCATTAATCTTTGAAGAAATTATAGATAGTATGGATAGGGAAAAAGCTCAGAAGTTAGTAGAAAATTATGAAAAGGGATTTAATAGTCTTGATGAAGAAATGATTAAATCTATAGAGGTGTTTTTCAAATGTGGATTAAATATTAGTGAAAGTTCAAAGCTACTATATATACATAGAAATACATTGATATATAGAATTGATAAGCTTCAAAAGTTTACTGGCTTTGATATAAAAAACTTTAATGAGGCTATTGTATTTAAGGTTTTATATAGCTTATGGAAAGAAAAGAAAAAAAATAAAAAAAACCCCTTGTAAAATATTACACTAAAGGTGTACAATGTAAATGGAAACGATACCGATGGGCTGATTTTTAGCAGTAAGAGTTATTTCATGAAGCTCTTATATTTTTAATAGGTCCTATGGAAACGGTTCCGAAAGAAGAGAGTAGGAGGAGTTAACAATGGGAAAACGTTCAAAAATTTTAGCGGTTATTATGTCAGCTTTAGTTATGTCAACAGGGTTAGTTGGCTGTGGAGGAAGTAAAGATAATGGGAAAGAAACAATAACTGTATGGTCACACTTATCAACAAAGGAAGTGACAAAGGTTGAAGAACTAGCTAAAGAGTGGGGAGAAAAGAATGATATTAATGTAAAGGTTGTAGAAGACCAAGGTGAAATGCAGGTATTTAAAGAAGCAGCTAATAGTAGTTCAGGACCTGATATTTACTATGGAATAGCTAATGATAATTTAGGAACATTCCAAAAAGCAGATTTACTTGCAGAAGTTCCAAGTGGAACAATCAATAAAGATGATTATGTATCACAAAACGTATTAGATGCAGTAACTATAGACGGTAAGATGTATGCTTTGCCAATAGCAGAAGAAGCAATTGCATTATATTATAATAAAGACAAAGTTTCAGAAGCACCTAAGACTATGGAAGAAGCAGTAGAAATAGGTAAGCAAAAAGGATTTATGTTTAATGCAGGAGATTTATATATAACATATGGCTTAATCACAGCTAATGGTGGTTATGTATTTAAAAACAATAATGGAACATTAGATGTAAACGATGTTGGTCTTAATACTGAAGGAACAGTTAAGGGGTTACAATTTATTCAAGACTGTGTTCAAAAAGATGGATTAATGACAGCTGATGTTACAGACGATATTGCAAAATCAAAATTTGTTAATGGTGAAACAGCTTTTTATATTTCAGGACCTTGGAATGTTAAAGATGTTAAAGATGCAGGTATTAACCTAGGATTATGTAAGTTGCCAACTTTAAATGGAAATAAGATATCACCATTCTTAGGTGTACAATCAGCTTTTGTTAATAAAAATTCTAAAAAACAAGATAAGTCTTGGGAACTTATAAAATATTTAAATGAAAATAATACAGATATTATTATAAATGAAGGTAATAGAATCCCAGTTCTTAAATCAGCTCAACAAGAAGCTTCATTTAAGGATAATAAAGATATACAAGTATTTGCACAATCAGCTGAAGATGCAACACCTATGCCAAACATACCAGAAGTACAAGCTATTTGGGAACCAGGTAAAAACAATTTGAAATTATTAATTTCAGGTCAAATAGATGCAGCTACAGCGGCTAAAAATATTTATGATCAAACAGTAAGCGGAATTACACAAATTAAGTAGTATTTTTATAAGAAATGAGGGGGGATTAAATATGGCTGCAAGCAAGAAAAAAAGTAATGGGACATTAAAAGCTGCACCATACCTAATTGCAAGTTTAATCTATATATTAATATTTACAATATTACCTATTTTATATACTGTATGGATTTCTCTTACAAATAAGACAGTATACACAAAAGATGGAGAAAGTTCATTTATTGGACTTACAAACTTTGTAGATGTGTTCAATGGCCCTTTCAAGGAGTTATTTTTACCTGTATTTGGGTGGACACTTGTAAATGCATTAATTTCAACAGCAGGATGTTTCTTAGTAGGATTATTAATGGCATTATTATTAAATAACTCTGATATGAAAGAAAAACCATTATATAAGGCAATATTAATTTTACCATGGGCATTACCAGTAGCCGTAGCCGTATTATCATGGCAAGGTTTATTAAATGGAACTTATGGTGCTGTAAATAACTTATTAATGAGTATACATTTAATTTCAGAACCAATTCCATGGCTTACAGATCCTTTCTGGGCAAAAGTCGGAATAACTATTGCTAATATATGGCTTGGGTTCCCTTATATGATGAATGTATGTATGGGAGGTTTAGCTTCAATTCCAGATGTCTATTATGAAGCAGCAGATGTTGATGGAGCAAATTGGTGGATTAAGTTTACTAAAATAACACTTCCATCATTAGCAAGAACATCATATCCATTATTAATTACCAGCTTTGCATTTAACTTTAATAACTTTAACTCAGCATACTTAATTACTAATGGTGGGCCAGCAAGATTAACAACTCAATTTGCAGGTTATACAGATATATTAGCATCTGTTAATTATAAGTTATCTACTCAGTTCGGTAGAATAGATATAGCATCAACAATAAGTATTATAATTTTTGTAATCTTAGCAGCAATATCTTATTCTCAAATGAAATTATCAGGACAATTTGAGGAGGTTGAATAGTATGCAGATGGAATTAAGTTCAAAAGAATTAGAATCAGAATTAAAATATGTAAAAAAGGTTTCTAAAAAAGGGAGAAAGTCATTATGGTTATCTAGAATAGGTATATGGATAATGTTGTTTATTGTACTTTTTCCTATTGTATCAATATTAGGAGCATCTTTAAGTAAGGGAAGCTCATTTACACAAACATCTTTATTGCCTAATAGTTATACATTTGATAATTATAGAAAACTATTAACAGAGACAAACTTTACTAAGTGGCTATTTAATTCAATAGTTGTATCAGTAGCATCTGGATTAATACAATTATCCTTTGTTATACCAGCAGCATTTGCTTTTTCAAAATTAAGATTTGCTTTTAGAAGTAAAGGATTAATGGCTTTATTAATTCTTCAAATGTTTCCAACATCCATGGCTTTACCAGCAATCTTAAGAGTTGCTTATAACAATAACTTAATGGATAATTTACCAGTAATAATAATATTAATGTGTACAGGTATGGCTTATAACATATGGCTTATGAAAGGATATATGGACGGAGTACCAACAGATCTTATTGAAGCTGCATATGTTGATGGAGCCACAACAGCACAAGCTTTTGTAAAGGTAGTTTTACCATTAATTAAAAACATGGCATTAGTTATATTTTTATTTGCATTTATTAATGCATATAGTGAATTTATGATGAGTTCAGCATTATTAAAAGATTCAACAGTACAGACTATTGCAGTTGGTATGCGTAACTTTATAAATGATAAGTTCTCATCAAACTGGACAGTATATTCAGCAGGAGCAGTTTTATCATCATTACCAGTAGTTATACTATTCTTATGTTTCCAAAAGTTTATTGCAAAAGGATTGACAGCAGGAGCAGTAAAAGGTTAATAATAATTATATAGTTCCCTAAATTTCTTATAAATTTTATTGTATAATAGTTCCTATTTTAGTAGGAACTATTGTATAATATAAAGTGGGAACGTTACCGGGAGTAGTTCCAATATTGTAATTAGCAAGGAGAAAGTTGAATGAATATAAAGGACATAGCTAAATTAGCGGGTGTAGGTGTAAGCACAGTTTCAAGAGTACTCAATAACCATCCTGACGTAAAACAAAGTACAAGAGAAAAGGTTTTGGAAGTAATCAAAGAAAGTAATTATATACCTAATAATAGTGCTAGGATACTAAAACAAATTAATACAAAAAATATTGGAGTTTTAGTAAAGGGTGTATTCAATCCCTTTTTCTCTGAAATAGTTAATAATATAGGTAGTGCTATATCTAAGTCTGAGTATACTATGGTACTTCAACAAAATGATTTTACTTTCGGTGATGACTTTGATACATTACAAGCATTTATAAAAGAAAAGAGGCTACAAGGAGTAATATGTTTGGGATTGAATTTTGAAACTATTACTAAAGAAAATGTGAATTCACTGGATGTACCAGTGGTTTTAACTTCAGGAAGTTATGGAGAATTTACTGAAGGATATTCTACTGTAGGAATAAATAATGTAAAAGCAGCTTATGAAGCAACAAAATATTTAATTGAACTTGGACATAAGAAGATTGCAGTAATGATAGGCGAGGAAAATGATATTGGAATAAGCTGGACTAGATTAAAAGGATATAAAAAAGCTATGGCAGAATATAACATTCCATTTTTTGACGAGTATTTATTAGTTGGAGATTATTCATCTCAAATAGCTTATGAAGTCATGAAAGAGTTCTTAGACAAGAATCAAGATGTTACGGCAATATTTTCTATTTCTGATATTATGGCTATTGGTATTGCTAAAGCAGTAGCAGATCAAGGATATGAAATAGGAAAAGATATTTCGATAATTGGGTTTGATGGTATGGATATAAGTGAGTTCTATAATCCAGGAATAACAACAGTAGAGCAGCCCAAAACAATTATGGCAGAAAAAAGTGTTGAGCTATTAATGAAACTGTTAAAAGATAGAGATAAAAACTCTCATATAATACTTGAAACAAAGTTATTAAAAAGACCATCATCTCAAAAAGTAAAGGAGAGATAAGTAATAATGATACAAGTATCAGATATTAATGATTATATTAGTTTATATATTTTTGGAAAACCAATTGATACTGATTCAGTTATACTTACAAATGAGAAAAAAAGAAATATTAGTACTACAGAAATAAAATATTTAGAGCTTGATACAAATAATATTTTGACTTATGAACTAGAGAAGGATGATATTGTTTATGGTCTTGGTGAAAATGTTAGAGGACTTAATAAAAGGGGGTGGATATATACTAGTTTTTCTTCAGATGAATATAGTCATTGCCCAGATAAAAAGAGTTTATATGGGGCACATAATTTTATAATTGTATATGGGAAGAAATGTTTTGGAGTATTTATAGATTCTCCCTCAAAAGTAACTTTTGACATAGGATATACAAATTATAATGAGATAAAGATAATAAATGAGAATAAGGATTTTAAGTTATATATTATTGAAGGAAGTTCATTAAATGATATAGTAAGAAATTTTAGAATCCTAATAGGAAAAAGCTATATACCTCCTAAGTGGGCTTTTGGATATGGACAGAGTAAGTGGGGATATGGAAGTGAACAAGAAGTAAGAAAAGTTGTTAAAAAGTTCAAAGATAGAGATATACCTTTAGAAATGTTATATTTAGATATTGATTATATGAAGGATTTTAAGGACTTTACTATAGATAAAGTTAATTTTCCTGATATGTGTGGCCTTATAAGTGATTTAAAAAAAGATGGTATCAAGGTAATTCCTATAATTGATGCAGGAATAAAGATTGAAGAAGGATATGAAATCTATGAAGAAGGACTAAAAGGTGACTATTTCTGTGTGGACAAGAATGGCAAGCCTTTTGTGGCAGCAGTTTGGCCAGGAAAAGTTCACTTTCCTGATTTTCTTAATAAGGAAGTTAGAACGTGGTTTGGAGATAAGTATAAGACATTAACGGATATAGGAATAGAGGGATTTTGGAATGATATGAATGAACCAGCTATTTTTTATTCAGAAGAGGGATTAAAAAAGGCTTTTGAAAAAGCAGAAGAGTATAGAGATAAGAATATAGATATATTTTCTTTCTTTGATCTTAGAGATACCTTTTCAAGTGTTGCAAATTCAATAGAAGATTACAAAAATATTTATCACAAAATTAATGGAAAGCTTGTAAGTCATTATGATGTACATAATTTGTATGGATTTAATATGACTAGATCAGCAAGTGAACAATTAGATAAGATATTCAAAGATAAAAGATATCTATTATTTTCAAGAGCTTCAACGATTGGAATGCATAGGTATGGAGGCATGTGGACAGGTGATTGTTATTCATGGTGGGAGCATATTGAATTAACTTTAAAGATGCTTCCAAGTTTGAATATGTGTGGATTTATGTTTATTGGTTCAGACACAGGGGGATTTGGTTCTGACACAACAAGTGATTTGTTGATAAGATGGAATCAATTAAGTCTATTTACTCCTTTGTATAGAAATCACTCATCGAAATGGTCTCGTGCACAGGAACCCTTTGCTTTTGATAAAGAAACTGAGGACATAGTGAAAAATATAATTAAATTTAGATATTCATTAATTCCTTATTTGTATAGTGAATTCATGAAAGCTGTTCAAGATAATGCAATGTATTTTAAACCTCTTACATTTGAATATGAAGATAATCCTAAAGTAAGAGAAGTTGAAGATCAGTTAATAGTAGGTGATTCTATAATGATTGCACCTATATATAAACAAAATACAAAAGGAAGATATATTTATCTTCCAGAGGATATGCTTATGTGCAGTGTTGATGTGAATAATAAGTTTATATTTAAAATGTATAAGGAAGGATATAATTTTTTTGAATATCCCATGGATGAAATTTCATTTTTTATAAGAAAAAACAAAATGGTTCCTATGGTTGACAGTAAAAATAGAATTGACGAAGTAACTTTAGATGAATTGAATCTCATAGCTTTTGTTAAAGATAAAGCTGAATATTATTTTTATGATGATGATGGAATTTCTAAGAAAGAAGGAAATCGTATTAAGTTTACAATTGAAAAGGTAAATGATAGATATGAGTTTAATATTCAGGGAGATATTAATAAAAAAATAAAAAGTGTTAAATTAAAAATATTAGATATACAAGGAAAAGAAATAAATTTAGTTAAGATGATATAGATTGGAGGATGATTCCTAAATATGGACAGAGGAGCAGGCATATTAATGCATATAGCTTCGCTACCAGGGGACTTTGGGATAGGTACTTTGGGAAAGGAAGCATATAATTTCGCAGACTTTATAAAGAAGGCAGGTTTTAAGTATTGGCAGATACTACCCCTAGGACATACAGGTTATGGAGATTCACCATATCAATGTTTTTCTGCTTTTGCTGGTAATCCATATTTTATAGACTTTGAATTATTAAAAGATGAAAATCTTTTAAAAGAAGAAGATTATATAAATGAGGATTATGGAGATAGTTCAGTAAAAATAGATTACGGAAAAATCTTTGAAGTAAAGTATGACATATTAAAGAAGGCATATGAAAATTTTAAAACAAGTAATTTAGATGAGGTTAAAAAAGAATTCCAAGATTTCAAGGATGAAAAGGCATCTTGGCTTGAAGATTATTCTTTATACATGGCTATAAAATATAAATTTGATTTGAAGTCATGGTATGAATGGGATGATAAATTAAAAAGAAGAGATAAAGCTGCCTTAGATAAATATAAAATAGAATTAGAAGATGAAATTGAATATTGGAGCTTTTTACAATACTTATTTTATAAACAATGGAAAGAGCTAAAAAATTATGTTAATGATTTAGGTATAGAAATTATAGGTGATATCCCTATATATGTAGCATCAGATAGTGCTGATACATGGAGTATGCCTGAAAACTTCCAAATAAATCAGGAAACTTTAGAACCAATTGCTGTTGCAGGATGTCCACCAGATGTATTTTCAGAAACAGGACAACTTTGGGGAAATGTAATTTATAACTGGGATAATATGAAGAAAAATAACTACAAATGGTGGAAGACTAGAATCAAAGAAAGTCTAAGCTTATATGATGTTTTAAGAATAGATCATTTTAGAGGCTTTGAATCTTATTGGAGTATTCCTTATGGCGATAAAACAGCCCAAAATGGTAAATGGGTAAAAGGCCCAGGAATAGACTTATTCAATGAAATAAAAAAAGAATTAGGTGAATTAAATATTATAGCAGAAGACCTTGGATTTTTAACTGATGATGTAATAGAATTTTTAAAAGAGACAGGCTTCCCAGGAATGAAAATATTAGAATTTGCTTTTGATGGTAATGCGGACAATGCATTTTTACCACATAACTATAGCAGAAAGTGTATTGCTTATACAGGAACTCATGATAATGATACAGTTTTAGGATGGTATGAAAAAACAAGCAGTAAAGAAGAAAGAAAAAGAGCTAAATTATATCTTGGTCTTAATGCAAGACCAGAAGGGTATAATTGGGGATTTTTAAGAGGAGTTTGGAGTAGTATAGCAGATGTAGCTATAGCACCAACACAAGATTTTTTAAGTTTAGGTAATGATGCGAGAATGAATTTTCCATCAACTATGGGATCTAATTGGATGTGGAGAGTAGATAAAAATAAACTTACAGATGAGCTAGCAAAAAAAATATATAAATTTAGTGAAGTATATGGAAGGTGTGAAGGCAATGAATAAAGATAATTTAAAGAATAGTATGGTAAAATATTTAAAGGTTAAATATGGTAAAGGGATAGATGAAGCACTAGACTATGAGATTTATAATGCATTATCAATGTCATTATTAGAATATATAGTGGATGATTGGAATAAGACACAAGATTTATATTCAAAAGGTAAACAAGCTTATTATTTATCAGCAGAATATTTAATGGGAAGAGCTTTAGGAAATAACTTAATTAATATTGGAGTTTATGATGAAGTAAAAGAATTATTAGCAGAGCTAGATATAGATCTAAATAAGGTTGAAGAAATTGAAGAAGATGCAGGACTAGGTAATGGTGGTCTTGGAAGACTAGCAGCATGTTTTATGGATTCTGCAGCAACTATGGAAGTTCCTTTAAGAGGATATGGATTAAGATATAGTAATGGATTATTCAATCAATATATTAAAGATGGAGCCCAAGTTGAAGATGTTGATAGCTGGCTTAAGTATGGAGATCCATGGAGCATAAGAAAAGATAGTGAAACTCAAATAATTGAATTTAGCGATATGAAGGTAAAAGCAGTTCCTTATGATATGCCTATAATTGGATATGGTACAAAAAATATCAATACATTAAGATTATGGAAGTGTGAACCTTTAAAAGAGTTTAATTTTGACTTATTTAATGCTCAAAAGTATGATGAAGCTGTAAAGATGAAAAATAGAGCAGATGATATAACAAGAGTCTTATATCCTAATGATTCAAATAGAGAAGGTAAGATTTTAAGATTAAGACAACAATATTTATTAGTAAGTGCATCTATAAAAGATATGATAGCTAAATATAAAGCTAAGTTCGGAACCGTTACCAAAAAGTTTGCTGAAATGAATGCAGTCCAATTAAATGATACTCATCCAACACTTGCAATTCCTGAACTTATAAGAGTTTTAGTTGATGAAGAAAAGATGAAATTTGAAGATGCTCTTGATATAGCAAAGAAAACATTCAGCTATACTAATCATACAATACTTGCTGAAGCACTTGAAAAGTGGGATGTTGATTTAATTGAAGAATTATTCCCAAGAATACTTGAAATAATTAAATTAATTGATAGAAAATTCATTGAAGAATTAAAGGCAGCTGATTATACAGGAAGCGAAATTAAAGAATATAAAATTGTATCTAAAGGCCAAGTAAGAATGGCTAACCTTGCAATACATGTAGGTTCAGCAGTAAATGGAGTTGCTAAGCTTCATACAGATATATTAAAGAATACTGAATTAAAGAATTGGTATGAACTATATCCTGAAAAGTTCCAAAATAAAACTAATGGTATAACTCCAAGAAGATGGATTAAGTTAGCAAACCCTGAATTATCAGCATTAATTACTGAATTATTAGGAAGTGAAGATTGGGTAAGAGATCTTTCTAAGTTAAAGGAATTAGAAAAGTATGCTGATGATAAAGCAGTTCTAGATAAATATATGAATATAAAGAGAACAAAGAAAGAACAACTTGCAGCATATATTAAGGAACATGAAGGAGTAGAAATAGATCCAGATTCTATATTCGATATTCAAATTAAGAGACTTCATGAATATAAGAGACAATTATTAAATGCTTTATATATCTTAGACTTATATTATAGATTAAAAGATGATCCAACTTTAGATATACCTAAGACTACATTCATCTTTGGAGCTAAGGCTTTCCCAGGATATGTAAGAGCTAAATCAATAGTTAAATTCATTGGTGCAATAGCTAAGATGGTAAATAATGATGAAACAATAGATGGTAAGATTAAGGTTGTATTTGTAGAAAACTACAGGGTATCTTATGCAGAAAAACTATGCCCAGCAGCAGATGTATCTAAACAAATATCAACTGCAGGTAAGGAAGCATCAGGAACTGGTAACATGAAGTTAATGTTAAATGGAGCTCCTACTTTTGGAACATTAGATGGTGCTAATGTAGAAATTGTTAAAGAAAGTGGAGAAGAAAATAATTTCATCTTTGGATTAAAAGTAGAAGAAATAGAAAAATTAAAAGATAACTATTGCTCAAGAGATTACTATGAGAAGAATGCTGATTTAAGAAGAGTAGTAGATACTTTAGTAGATGGTACTTTTGATGATGGTGGTACTGGTGAATTTGAAGACTTATTTAATTCTTTAGTAGATGAAAATGATCAATATTATATATTAGCTGATTTCCATAGCTTTAAGGAAACTGAAGATAAGGTATTTGAAGCATATAAGGATAAGTATGGATGGGCAAGAAAAGCATTTATGAATACATGTAATGCTGGTATGTTCTCAAGTGATAGAACTATATTACAATATGCCGAAGAAATATGGAAGGTAAATAGAACTGTACTTGAGGACTAAAAGACCCATAAATATGTACTATTATGTTATTGAAAAAAAATTAAACTCTTAAATATATGTGCTAATAGTATAAAAAACACCTTAAATTAGTCAGTTGTTATATATTTTTTAACAAATATAATTATATATAGATAAAACAATAAGAGGTGGAATAATGAAAAGTGAGAAAAACATGCTTGCCTTTTCAGCAGCAGGAGGATTATTTTTTGCAGTTTTAGGTATAGTATGGGGAGCAGCAGTAAGATCAGATATGATTATGTTTGATGGTCTATACTCGTTAATAAGTTTATTTTTATCAATATTAGCACTATATATTTCAAATTATATAAAGAAGTCAGACTTCGATAAGTTTCCTTTTGGTAAGGGAGTATTAGAACCAATAATGGTAGCATTTCAATCAATAGTACTAATTATTATGTGTTTAGTAACTTTAGTTGATGGTGTTAAAGAATTAATAGCTGGAGGGAATAATGTGGATGCAGGATTAGCATTAATGTATTCACTTATTTCAACAGTTGGATGTGGTTTAAGCTATTATATTTTAAACAAGAGTGGAAGAAAGATATCATCAGAGATAGTGAATTCTGAGAGTAATCAGTGGCTTATGGATACAATTTTAAGCGCAGCTGTATTAGTTGGATTCCTTATTGTGGCGATAATATCAAAAACTCAATATATATTTCTAACAAAGTATATTGATTCGATAATGGTTATAGCATCATCACTATTTTTTATAAAAGTACCTATAAAGACTCTTAATAAATGTTTTGGTGAAATTATTAATAGAAATGCAGATAAAGATATTAATGATAAGATTTATACTATAGTAAAAGATATAGAAGAAGAATACAAATTTGAGGATTCTATAACAAGAGTAAGCAAGGTTGGAAGAGAATTAAGAATTGAAATTGATTTTGTATTTAATGAGGAGTCAAGACTTAAAGAACTTGAAGAGATGGACAAGGTTCGAGAAGAGGTATATACAGGTATTAAAAGTATAAAGTTAAATAAATGGTTAAATGTTAACTTTACAGCTGATAGAAAATGGGCTGTTTAAAAATAGGGACTGTATCTTTTAGATACAGTCTCTATTTTTTGTGCGCCCAGCATGGGCGTGCACTAATCGGTGAAAGTTCGTAACGTGGGCTGATAGTGTCAACCGTATAGCTTAAGATAAGGGAACTAGACCAATGGATTAGAAGAAGGCTGCGAGCTTGTATATGGAAACAATGGAAGAGAGTAAGAACAAGACTCAGAAATTTTATCAAACTTGGAATTCCTAAATATAAAGCATATGAATATGCCTATCTAGTAATTATCAAGTAATAAATTAATGTTGTATAGAAAAAAAGAGAAATATCAAGGAAAATATAGAAATGATGAGATAAATAACTTAAATAAGGAATGATTGAAAAGAGTTAATAAAGGAAGGTTTAATAAAACTTTGACCTTCCCTGACCTTAGAACTATAATAAACTTGTAAAAA
>CAKVFO010000041.1 GCA_934746785.1 uncultured Clostridium sp. | reverse complement strand
TGAGTATCCTATGCTTTTAAATTTACACTTTCAATTAAGTTTCCCGAAGGGAGCGTGGCGTCAGCCACTTTGTTCTTTTGTTTGTATTATTCCAATGTATAATTTAATGTTGTTCCAATAGATCCAGAACCCTGCATACCAAATTCAACAGAGCCACCTTTAGGAATATTAGAATTCCAGCTTGTTGGAGTAATTACATAGTAATCTCCAGATTCCTTAATATTAATATTCCAGCTAGTAGAGATATTTATTTCACTTTTCTTTATTTTTAAAATCCAATTAGAAGCAATTGTATTAGAATTGTTAGTTATCTTAAATCCTACTTGATATTCTGAGCCCCAGTTATTTATGTTGTAGTTAAGTTTTAAATTAAAAAAAGAAGGGGTTGTTGGAGTAGTTGGTTCAGTAGGAATTGAAATATTACGACCTTTACAAGACGAGTAAACTTGTCCAGAAGTCATAGTTTTTCCTTTTATCTTAAATAATTCAGAAACAGAAGTTACAACGAAACCTCTCTTAATTAATTCTGGGACAAGATATTCTACAGCTTCAGCAGTTGTATTATAAGTTTCATGCATTAATAGGATATCACCATCCTTAGCATTTAATACAGTTTGGATAATTTGATCTTTACTTTTATTATCCCAGTCTTTAGTATCAACATTACATGTAATAAGTGGAACATTAATAGCCTTTAAAACATTACCATTTACAGCGAGATATGGAGGCCTTACTAGGAAATTTTTTTCACCAGTAATTTCTTCTAACATACTAGCAGTTTTATTTACTTCATTTTGAATTTCTGAAGTAGATAAATTAGTTAAGTAAGGATGTGAATAAGTATGGCTTGCAACTTCACAGCCCATATTATGTGCACGTTTAATTTCTGACTTATTAGAGTCAGTTATTTGGTTACCTTGATAGAAGAATGTAGCATGCATTTTGTATTTTTCTAAAGTATTTAGGATAGTTGCTGCGGTATTGCCATTAACAGGTCCATCATCAAAAGCAAAAGCAATAACCTTCTTATTTGGATCAATCCAAGATACATCTGATGTATTATTCCAAGTAGTGGCAGCTTTTACAGTTGCAATAGGTGTAGATATTAATAATGTAGTAACAGCTATAGTACAGCTAATAAGCTTTGAAAAAATAGATTTTTTCTTCATAAAAATCTCCCCTTTATAAAATTATAATTCATATATACATAACTATATATATCTACAATACAATAGCATAAATACAAAATAGCTATGTATGATAAAGTCGGGAATTATAAACATGTATTCTTAAATTGTCTATTATATTAGTCAGTATGGCATTGAAGCTTAAATAATAAAAAATAATGAAAAAGGTTTGATTAAACTTTAAAAGTCTTTTATATGGTTGAAAAATTGAGGATTTTATATTTTATGATTTGGGAGTAAAATTTCGTATTAAAAATGCAGAACAAATGGAATAAATTGAATAATCTGCTTTTTTTGTGCTATTATATTGTTGCGGGTGATGTTTTTGAAAGATGTTTATATATTAAAAAAATAATTAAGTTAGTAGCTGAATATAAAAAATTATTGCATTAATTATATTTTGTTTGCTTGTATCTGGAATATTAAATGTTTGGTATTTGTTTATTTGATAATTTTATAAATATATTTAAAGAAAATCAAAGAATAAAAATATGTAATAAACTGAAATATAAATTATGGCATAATTCATTTAATCACTTGATGAAAATGGAAATAAAATATTTTGATAAGACAAATTATGGTGAACTTTTATCAAGATTAAACAGAGATATTGATAGTATAGGTTCTATTGTTGATGAAAATTTAATCTTTGTATTTACTCAAGTTTTTAGTATGCTTGGTGGAATAATAGGACTTTGTATTATAAGTGTAAAGTTAACACTGATAGAAGAATATAAGAGCAAAGAATTTTCAATAAAAAAAGAAAGCGTACTAAAAAATGAAAAAGCTATTAGTCTATTAAGGGAATATAATAGTGCATCAGATAAAATAATAGTTAATTTGTTATTAACATCTATATATATTTTGGGTTAAAATATGGTCTTTAATATGTAGCTGACAGGGGGAAGTATATTTTCCTTCATAACATATACTAATTATGTTATAGAGCCAATATCTGCAGTTTTAAATATAAAGTTTTTTCTATCTGGAATTATTCCATCAAGTAAAAGATATTATGAATTTATTGAGGCGTCAGAGGAAAAAGTTCTCAGTAGTTAATCAAGAAATATATTTATTTAATGATACAGTAAGAAATAATATAAAGTTATTTAAGCAGATAGAAGATGAGGCTATATATAAGACTATTAAAGAAAACAATTTATCAAAGTTTATAGAGGAAAAATCATTAGATTATGATGTTGGAGAAAATGGAACATTATTATCAGGTGGACAACGTAGTAGTATTAGAATCAGGAAGGCTTAAAGATATAGGGACATATAAGGAACTTTTAAATTTTTTGTAAGAATATAAAAAATAAAATTAATTACAAGGGAAGTGATTGGATGACAATTAATTCGTTAGGTAGTGTTTCATATAATAAATATGTTTATACAGGAAGAAAGAAGAATAACAATAGTAGTTTTGTCAGTGAATCAAAAATATTGGATAATTGTAATAAGTTTACTGATGCAAAAATAAAAAATCAAAGTTATTTAGATTTTGATAAAGATTTGATTGATAGGAAAAAAGAAACTGACAAAGTAGATGACGAGTTAAATTATGATAATGTAAAAAGTGAAGAATTAGAAAATCAAAAAAGTGAATTTAAAATAATAAATAAACCAGATGGTTCAAAGTTATTAATGCTAACAACTTCTATAGGCGGAATGAAAATGACATTTAGTATAAAGATTTCAGGACCAGGATTGCTAGGGAAAGACACTGAGCAAAAACAATTAAGTAAGAATGATGCTGATAAAAATTGTTTAAGTGACTTAGATATAAGTGATAAGGAGAATGAAATTCTTAATAACATTATAAATGAAAAGTAATTAGTGAATTTAGTGAGTTTTTTATAAGTATTACTTGTATGATGTTAAAAAAAATAATATTTTAAATATTGATTTAGAGTTATACAATTACTTATCAAATGTTAAAGAAAATAAAGAAGAAATTTTGAAAGAAGAAATAAATTTGAAATTACAGAATTTAATATCAAGAGGATATTTGTCTGATAGCAGAATAAAAAAAATAGAACATCCCATGAGTGATTTATTAAGTAGTTATTTAACTAGTAAATTGCAATCAATTTGTTTACAAGTAACTCAAGATTGTAATTTAAGATGTAAGTATTGTGCATACTCAGGAAATTATAAAAACAGGGTTCATAATAATAAAACTATGAGTATAGAAACAGCTAAGAAAGCTGTGAATTTTTTAATACATAATAGTTCAGAATCAGATATTGTAGGAATTTCTTTTTATGGTGGGGAACCACTGCTAAATTTTAAATAATAAAGATATGATAGTATCGGCAGTAAGTAATAGATATAAAGATGGTGATCTTAATGAGCAAAAAGAAAAAAATATAATTGCTGAAAGATATGAAATTTTTAAATGTATATTGGCATGTATAAATAAGATAAAACTTGAAGAGTGTTCTCCAATGATTAAGAGCTATTACTTTGAAATGAAAGAGGCATATGAACGTTTCTATGAAAGTGAAGATGGGGTACCAGAGGTGACGCATCCATCTGGACCATGTATGCCAGGTGCTTTTAGATTGTTCGTAAATGTTGATGGTGATTTCTTACCTTGTGAAAAGGTAAGTGAAAAGTCTACGGTGGCTAAAATTGGGAACCTTGATGAAGGGTTTGATTTTGAAAATATATACAATATTATGAATGTGGGAAAGGTGGGAGATATGTGTAAGGATTGCTGGGCATATAGATATTGTAAAGTATGTGTGTCAGCTATAGATGACTTGGATAAACTTTCAGTAGATAAAAAGAAAAAGTGTTGTGAGAGTATTAAAAAGGAAGTAGAAAAGATGATGAAAGAGTACTGTTTTATCAATGAATATAGTAATTCTTTTTATGATTAAATGAATGAAGGAGAAGTTATTATTGATAATGATACTATAATATTCCCTATAGAAAAAGAAACAGTTGCAATAGCAAGATTTTCAAGTGACTTAATAAATAATCTACATATTAGTAGTGCTGTTCCATTAAGAGGGTGGGGAATAGAAAAATTAAATAATATAGATTATAAGGGTAATATTGAAGGGTTACAAATAAAAGATATAGAGGATGAATTTTTAGAAAAGAATATAGATAGGCTTGAAAATGTCTTTTTTTGCTGGAATGAAAAAAGAGATTATATAAAGGATTTATGTAAGAGAAATAATACAAAATACCATGAATTTAAAAGTGATTTAGATGATATAAATATAGGTGATAATATATTATATCAAGTTAAAACACCAGTTATATTAGTATCTAGTTTAGCTGAGATGGCAGATAAGTTCTATACAGAAATGAGTATTTATAATTTCTTTAAAAGTAAAGGATATAATACTAAATTAATTGGAACAAAATCCTATTCAGGATTGTTTAATGTAAACACCTTTCTTGAATTTATGTTTAATAATAGATACTCAAATGAAGAAAAAATAATTAAGTTTAACCACTATATAAAAGTGTTAGAGAAGGTTTCTAGAATAAATAGGGTAGAAAAAATATGTTATTCTCAAGTTGATATAAATTTAATGTGTAAAAAGATAGTTGACAATCTAATAAATTATGGGACATATAACATCATTTAGTGGGGAAATTTATTATGACGAATAATATAATTTTGGAAATTGAAAAGGTAATAGAAAGTAAGTTTGATAAAAAGAGTATTGATATTAATGAAGAATTATTATCAAATAAAGGTGGATTTTCACCTGTAGATTTAGCAATTTTACTTAAAGAATTAGATAGATAGGAATGCTCCAAAAATAATAAAAATGTTACTGGAAAAGCGAATTTTCAGTAACATTTTATAAATGGTAACTTTAATTACTATTATGAAAGTCTCTGATAATAACTAAGAGATCAGTTAAAATAGAATCTAAAAATAAATCCTTTCTATAAATAAGATTAATTGTTTGTCTAGGAGGATAATCAGAAATAGGTATAACCTTTAGATTATCATTTTTTATAGACTTTATATATGACTTAGGTAATATTGTTATATTATTTGAATTTTCAATTAAGGGTATACATGAAGTTAAATTAGCAACTTGAATACTAGGGCTGCATGTATGATTTATAAAACTAAAAGCTTTATCAACATTTTTCCTTGAAGATGAGCCTGGAGATAGTAAAACCATCGGTTCATCTACTAAATCTTTCAAGTTAACAGAGTCAAACTTTGAAATTTTAGAAGTTAAAGGAGCCACGACAAGATATGGTTCTAGATTTAAAACTTCTGAATATAAAGAGGAATCCTCCAAAGAAGAATAGGTTATTCCTAAATCTAATTTGCCATTCTTTACATCTTCAAATATTGTTTTGCTGCTATGTTCTTCTAAAGTTAATAATATTTCTGGATGCAGCTTATTAAATTGTGAGCATGGGTTTAATATTAGGTGACATCCAGAAGCACCAATCTTTATTTGTGATCTAGATTTACCTTTATAATTTTTTATATCTGTTTTAGTTTCTTCAATATAAAAGAAGATTTTATATGCATGTTCTTTTAAGATTTCCCCTTCTTCAGTAAGGATAGTTTTTTTAGATACATATTTAAATAGTTTTGCTCCCATAATATCTTCTAATAATTTTATTTGATTGCTTAAAGTAGGCTGAGATATATGAAGACGTTCAGCAGCTTTAGTGTAATGTAGTTCTTCAGAAAGAACTAAAAAGTAATTTAATAGTCTTAATTCTAACATGGTTGTCCATCCTGCTTTCTTATTTCTTATATTCATAGATACAAACTATGATAAATATAAGAAATATAGTATTGATGAATATATTATAAACGATTACAATAAGCATGTAAACAATATCAAAGACAAACAAAAGACCTTTAAGGGGGACTGAGATTATGAATTATAAAGAATTAGCAGAAGTTATATTGCTTAACGTTGGGGGCAAAGAAAATGTTTCGGCATTAACTAACTGTGCAACAAGATTAAGATTTAACTTAAAAGATGACACAAAAGCAAATACTGATAAGTTAAAGAATACAAAAGGTATTATGGGAGTTGTTAATAAAGGAGGACAATACCAAGTTATCATAGGAAGTGATGTTGCTAATGTATGTAAAGCAATTAATGACATTGCAAGTTTTGATGGAGGTAATTCTGCTGCCACAGAGGAAGATAACAGAAATGCAGTTGTAAAAGTACTTGATACTATAGCAGGGATTTTTACACCAATTATTCCAGCAATAACAGGTGCCGGAATGCTTAAAGCTGTTATGGCATTATTAGTAAGTTTTAGCCTTATAGATACAGCAAGCCAGACATATTCAATATTAAATTTTATGGCAGATGCAGCATTTTATTTTTTACCATTCTTACTTGCAAATTCTGCAGCTAAGAAGTTTAAATGTAATCAATATATGGCAATGACAATTGCTGGGATTTTAATGCATCCAAACTTTACAGCAATGATAAATACTGCAAAGCAAAGTGGGACAGGCATTAGTTTCATAGGATTGCCAGTTACAATAGCTACATATTCCTCATCAGTAATTCCTATAATTTTAGGAGTATGGTTTATGTCATTTGTAGAACCTATAGCTGATAAATTATCACCTAATGCAATTAAGTTTTTCACTAAACCATTAATAACATTAGTAGTTGCAGGTACAGTTACTTTAGTTGCTCTAGGGCCATTAGGAAATATATGTGGTAATGGAATTGCAGCAGGAATTGCTTTCTTAGATCAATATGCTAAATGGTTAGTACCACTTATAGTAGGAACATTCTCACCATTATTAGTTATGACAGGTATGCATTATGGATTAATTCCAATTGGTATAAATAACTTAGCAACATCAGGATTTGATACAGTTGTAGGTCCTGGAATGCTTGGTTCAAACATTGCTCAAGGCGCAGCATCATTAGCTGTAGCTTGTAAAACAAAGAACAAAGAACTTAAACAACTAGCATCATCAGCAGGTATTACAGGGGTATGTGGTATTACAGAACCAGCAATGTATGGTGTTACAATGAAATTAAAGAAACCTTTAATAGGTGTAATGATGGGCGGAGGAGTTTCAGGTTTATTCTTAGGAATATTTGGAGTTGGAAGATATACTTCAGGATCACCAGGATTATTAGCTCTTCCAGGATACATAGGCACAGAAGGATTTAGAAATATTACTCTTGCATGTGTAGGTGCAGCAATTGCCTTTGTAGTATCATTTGTAGTTACATATTTAGTTGGATTTGAAGACATAGTAGAAGAAAAGCAAGAATGTAAAGCAGAAGTTGAAGAAGTAATAGAAAATCAAGTTAAAGATGCAGTAGTATACTCACCAATGAATGGAAAATGTGTTGATTTAGCTGAAGTAAATGATCCAATGTTTTCAGAAGGAATGATGGGTGAAGGTATTGCTATAATACCAGCAGAAGGAAGAGTATCATCACCAGTAAATGGAGTTGTTTCAGCATTATTTGAGACAAAACATGCTATAGGAATAACATCAGAAGATGGAACAGAGATATTAATTCACGTAGGAATTGATACTGTAAATTTAAAAGGAAAATACTTTGATGCAAAGGTTAAAGTAGGAGATAATATAAAGATAGGTGATACTTTAGTAGAATTTGATAAGGATTCAATAATAGAAGAAGGGTATGAAGTAATAACACCAGTTATAATAACAAATAGTTCAATATATTCAGAAGTTTCATCAGCCGGAAAAATTGGAACTTTAGTAAGAGAAAAAGAAGCGTTAATAAATGTTATAGGATAAAAGAATGGAGGGACATAAGATGAAATTAGGTTTTCCAGAAGGATTTTTATGGGGAGGAGCATTAGCTGCAAACCAATGTGAAGGTGGATATAAAGAAGGAGGTAAAGGTCTTACTACTGTAGACCTTTGTCCTGCAGGTAAAAATAGAGTAAGTGTAATGAAAGGAAATATTCCTGAATTAAAGATTAATGATGATGAATATTATCCATCTCATGAAGCAATAGATTTTTATCATAGATATAAAGAAGATATAGCTTTATTTGGAGAAATAGGGTTTAAGTGCCTTAGAATATCTATAGCATGGTCAAGAATTTTTCCCAGTGGAGATGAAGAAACACCAAATGAAGAAGGATTAAAATTCTATGATTCAATGTTTGATGAAATGATAAAAAATAATATTGAGCCAGTAGTTACAATATGTCACTTTGATACTCCAATAGGTATTATTGAAAGGTTTGGTGGCTGGAAAAATAGAAAGTTTGTAGATTTCTACTTAAATTATTGTAAGGTAATATTTGAAAGATATAAATATAAGGTTAAGTATTGGATGACTTTTAATGAAATTAATATGATTTTACACCTTCCATTTATGGGGGCAGGGGTAAGATTTAGTAAAGATGATGATAAACTTCAAGTAATGTATCAATCAGCTCATCATGAACTTATTGCAAGTGCGCTAGCTACAAAACTTGCTCATGAAATTATTCCAGATTCAATGGTTGGATGTATGCTTGCAGCAGGAGAGTTCTATCCATATACATGTAATCCAAAGGATGTAATGGAAGCTAAGAGAAAAGATAGAGAAAATCTTATGTTTATAGATGTTCAATCAAGAGGTGAATATCCGGGATATGCAAAGAGATTCTTTAGAGAAAATAACATTAAAATAGTAATGGAAGAAGAGGATGAAAAAATACTAAAAGAAAATACTGTTGATTTCATAGGATTTAGTTATTATGCAAGTAGATGTGCATCTGTAGATCCTGAGGTATTAAGTGGGAAAACAGCAGGAAATGCATTTAAGTCAGTAAGAAATCCATATGTTAAAGTTTCAGAATGGGGATGGCAGATAGATCCAGAGGGATTAAGAATAACTTGCAACAGCCTTTATGATAGATATCAAAAACCTTTATTCATAGTTGAAAATGGATTAGGTGCAAATGATGTTGTTGAAGCTGATGGTTCTATAAATGATGATTATAGAATTGATTATTTAAGACAACATATTGCTGCTATGAAAGAAGCTGTTTTAGATGGAGTAAACTTAATTGGATATACCCCATGGGGATGTATTGATTTAGTATCAGCATCTACAGGAGAAATGAGAAAGCGTTATGGTTTCATATATGTTGATAAAGATAATGATGGTAATGGAACTTTAGAAAGAAGAAAGAAAAAGAGCTTTGATTGGTATAAGCAAGTTATTGAATCGAATGGAGAAAATTTAGAGTAGATATTTAAGAAGATTACATTTAAATAATATTT
Source organism: uncultured Clostridium sp. (assembly GCA_934746785.1). Lineage (GTDB taxonomy): Bacteria > Bacillota > Clostridia > Clostridiales > Clostridiaceae > Clostridium. The sequence continues at coordinate 14,494 of CAKVFO010000041.1, read as the reverse complement.
TGATATAAAAGAACCTATAAAATAGATTAATTTTTATAGGTTCTTTTTGCTGTTGATTTAAATGCTTTAGTAGATATTACAAAAATTAGCAAAAATAAGTTTAAAATATTATCATATAGTAACTAGTAACTTTGGTTCGATGTATGTATAATTAGAAATTGTGCAAAAGTTACTGCTATATACTATTTAATTTACACTAAATAAAAAAGGAGAAGTATGTTAACTAAAGATAAAGTAAAAAAGAATATAATAAAGATTTTAATTTTAATTTTTATGTTTTCCTTTAACCATGTTGAAGTAAATGCTGCAACAATGGTTAAAAACTTAAAGTTTAGTAATTTAACAATCGAAGATGGGTTATCACAATCAACAGTAGATAAGATATATCAAGATAGTTATGGATATATTTGGATTGCTACTAATGATGGATTAAATAGGTATAATGGGAGTGTATTTAAATATTATAAAAATGATAAATATAATAAAAATTCAATAGCAGGAAATTATATTGTAGATATTACATGATTATGAAGGTACTATTGGAAGTATTGAGGTATCTACTATTTATGAAGATTTAAAGGGCCATATATGGGTATGTAGTTTATATGATGGGTTATATAAAATTAATTTAAGTGACAATAGTATAGTTAATTATAGGTATAGTGATGAAAATGAAAATTCTATATCAAGTGATGTTGTAAAAGATGTAGTAATGGATTCAAAAGGAATTCTTTGGATTGCAACAGGGCAGGGGCTTTGTAGTTATGACTATGAAAATAATGTATTTAAGAAATATAAAAAGAAACCCTACGAAAATGATGGCTTAATTGAGGATAAGACACGATGCTTATTTATAGACAGCAGTGGTCTTATATGGGTAGGTCAATATAGCGGAATATCTATATTTAATCCTACAAGTAGTTTTTATAATTACAAATCGAATCCTAATAATTCAAATAGCTTATCTGAAAATATAATAACTGAGTTATATGAAGATGATAAAAAAGTATTATGGGTAGGAACTAGTGAAGAGTGAATAGATATTATAAATTATATATTAGAGGATATGGGTATAGATGATAAGTCTATACGAGCTGTTTATGAAGATTCTAAAGGAAATTATTATTTAGGGTGTTTTCTTAATGGAGGATTAATTAAGATAAATACAGTGACTAAGGAATATAAGATATATAAGAATGATGAATATAATAGTGATAGTATAATTAGTAATATAGTAAGATATATATCTGAAGACCTAGATGGAAATATATTAGTTGATAAAAATAATGAAATATGGATGAGTACAAATGGTGGTATATCAAAATTTTCTTTAAAAGATGAATCCTTTAAGAACTTTACAGTAGAAGATGGACTAACATCAAATGAGTTTAATGGAAGAGCATGTTTCTCAGGTAAAGAAGGATATATGTATTTTGGAAGTATGAATGGCCTAAGTGTTATTGATGTAGATAATATAGAATTATCTACATTTAAACCAAGAGTTATTTTTGACAACTTTGAGGTAAATGGAATAATTAAAAAGCATATAGATAACAAAAAATTTAAATATAATGAAAATAATATAAGAGTAAATTTTTTCACAGATGATTACAAAATGATAAATTCTTTAAAATATTATTAGAGGTTAAGTGGTTTAGAACAAGAATGGCACACGATTAATGGTAATTCTCTTATATTTGCTAATTTGGCTCCAGGAAATTATAAACTAGAGATAAAAACTATGACTAATCATGGAGTAATGAGTGAAGTAAATTCAGTGAATTTTACTATTAAGACTCCTTTTTGGAATAGTAAAGCAGCCATAGTTATTTATTGTGTTTTGATTGCTTCAGCTATATATATACAAATGAGTAAAGTTAAAAGACTAGACAAATTAGTTAATAAAAGTACTAAAGAGTTAAGAGAAGAAATGAAGAAGAATGAAGAATTATATAATCATGTAATAGAATTAGAACAAGCTAAAAATAATTATTTTGTGAATTTATCACATGAGCTTAGAACACCATTAAATATATTAATGAGTACAAATCAATTAATAACTAAAGAAAGAGTAGATATAGTTTCGTTAGTTGAAGATACAGTTTTTGATATGAAGGATTATATTGAAGAAAATGGAATTCAATTTATATTTGATACTGATATAGAAGAAAAGATAATCAACATATGATTTGAAAAATAAGGTCAAGATAGTTGTAAAAGATAATGGCTCGGGTATAAGTGAAGAAAGTCAAAAAGTAATATTTGATAGATTTAACCAAGGTGAAAAAATAGGTTCTGAACAAAAGGAAGGAAGTGAATTAGGTTTAGGTAGTGAGTTTGTGATAATTCTTCCAATAAATTAAAGTTAAATTTACTTTTATTCAATAAATTATAAAAGAATAGAGAAATTTTAATCCATAGCTACAGGACAAAGGCGTCGTGTCTTATTTCTGTTTTTATGGATTTTTTTTTAAACTATTATTTAGAATAGAAAAGCATAATAAAAAGGGGGAATAATTATGGAGTTATTTTCAAGGATATTATCATCAATTGATGATTTTGTATGGGGGCCAGTAATGCTAGTCCTTTTAGTTGGAACAGGAATTTTCTTAACAGTAAGGTTAAGGTTTCTAACATGGAGAAACTTGGGGTATGCTTTAAAAAGTGTTTTAAGTAAAGAAGCAAGAACTAAGAAAAGAGGAAGTGGCGATATCTCACCATTTTCAGCACTTATGACAGCACTTGCAGCAACTATTGGTACTGGTAATATAGTTGGTGTTGCAACAGCTATGGTTTTGGGGGGGCCAGGAGCTTTGGTTTGGATGTGGATTTCAGCAGCCTTTGGTCTTACTTCTAAATTTGCAGAATGTATGCTTGCAATTAAGTATCGTGAAGTAAATGAAAATGGAGAAATGTCTGGAGGCCCAATGTATACTATGAAACATGCTTTCAAAAATAAAACTTTTGGATGCTTTATGGGATTCTTGTTTGCATTGTTTACAGTATTAGCTTCTTTTGGTATAGGAAATTTAACTCAAGCTAATTCAATTTCATCTGCATTATTAGAAACATTTAGTATTCCAACATGGATGACAGGTCTTGTAATAACGATATTGGCACTTTTTATTATTGTTGGAGGAATAAAAAATATTTCAAAGGTATCTCAAGTAGTTGTACCTACTATGGCTGTATTTTATGTAATAGCAGGATTAATAGTCATAGTTGGTAATATAGGAAATTTACCAAGTGGTATAGCTAAGATATTTTCAATGGCATTTAGTACTAAGGCAGCAGCAGGTGGTGTTGGAGGTACTATAATGGTAAGCATGATGCAGTCTTTAAGATGGGGTGTTGCAAGAGGTGTATTTTCAAATGAAGCAGGACTAGGATCAGCGGCTATTACAGCTGCTGCAGCAACAACAGATAATCCAGTTCGCCAAGGATATATTAATATGACAGGAACTTTCTTTGACACAATTGTAGTTTGTACTATTACAGGCCTTGCAATAGCATGTTCAGGAGTTTTAGGAACTATTGATCCATCAACAGGTGAACTTATTACAGGTTCAGCGCTTACAATATTAGCTTTTTCAAGTGTTCTAGGTAAGGCAGGAGGATTTTTAGTTAGTATAGGTATAGCACTATTTACATTTTCAACAATTATAGGATGGGAATATCATGGTGAAAAAGCTTTTGAATATCTAGTGAAGAAACCTAAATATTGTATTATATATCGTATAGTATTTTCATTAGTTTCATATATTGGAGCAACAACTACATTAGAAATTGTATGGAACTTTTCTGATGTAATGAATGGTCTTATGGCAATTCCAAATTTAGTTTGTTTACTTGCATTAAGTGGTGTAATTGCTAAGGATGTTAAGGAGTTTCAAAAAGTTATAAAGGCAGAGAAAGAAGAAAAGGATAGAAGCAGAGAAGTTATTAATGCTGAAGAGCTAGCTTAGAATATTATAAATTCAAAAAAGAGTTAATTTTTTTTGCAACCTTTTATTGAGCTATTGAGTGCAAATAACATATAAATATTAAGAAATAAAAATATATTTAGAAAGATTTTGCATGGTTTAGAAGAACAACAAATATGGAAGATGCAGATGATATTGTAACAGAGCTTAATGAAAAAAGTGAAGTGTATTACGCTGTATTAAAGCTTCCATCAAAGTATCTACAATAAAATCTCAGCTGCATAGAGCACGTCTTATGCTTAAGGAGTCATTAAAGGAGGATGTGGATTGTGTTTAGTGAAGATTATAAGAGAGATAATGAAATGGTGAATCCTAGTAAAGAATTTTTAGATAATTTAAAAGAAGGCAGACTGCTTAATAATGATACTATTGATACAAAAGAAAATCCTAAATATTATATGGCACAATTTAATTATAAAAATTCTAATATTTCTGTAGATGAAGTTAAGGGTAAATATGAATCAGATATGGATTCTAATAATTATGTTTATTATATGATGCAAGCAGTAAAATGACAGAAGAAACAAGCTTTACATTAGATGATCAATTTGAAATTGATGAAGTTATTAATACATTAAAAAGTGAAAGTGATGAATACGAATATTACACAAAAAATAAGTTAGCAGTTAAGAGTATTAATGAATATAAAACTATATTAGAGAAAGAATTAAGCAGTAATAAAGATCTAATTATAGTAAGATACTTTGGTAAAGATTTTGATGAGAAGCAATTTTCTTAAATTTTAATGATAAGAAGTAGAAAAAAGTGAATAATGTTTTTTTAGGGTGTAAAATATCTTTTCATTTGGAGGCTTTTACACCCTATTTTTAAGATAGTATGAAAAAAATTACTTGGATTATGATGGATTTATTTACTATTAAATGATAAGTTACTTGCTTATTGTAAATAGTTATGTTAATATAAGATTGTTAGATAAATAACAAATAAAATTGTTAATATAGTCAAGAAAAGTAATGTGGTAATAAATAATTTTTTAAGTTTTGAGTTCTAAATAAATTAACTACTTATTTATATGTTTTATTTAAATTTTTTATGTAAAAAATTTTCATACTCAAAATTTTTGAAGATATTAATTTATCAATTATATTTTTATTGAGTGCATAATTTATGTAATGTATCGTAAAAAAATATATAAAGAAGCTGTTTATCTAAAAAAGTTAGAAGTTAGTTTCAAAATGTTATAAAATTAACAAGTTTTTTTATAGAATTAATAAAAAAATATAAATTTTAGCAAAAAATATTCAATAAAAGTATTTAAAAGAAATTAAAAGAAAACTTGACAATATATTAAAAATGAGATAAATTTCAATTGATAATATACTTCATTTGAAATTTGTATAATTTTATGAAATGCTGATAGCAATTCATGGGTTTTTACGAAATCAATTTCTTATCGCAATTTTCTTTGATTATAATAAACCTATCAATACATAATCAAAAAAATGATTTTGTAATAAAAAATGAAAGCATTTCTATGACTGAGTAGTTGCGGTTATTGAAATATAAAAGCATTTCATAAAGCAACTATAGGATTATTAACAAAGCTTATACCTAAATTAATGATATAAATTAAATATGTATGTACAATGTATAAGGAGGAGTTCACAAATGTTAGAAAACGAACAATGGAGTGGATTTGAAGGAAGATTATGGAAAGAAGAAATCAATGTAAGAGATTTCATCCAAAAGAATTATAAACCATATGATGGTGATGAAAGTTTCCTTGCTGGTCCAACAGAAGCAACAAACAAATTATGGGGAAGACTACAAGAATTACAAAAGGAAGAGAGAGCTAAAGGTGGAGTTCTTGACATGGAAACTGAAGTAGTTTCAGGTCTTACTGCTTATGGCCCAGGATATATTGATGAATCTTTAAAAGATTTAGAACAAATTGTAGGTCTTCAAACAGACAAGCCTCTTAAGAGAGCTTTCATGCCATATGGTGGTATCAAAATGGCTGAACAATCTTGTGAAAACTATGGATATACACCAAATCCAGAATTACACAAGATCTTTACTGAATATCATAAAACACATAACCAAGCAGTATTCGATGCTTATACACCAGAAATGAGAAAGGCTCGTCACAGTCATATTATCACAGGTCTTCCAGATACTTATGGACGTGGACGTATAGTAGGTGACTACAGAAGAGTTGCTCTTTATGGTATTGATTATCTTATAGAAGCAAAGGAAAATGATAAAGCTAACTGTGGTGACGGAACAATGACAGATGATGTTATCCGTTTGAGAGAAGAAATTGCAGACCAAATAAAAGCTCTTAAAGATATGAAACAAATGGCTGCAAGCTATGGATATGATATATCAAAGCCAGCTAAGAATGCTAAAGAAGCAGTTCAATGGTTATACTTTGGATATCTTGCAGCAATCAAGACTCAAAATGGTGCTGCTATGTCAATCGGACGTGTTTCTACATTCCTTGATATATATATGGAAAGAGATCTTAAGAATGGAGTTATCACAGAAGAAGAAGCTCAACAATTAATTGACCATTTAACAATGAAATGCAGAATGGTTAAATATGCAAGAATAACATCTTACAATGAATTATTCTCAGGAGATCCATCATGGGTTACTATTGGATTAGGTGGTATAGGTGTTGATGGACGTCACATGGTAACTAAGAACGATTACCGTTTCTTACACACACTAGAAAACATGGGACCTGCTCCAGAACCAAACTTAACTGTATTCTATTCATCAGCACTTCCAGAAAACTTCAAGAAGTATGCTGCTAAGATTTCAGTAGAAACAAGCTCAATTCAATATGAAAATGATGATGTAATGAAACCAGTATGGGGAGATGATTATTCAATTTGTTGTTGTGTATCTGCAACTCAAACTGGTAAGGAAATGCAATTCTTTGGAGCTAGAGCTAACCTTGCAAAATGTTTACTTTATGCAATCAATGGCGGTGTAGATGAAAAATCTGGTAACCAAGTTGGCCCAGAATATAAAGGAATCACTTCAGAATATCTTAACTATGACGAAGTAATTCAAAAATATGAACAAATGAGTGATTGGTTAGCAGGATTATATGTAAATGTATTAAACTTAATTCAATTTATGCATGATAAATATTATTATGAATCAGCAGAAATGGCTCTTATCGATACAGATGTTAGAAGAACATTTGCAACTGGTATAGCAGGTTTCTCACACGTTGTAGATTCACTTTCAGCAATCAAATATGCTAAGGTTAAGACTGTTAGAGATGAAAATGGTCTAGTAGTAGATTACGAAATAGAAGGAGACTTCCCAAGATACGGTAATGATGATGATAGAGCTGATGACATTGCTGTATATGTTCTTAACTCATTCCTTGAAAAAATCAAGAAGAGACACACATACAGAAATTCAGAACCTACTACATCAATCCTTACTATAACTTCAAACGTAGTATATGGTAAGTACACTGGTAACATGCCAGATGGACGTGAAGCTTGGACTCCACTTTCACCAGGAGCTAACCCATCATACGGAGCAGAAAAGAGCGGTTTACTTGCTTCATTAAACTCTGTAGCTAAGCTTCCATATGAATGGGCTTTAGATGGTATTTCAAATACACAAACAATCACTCCATCAGCATTAGGTAATAATGAAGCTGAAAGAGTTGACAAACTTGTACAAGTATTAGATGGTTACTTTGATCAAGGACCTCATCATCTAAATGTTAATGTATTTGGTCTTGAAAAATTAAAGGACGCTATGGAACATCCAGAAAAAGAAGAATATGCTAACTTTACTATCCGTGTATCTGGTTACGCTGTTAAATTCATCGATTTAACAAGAGAACAACAATTAGATGTTATCTCAAGAACATTCCATGAAAGAATGTAATACAGATAAAAAGTTAGGAAGAATTCATTCAATAGAGAGTTTTGGATCTGTTGATGGACCTGGAATCCGTTATGTGGTTTTTGTAAAAGGCTGCAAAATGAGATGCCAGTTCTGTCACAATCCAGATACCTGGGAAATGAAAGGCGGAGAATTAAAAACTGCGGATGAACTTGTATCTCAGGCACTTAGATATAAATCTTACTGGAAAAAAGGGGGGGGAATCACAGTAAGTGGTGGTGAACCTCTTCTTCAGATAGATTTTTTAATAGAATTCTTTACAAAAGCAAAAGAAAAAGAAAAAGGTATCCATACTACTCTTGATACTTCAGGAAATCCATTTACAAGAGAAGAACCTTTCTTTAGTAAGTTTAATGAACTTATGAAGGTTACAGATCTTGTAATGCTTGATATTAAGAATATTATAGATGCCAAGCATAAAGAACTTACTGGATGGAGCAATAAAAATATTCTTGACATGGCGGAATATTTATCTGAGATTAATAAGCCAATGTGGATTCGTCATGTACTTGTCCCAGGTGGCAGTGATAATGATGAACAATTAATACAACTTGATAAATTTATTAAAACTTTAAATAACGTTGATCGTGTTGAGGTTTTACCTTATCATACTCTTGGAACTTTCAAGTGGGAAGAACTAGGTAAAAAGTATCCTTTAGAAGGTGTAGAACCTCCTACTAAGGAAAGAATTGAGAATGCTAACAAGCTTCTTCATACAAGTGAATATACAGGATATTTATCAAGATAATTTATATAAAAGCTGTATGCTGAGTGATTTTAAATCACTAGGCGTGCAGCTTTTATTTTATGTCTATGTTAATTGATATATAAGTATGTTAACTAACAACTTGGAAATGGACTTATAATAGAATAAATTGAGGATTAAATTTTACGAGAAAAGCTTTTAGAAAAGGTAGGACAAGCTTTATCTACTAAAGTAAATTCTAGAGTTATGATTTATTCGAATATAGGAGAGCTTAAAGGACTATTTAAAGTGTTTTTTTCAAAACCAATGTATATAAAAGGTAAGATGAAAGGGATTTTAAGGTATAGCAAAGATTATACAGAACTTTTTAAAAATGGTGAAAGTCTTACTTTAAACATAAAGCTGTTAATGATAATAGTATTTGCTTTAAATATAGGAAAGTATTATGATTTTGGAGTCTTTTGTATATCTGTAAAAAGTTTGAATGTGATATAATTAAAAAGACCGTATATTTAAGATGTAAAGAAAAGTGGAAAAATGTCGAAAATATAATATGAGTTTATGTAGATAAGTTAAAGGGAAAATATACATAGGAGAAATAATAATGAAAGAATTTTTACAAAAAAAGAAAAATGAAAAAAGAGTAGTAAAATATGTACTTAGAAAGTATACAGTTGGTGTTGTTTCAGTAGCTATATCAACATCTTTAATTGCACCTATAATAGCGGCTGCATCTCCAGTTAATAGTGAAGATGGAATAATAACATCTATTTTACAAGAGGTGGATGAAAAAGCAGGTACTTTAGATGAATTAATAGATTCTGATAATAATATCATTGAAGAAGTAGATGAGAAGATAGAAGATTTAAAAACTATAAAAGAAAGTGTTGATAATGTTGACTTACATGCATTACCTACTGATGAGGAAGTAAATAAAATAATAAATGAAGTTAGATCTGATTTAAATAGTATTCAATATGAAGACTTATATGAATATTTAAATCCTAGTGTAAGCGGACTAGATAGAATTAAAGTTATTACTGAATTAAGAAAATTAGGGAAAGAGCCTACAGAAGAAGAAATTCAAAGAGAAATTAAGAAGTTATATATGGAAAAGCTTGATTTAAAAACAAGCTTTGATAATGTAAAAAATAATTTAGAAGATACATTAAAAAAACTACTTAAAAATACAGATAGACCTGTGGCCGGAGATATTCGTAACTGTAAAAATCAAGTATTATTAGGATTAATGTATTTAGATAAACAATATAGTTTTAGTTTTGGAGGTAAAACTGCAAAGGAAATAATTTTATACGGTTCAAACTTTACTAATGCTAGAAATATATATGATTTAATAGCAATAGGTAATTTATCTTATTCTGATTTAGAATTAAAGAGTAATATAAATACATATAATAAAAGAATTAAGAGTTATGTTAATGGATATGATATATTTACTTTTGTTGAAAAGTGTGTAGAAAATTATGCTCCAGGTAAAACAGTAGGAGAATGGTTTAAAGAAGAAAGTAAAGCTTTTATTGTTGAATCAAATAGCAAAAGTGGAAATACGTCTTTATATAATAAAATGAAAAATGATGTAAAATTAAAAAATCATTTAATACCATTATTAGCTGTGAGTGAAAATAGTATTTATGCTATTAGTACAATGAGTACTGTTAACTATGGATTAGTAGATACTTATATAGAAGATAAACAAAATATTGATAAGAATGACTTTAAATCTAAGTTAGAAGAAACTGCTGTAAAACAACAAGCATTTTTGGATTTTTGGTATAGAATAAGCAAAGTTAGAAATAAGCTTATAGAAGAAAATAATATTATTATAATTGATAGTTTATTAGATTATGGAACGAGTAATAAGATGAGTGAGCTTTGGTCAGCTGAATATGGAAGTAAAGCGTTACCAGGAGTTCGTGAATTTATTTCACCTTTAGGATATTATTCAATATATCTTGCGGTTGATGGACAAGCAGGAACAGATACTGTTAATCTGTTTTTATCTAAATCATTAACTGATAGAGGACAAGCAACTTATACTCATGAATTAACACATATTCTAGATAATAAGGTTTGGTTTAATGGATATGGAAGAAGGCAAGGTAAAGGAGCAGAAACCTTTGCTAGAGGAATGTTTGAAATTGTAGATAATATGGATCCAACTTTACATTATAAGCCTATGTTTAATTTAAACTTAACATATGAATTACAAGGTGAAAGAGTACAAAATGCTTCACCAAATAGATTTCAGAATGAAGAAGATTTACAAAAATATATGCAAGGATTAATGGATGTTTTATATACATTAGATTATGCAGAAGCTCAAAGTTCATTAAGTAAAACAGATGAGGAAAAAGCTATATTATACAATCAATTAGAATTAACTAAAGATAGCAAAAAAGAAGGCATAGTTAATGATACTTTTAGTAATATAAGTGTAGATACTGCAAGTAAATTAAAAACAGTTAATGATTTAATTGATAATAATATAGTATCGGGAAGATTTGCTTATCAAGGTATTTCAACAATAGGAACAGTTCAAGATAATGGCTACTATATAGTACCTTTATTTGAACCAATATATGCTGCAATGCAAAATAATAATGGTGCAGTAGGTGATATAACATTTAAAAGAAATGCTTATGAATTATTAGCCCAATATGGTTATAGTAATGGAATGGTATCTTATATTTCTAATCAATATGCTAATGATGAAGAAGCTTTAAAAGCAATATTAGATTCAAAATATAATGGAAGCTTAGCTGAATTTAAAAAAGATATGTTTGCTATTAGAGCTAGTAGAGTAAAATATTTAAAAAGTACAGATCACTTCAATGATTTTGCAGAATTACAAAGAAAGATGGATGAAGCTGTTCAAAAAGATTTAGAACAAATGAAACATAATAAGAAATATAATATTTTTGATATAAACTCAGGAGTAACTGCGGTAAGTAAATTAAAAACTGAAATATTACAATGGTACTTAGAAGAAACTAAGGATTTTGAAGAATCTATTTATGAAAATGTAACTGTTGGAGAATATATAGAGGAAACTGAAGAAAAAATTCCTATAGTTGTTATAAACAAGACTGATGATAGTTTATGGGAAGATGAGTCACGTACTGTAGAAGGAACTGAGGGAGTTGTTAAAATTACAAAGGTATGGAAAACAGAAAATAATGTTCCTGTAGGTACTCCAATAGTAACTAGAGAAACAATAAGTGAAGGAACTCCAACTATAGTTTATAAAGGTACTAAAAAGATATACGGTGAAATTGTTACAGTAGATGATAATGTTAAGATTCCTGTAACTACAATTGAAAAAGAAGATTCTAATTTATATATAGGGCAAACTAAAGTAGTAGAAGGTAAAGATGGTATTAAGAAAGTGACAACTACTCAAAAGACTAAGAAAAATCAACCAGTAGGGGAAGCTGTTATAACTGAGGAAGTTGTTATAGAGATGGTTCCAACAGTTGTCTATGTAGGAACAAAGTCGCTGCCTAAACAAGATGAAGTTACTAATCCAGACAAAGATGATGATTCATTAAACGATAATATATCTAAACCAGAAAATAAACCAGAAAATAAACCTGATAATTCAGATGAAACTATAGGTAGTAATTCAAGTAGTAATGGAAGTGATAATGTATCAGGTAACACAAATAATACAGTAGTTTCAGGTACAACTTCTATTGTAACGCCTAGTACAGGCATGCCTGTTATTAATAATAATGAAAAGGTTGAGGAATTAAATGAATCAGAATCAGTGATAGAAGAAACTGAAGTAGAGAGAAAAAATACGGAAGAGGAATTATTAGTAGTAGAAGAAAATAAGGATTTAGATAATAGTATTTTAGAGTCAGAAAAAAAAGAATTTTCATTGCTAGATTTGGATGAAACGGAAAAGAAAAAAGGCGAAAAGTCAGGTAATGCTGTACCAATAGCAATAGCTTCAGGTATTGCAGTAGTATCATTGGCAGCGGTTGTAGTAAAGTCTGTATTTGATGTTAAACTATTATCTATTTTAAGAAAAATATTCAAATTCAAATAAATTAACTAAAGTTCTTAGTATACTATAAAAGGTATATTAAGGACTTTTTTAACGTATAGGAAATTCAAAACTTTTTTTGAGAGCGAGCACTAATATAGTTACTTGTTCATATGTAATTTGTTTAATATGTTAAAAATAATAGCTGTGGGGAAAAAGAAGAAAAAAGGAAAAATTATTTAGGTATTTCAAACAGACACCAATGGAGTTTCTTGTCGATTAATTATAGTTTCTAATATTATTTGACATTATAAATTTCTTTTGAAATATGAAATTTATTAAAGATTAGAGGGAAAGAAAACAATTACAATATATAAAGAGTAAAATAATATCAAAAGAGTGGATATGAGAATAAAATGGGAGAAGGTAATAAGAAGAAAAGTTTGAAGAATAAATTATTAACTGACTTTTCTATTGTTGGAATAATACCGTTGGTTTTATTTGCAGTTGTTATATCAATATTAATTAGAACATCCATGTTTAATAGTCAAGTTAATTTATTAAAGCAGGTTTCAAGTATGGCTGCTAATAATATTGACAGATGGGGTGATAATAATATTTTAATGGTTGAAGAAATTGCGAATTCTCAAGTGATTGCTTCAGGAGATTTAGATAATATTAGAATTCAGCTTAAAGGTAAACAAGAAGAGGATAGTAGTATATTAAATATTATGTATACTGATTTACAAGGAAATATAATTAAAGATTCAAGAGGATCATTAAATGAAAATATAAAGGAACAATCCTATTTTCAAGGAGTAAGTAAGGGGTATTTATATGTAAGTGATGTATTTTTAGATAGTAGACAAGATAGTCCACAAGACAAATAGCAATGATTTTGAATGATATAAAAGATAAAGCTAATAAGACAACAGAATTAATGGATTCAATTAATGATGGGATGAAGTTACAATCATCTACAGTAGAAGAAACACTTCAAATTTTTAAAGATGTAACTAATGCAGATGCAAAAATATCAGAAAATATTGATAGCTTTAATACTCTTATTAAATTCCTTAAGAGTTTTAGTGAAGAACTTTTAAAGTTAATTGAAACGTTGGCAAGTAATTCTGAAGAGAGTGCGTCATTAGCAGAAGAGGTTACAGGATCTTCTGTAAATCAACTTAATACTGTAGAAGAAGTAAAAAATGCAAGAAATAATTTATTAAATATTATTGATGAATTAAAGAATGATATAGAAAAGTTTAAAATTGAATAAGTTTGGAGGAGAAGGTGTGAAAAAGTTAATATCATTATTTTTAGTATGTATTACATCTGTAGTTTTATTTATAGGTTGTGGAGAAAAAAATAACGTTAGTGATAATATTGTTAATATATCAATATTAAATTCTAAGAACGAAATTGAACCTGAATTAAATGAATTAATAAATGAATTCACTAAAGAAAATAAAGATATAAATATTAAAGTAATAAAAATTGGACAGACGGGTAAGTATAAAGAAAAACTTGATTCTATGTATCAATTAGGAAATGCACCCACAATGTTTTTGATTGATACTTCTAATATAGATTCTTATAAAGAGAATTGTCTAGATTTATCAAAAGAGCAATGGATTAAAGATATTTCTGGAGAAGTACAGATATAGTTAAAACAGATGATGGTAAAGTAGTGGGATTTCCTTTTGCAACAGAAGGCATAGGATTTATATATAATAAAAAGGTATTAAATGAAGCAGGAGTTGATGTGAAAAAAATAAATACAATATCGGCTCTTAAAGAAGCCTTTGAGAAGATAGAAGCAATTGGAAAGAAGGGGATAATTGTAACTAATGAGGATTGGTCATTAGGAGATCACTTTTCGGCAACATATTATGC
>CAKVFO010000040.1 GCA_934746785.1 uncultured Clostridium sp. | reverse complement strand
GTGTACGTTATGCCAATGGTGAACCCTGTGTTGTAGAATATACATATATGCCTATAGATGTGATTTCAGGCATAAAGAGAGATATGTTAAATGGCTCTATTTATAGATATATTGAAGAAAATTTAAAGCTAAAGATAAAGAGTGCACATAGAACTGTAAGAGCACTAATTGGAAGCGAGTTAGAGAAGAAGGAATTAAATATAGATGATAATATACCTATACTTCAAGTAGAACAAATAGCTTTTTTAGATAATGGACAACCTTTTGAGTATTCAAAAGCTAGTCACAGAGGCGATAAATTTGAATTTAAAAGTATAAGTGTAAGATAAGATATGATGTTGAAAAAATGTAATTGAATTATAATGGGAATTAAGCAAAGAAGTTTTTTTATTAATTATTAAAAATGAAAAACTTCTTTTTTGACGTATAGGAAATTAAAAAAATTTTTGAGAGTAAGCACTAATTATTACTGGGTTTCTCGTATGTAAGCTGGTAAATAAATATATTTTGGAGGATTAGACTATATATGAATATAGATGTTAAGTTAAAAAGAAAAGATGGCAGAAATGTTATGGGGCAAATAAAAATATTAGATGAGAGTTACATAGAGAAAATAATGAATCTTCAAGAAGAAATAAATAGAGGACTTACATATAAGGAATGGTATTCTTCAACTAGTAAAGAAGAATTTTATATTCAACTCACTAAAAATGGCAAGATAGTTGGGTGTGTTCTAAATGATGATAGTTTAATAGCAATAGGGGTCTATGTGGAATGGGGATATGAAGAAGATAATTATGGATATGATTTAAAGATTAATAAGGAATATTTGTTAAAGGTTGGACAGATTGAAGCTACTCTAGTTCATGAAATGTATAGAGGGAATAATCTTCAAAAAACAATATGTACGGAATTAGAAAAGATAGCTTTATTAAGGAAAAATAAATTAATAGCAGTAACTGTTCATCCTGAAAATATATATAGTTTAAAAACTTTTTATGATTTAGGGTACAAAGTGCGATTAGAAAAATTAAAGTATGGGGGCTTAAGAAGATATATTTTAGCTAAAAATATATAAAATTTTTAGACCCTGAACGATAAACGACAAAAAAGTGTAAAAACATTGACTTTGAAAATAATGGATAATAAAATAATATTAGATAGTTAATCGTTATAATGTTATTTATATTATTTTTGTGAATATAATACACTAATATACACAAAAGTAAAATAAATATAATATAAATTTCTTTAAAGCATTATATTTATATATTGCTTAAGTAAAAGATAAGGGGGACATTATTAATGGAAGTTAGGAAAAGGAAGGTAGTTGCTAATTTATTGATTTTAGTAATGGCTTTTAGTTTGATTTTTAATACGGGAATAGTTCAAACTAAATCAGCTATAGTTCAAGAAATTGTTAGCTGGGATATAAGCGAAGCTAATAATGTTACTAAAATACCAGCAACAAGTGGAGTTAATAAAGAAGGAGCTATGTTGACTACATTTGATGAACAAGCACTTTCTTTCGCGTCGGGAAGTGTGAAAGCATCAGGATGGGAGAATGGTGCAAACAATAAGTACTGGGAAATTAATTTTTCAACTAAAGGATATGGTGATTTAAAACTTTCAGCTAAAACTAGATCATCTGGCACAGGACCATCAGAGTTTAAAGTGATATACAGCAGTGATGGAGTTAAGTGGAATGATGTTCCTAATAGTGAATATAAAATTACAAATACAACTCTAAGTAATTATATGAAAGATATAACCTTACCAAAAGCAGCAGAAGATATGGATAATCTTAGAGTAAGATTTGTTATGACAAGTAATAAAACTTATAAAAATGGGGAAGTAGCAAAGGGAGGCGTTACAAATATTAATAGTATTTGTGTTTCAGGCTCTCCAGTTAAAAATGACACAACTGTAAATGGAGTAGAAGCTGATATTGCAAGTGGAAGCGCAGTTGCTTTAGGGCAAGAAGTTTCTTTAAGTTGTGATACAAAAGATGCAGTTATAAAATATTCAATAAACAATTCAGAATATACGGTTTATAATGAAAATAATAAACCCAAACTTACTACACTTCCAGCAACCTTAGTAGCTTATGCTGAAAAAGCTGGATTAACTTCAAGTGTTAAAATAACATATACATATACTCAAGGTCAAGTTTCAGCAGTAAGTGCATCCCCTAATGGAGGAAGTATAAAAGAAGGTACTAAAGTTGAATTAAGCTCTGCTACAGTAGGTTCTAAAATTTTCTATTCATTGGATGAAGGAGCTACGTGGAATGAATATAAAGAAGGTTTTTCTATAAATAAATTACCTCAAAAGGTTATTGCTAAAGCTGCTTGTGAAGGATTAATTGATAGTAATGAAACAACTTTTAATTACTCATTAAAGGAAAATGAAAATTATACAGCATACTTTGGGCAATTACATTCACATACAAATTTATCAGATGGTGCAGGAACAATTGATGATGCTTATACGCATGCATCGAAGGTGCCAGGACTAGATTTTGAAGCAGTAACAGACCATTCGAATTGGTTTGATAATGATGTTGAATCTGACATATTAGATGGCTCAAAAAGTGAAAAGTTTAATCAAGGAAAAGCAGCAGCAGATAAGTATACAAAAGAAGATTTTGTTGCTATATATGGTTATGAAATGACTTGGTCAAATGGAATTGGACACATCAATACATTTAATACAGATGGATTTCAAAGTCGTAATCAAGCGGATTATAAAACTTCTCAAGCTTTAGAAAATTACTATAAAGCATAAAAAAGGCTAGTCAGTCAATTTCTCAATTTAATCATCCAGGAACTACATTTGGAGATTTTAATGATTTTGCAAATTATGATCCTGAAATAGATAGTTTAATAAATCTTGTTGAAGTTGGTAATGGTGAAGGTGAAATTGGAACTAATGGATATTTTCCATCATATCAATACTATACAAGAGCCCTTGATAAGGGGTGGCATGTAGCACCATCTAATAATCAAGATAATCATAAAGGTAAATGGGGAGATGCTAATACAGCACGTACAGTTTTATTAGCTGATAGTTTAACTCGTGATAACTTATATGATGCCATGAGAAATAGAAGGACATATGCTACAGAAGATGCAAATTTAAAGGTTAATTATACTTTAAATGATGAAGTTATGGGAACAATTATGTCTGAAAAACCATCAAGTGTTAACATAAAAGGTAGTGTTGAAGATCCAGACGGAGAAAAGATTAATACAGTTAAGGTAATTGTTAATGGTGGAAAAGAATTAGTTGCTAAAGAAATAAATGATTCAAAAGGTGACTTTAGTTTTGAGCTTCCAGCAGACTATTCTTACTATTATATTAGAGTTGATGAAGAAGATAAAGATATAGCCGTTACAGCACCAGTATGGATTGGTGAAGTAGATAAGGCTGGAGTAAATAAAACAACTTCTGATGCAGAGCTTCCAGTTAAGGGTGAAAGTATGAGAATAACTTCAGAATTATATAATAATGAATCTAAGGATATGGAAGTTAAGAGTATTAAATACTCAGTAAATGGACAAGTTATTAATTCTTCAAAAGATTTTGGAATTGTATCTTCATTAAGTACAAAAAATTATACTTTTGAATATATACCAGAGATGGCTGGAAACTATAACATAGATGTTGAAGTTACAGCTGTTATAGATGGTGTGGAAAAAGTTTATAACGATGTGCTCAAGTTAAGTGTTACGGATCCATCTATAGTTACAAATGTTGTTATTGATGGAACTCATGCTAATGATTATGTGTCAGGTTATTATTCGGGAAGTATGGCAAACTTTAGTGCAATAGCAGCTGAAGAAGGCGTTAAAGTTCATATTGAAAAAGAAAAAATAACTGAAGATATGCTTAAGAATGCAAATTTATTAATAATAACTGCACCAGCTAAGAAGGCTAAAGATGGATATAAGCCACAAGAATTTAGTGATGACTTTATAAATATGGTTAAAGATTATGTTGATAATGGTGGAAATTTAGTAGTTTCAGGGTTAGCTGATTATCAAGATGGGAAAGATAATTATCAAACATCTACTCAATTAAATAAGTTGTTAAAAGGAATAGGTGCAACTTCAAGAATAAATAATGATGAAGTAGTAGATGATGAAAAGTATTCAAATCAAAAATATAGATTACAATTTACAAATTATAATATGGAATCTCCTTATTTAAATAATGTGGCTTTAGAACAAACTTATAGTTTCTATAGTGGATGTTCAGTAGCTCTTGATGAAGAAGCTGTTAGAGCCGGAAAGAGTTCATGGCTTGTAAAGGGACATGATACAACTTACTCATTTGATTCTAATAAGAATTTAGAAGGTGTATCAATTCCTAAGGGGGAAGTTGTTGCTTTAGCTTCTGAAAAGCTACAAGGTGGCGGAAATATGCTTATTAGTGGAACTGTGTTCTTGTCAAATTATGAGGTGAAAGCAGCTCTTGATAATGCTGGAGATTTACAATATAGTAACTATACAATTGCTAAAAATCTTGTTAATTCAGTAAAGAAACAAGTGCCTATAACTAAGGTTGCAGATGTACGTAAAGGTAATATGGGGGATGTTTATAAGGTAGAAGGAACTGTAACTGCAGGAACAGAAAGTGGAAATGCTTTCTTTGATACTATTTATGTACAAGATGAAACAGGTGGAATTAATATATTTCCTATAAATCAATATGGAATTAAGTTGGGACAAAAGGTTGCAGTTACTGGTACTTTAGATGGATACTTAGGAGATTTAGAATTAAGAGTAATAGATGTAGAAGTTACAGATGAATCTATTAATAAAGTAGAACCTAAGAAGTTAAGTGCTAAAGAAGCTATGGATTATGAAACTAATGGTGGACTTTTAGCTAAGGTTTCGGGAAAAGTAAGTAAGGTTTATTTAGAAAATGGAATAGTATCGTATTTTATGATTAATGATGGAAGCGGTGTAGAAGCTAAGGTATTTATTGATGGATATATTAATGCTTCTGATTCTGCTACAAATTTAGAAGAGTTAATAGTAGAAGGTAAAGAAGTAAGTGCTATTGGACTTATATCTTATGATCCTGATGGACCAAGAATGAGAGTAAGAGATAGATCTGAAATTGTAAAAGTAGATAAGCCATCGCAAGATACTCCTTCAGAAGATAAGCCATCACAAGATCAATATCGAGATGGAAATGCTGGTGAAAACAACAATAGTAATAATACTGGAAACAATAACGGGGATGATGTAACAGATAATAATGATCAAAATACTAATAGCACATCTACTAAGACGGGAGATTATGGTATTGATTTAATAACTATAATTTCATTATTATCATTATGCGTTGTTGTAAAAACTAGAAAGAAAATAAAAGCTTAAATTAAAGGGCTGTTGTAAAACAGCCCTTTAAAAATACAAGTTATAGCGGGGAAGAATAATGACAGGTAAAGTGAAAATTGATAAACAATTAAAGATTAAAGTTTTTTCATTTGTTATTTTAGGGATTATTTTTGCTTCTTTAATAGGATATGCAAATATAAATAATCCAGGAAGTAATTCTGCAGATAAATCTGTAAAATATGTAAAAGCAGAAGTTATAGATGTTGAAGAAAATAATTTGAGTACAGATGAAAACATTGAAAATATTATGACTGGAGATCAACGAATAACTATTAAGATAAAAAGTGGTGAACATAAGGATGAACAATGTACTATAAATAATTATGTAAGTGCTCTTCATAATGTAGTAGTAAAGAATGGGGATAAGATAATTGCTAGAGTAGATACAAAAGAAAATGGCAGTTATGAATTTTCAGTTTACAATTATAATAGAGCACCAATATTGTATGGCTTTATTATTGCGTTTTTGATTGTATTATGTGTTATAGGCGGTAAAAAGGGGATAAAGGCAATGGTTGGGCTTATATATACAATGATAAGTATATTTTTTATATTAATACCTTTGATAATGAGGGGATATTCTCCTGTATTAGTAACCATATTTATAGTATCTATAACTGCAGTTGTTTCCTTAATTATTATTGATGGTACAAGTTCTAAGACATTAGCTGCTATTATTGGAACAGTGTCAGGAGTATTAATTTCAGGGGTATTTACATATATAGTAGGTAGATTGGTTCATATTACAGGATTTAATATGGAACAGGCTGAATCACTTCTGTTAGTATCAGGTGATGGTCGCTTGAAGATAAAGGGCCTATTAATATGTGGAGTTTTATTATCGGCCTTAGGTGCTGTTATGGATGTTGCTATGTCTATAGCTTCTTCTATAAATGAAATTCATATTGTTGATAAGAAGCTTAAGTGGAAAGAGCTGTTTATATCAGGAATGAATATAGGTAAGGATGCTATGGGAACTATGGCTAATACATTAATATTAGCTTTTACTGGTTCTTCATTGAATTTAATGCTTTTGATATATTCTTTTGGAATACCATATAACCAACTTATGAATACTGACTTGATTGCTATAGAAATACTTCAAGGCATATCAGGTAGCTTAGGTATAATACTAGCTGTACCAGTGACTGCTTATATTGCTTCAAAAATAGTAAGTAGAAATTAAAGAAGGGGCTGTTGCACAGATAGTTAAATTGAATTTAATTTAACTATAGTGCAACAGTCCATTTTCTATATAAATAATTTTTTTATTTCATCAAGCTTAGCAATAGCACTATTATATCCATCTTGCCAGCCTTTTTCTAATTTTTTTATATCTTTTTCAAAACTTTCAATTGCCTGAGATGCATCAGGACGTATTATTACTGCCTTACCTTCTTTTTCTAATTCTTCACAAAAACGAACTGTATCGTTATATAAATTATGTCTATTAAGCAGAGGTTCTACTAAATTTGGATATTTATTTTTTAGAACTTTAGAAGCAAATATATTACCTCTTGAAAGTTCTTTTCTATATTCTTTAGGTCGTGTTAATACAATTAAGTGTTTATTGTTACCATCTTCAATTGCCTTTTTTATTGGTATTGGATCACATATACCTCCATCATAATAAAAATTATTCTTAATTTTTATAGGTGGAAAGAATATAGGTATAGCACAAGTAGCTCTAAGAGGCAGGCATTTGTCATCTAAATATTTTAAGTCCATGTATTCTGTTTTACCTGTAAGAGCATTTGTAACACCAGCAATAACTTTACCTTGATATTGATTGTATGTCTCCATGTCAAAGGGATTAAGTTTGTTGGGAATTTCATCAAATACAAAATCTAATCCAAATATGCTTTTGCATTTGAAAAAGTTCCTGATTCCTAAATATCGTTTATCTAATCTGTAGTTTTGTAATACCTCTAAGTTACGTTTATATTGTTTTGAAATATATGATACTCCATTTGTTATTCCAGCAGATACTCCAATACAGTATGGGAATATTATATTGTTATCTAAAAGGGCATCCATAACTCCAGCACTAAAAATAGGCCTAAAAGTTCCTCCTTCTAATATTAAACTTGGCATATTATCCTCCTAATTATTTTTTTTACAAGAAAAATTATACAACAGTAAAGGTGGGAAAACAAATAACAAACCTTATATAAAAGATTGTTAAAATACCTAACAATTAAAGTGATATATATTATAATTTTCAATATATTTCATGAAAAAAATGAGATAAAATGTAAAAGAATTTTCTTTAAAATACTATGTAAACATTACATTAACGTTATAAATATAAACAAATAAAAGAAATATTAAAATCTGTTAAAAATGTTATTGACAAAAATTTAACTATATCATAAAATGAATACATAAAGATTGATAAATAAATACCAAACAAAAGCATAGAATAAAGTGCAAACCACTTTTAGGAGGTACAACTATGAAAGTAACAAATTCACAAGAATTAACAGAAAGAATTAAGCAATTAAGAGAAGCACAAAAGAAATTTGCTGCTTATTCACAAGAACAAGTAGATGAGATATTTAGACAAGCAGCATTAGCTGCAAATAATGCTAGAATTAGACTTGCAAAGATGGCAGTTGAAGAAACAGGCATGGGAATTGTTGAAGACAAAGTTATAAAGAACCATTTTGCAGCTGAATATATATATAATCAATATAAAGATTTAAAAACTTGTGGAGTTATAGAAGAAGATAATGTATTTGGAGTAACAAAGATTGCTGAACCAATTGGAGTAGTATCGGCAATAGTACCAACTACTAACCCAACATCAACAGCAATATTCAAAACATTAATAGCTTTAAAAAGCAGAAATGCAATTATAATTTCTCCACATCCAAGAGCTAAGAATTCTACAATAGAAGCAGCTAGAACTGTTTTAGAAGCAGCTGTTAAGGCAGGAGCTCCAGAAGGAATTATTGGATGGATAGATGAGCCTTCAGTTGAATTATCACAACAAGTTATGGCTGAGTCAGACATAATATTAGCAACAGGTGGTCCAGGAATGGTTAAGGCTGCTTACTCATCAGGAACTCCAGCATTAGGAGTTGGAGCAGGTAACAGCCCAGCAATAATAGATGAAACAGCTGATATAAAAATGGCTGCAAATTCAATATTACTTTCAAAAACATTTGATAACGGAGTTATCTGTGCATCAGAACAATCAATAGTAGTTGTTGAAAGTGTATATGATGCTGTTAAGAAAGAATTAGCTGATAGAGGTGCATATGTATTAAATGCTGATGAAGTAGTTAAGGTAAGAAAGATAGTTTTAAATGATAAAGGTGCTTTAAATGCAGATATGGTTGGACACTCAGCTTATGATATAGCTAAGCTTGCGGGAGTAGAAGTGCCAAAGAACGCTAAAATATTAGTAGCAGAAGTATCTAAGATAGGATCAGAAGAACCATTATCACACGAAAAATTATCTCCAGTACTTGCTATGTACAAGGTTAAAGATTTTAATGAAGGATTAGAAAAAGCTGAAGCATTATTAGCTTACGGTGGAATGGGACACACTTCAATTCTTTATACTAACGAAGCTAATAAAGATAGAATAAGTGAATTTGGAAACAGAATGAAGACTTCTAGAACACTTATCAACATGCCATCATCACAAGGGGCTATAGGTGATTTATTCAACTTTAGATTAGCACCATCATTAACTCTTGGATGCGGATCTTGGGGAGGAAACTCAGTTTCAGAAAATGTTGGTCCAAAACACTTAATAAATGTTAAGACTGTAGCTAGAAGGAGAGAAAATATGCTTTGGTTTAGAGTTCCAGAAAAAGTTTACTTCAAATATGGATGTTTACCATTTGCTTTAGAAGAATTACATGACATGGGTAAGAAGAAAGCATTCATAGTAACAGATAAATTCTTATTCAATTTTGGATATACTAAGAAAATTACAGATGTATTAGAAAAGAACGGAATTCAATATAAAGTATTCTGTGATGTTGAACCAGATCCAACACTTGCATGTGCACAAGCAGGAGCTAAGGAAATGGCAGATTTCGAACCAGACGTAATTATCGCTCTTGGTGGTGGATCAGCAATGGATGCTGCTAAGATTATGTGGGTAATGTATGAACATCCAGAAGTAAGATTCGAAGATTTAGCTATGAGATTCATGGATATCAGAAAGAGAATATACAAATTCCCTCATATGGGTGATAAAGCAATGATGGTTTCAATTGCAACTTCAGCTGGTACTGGTTCAGAAGTAACTCCATTCGCAGTTATAACTGATCAAGAAACAGGAATTAAGTATCCATTAGCTGACTACGAATTAACTCCAGATATGGCAATCGTAGATCCAGAACTTATGATGACTTCACCTAAGGGATTAACAGCTTGTGCTGGTATAGACGTATTAGTTCATGCCATGGAAGCATATGTATCAATTATGGCATCTGAATTTACAAATGGATTAGCTATAGAAGCTATTAAGTTAGTATTTGAATACTTACCATTAGCTTACTCAGAAGGAACTACAAATGTTGAAGCTAGAGAAATGATGGCTAACGCATCATGTATGGCAGGTATGGCATTTAGTAATGCATTCTTAGGAGTATGTCACTCAATGGCTCATAAGTTAGGTGCATTCCATCACTTACCACATGGTATGGCTAATTCATTATTATTAACAGAAGTAGTTAAGTTTAACTCATGCAATGCTCCAACTAAGCAAGCTGCATTTGCTCAATACAAATATCCAAATGCAGGCTCAAGATATGCTAAGATAGCTGATGCATTAAACTTAGGTGGAAATACTGAAGAAGAAAAGATAGACTTATTAATTAAGGCTATAGAAGAATTACAGGCTAAAGTTGAAATGCCAAAATCAATTAAAGCAGCTGGAGTAGATGAAGAAAAATTCTATGCTAATATTGATGAAATGGTAGAACAAGCATTTGATGATCAATGTACAGGTGCTAATCCAAGATATCCATTAATGAGCGAAATAAAAGAAATGTATATAAACGCATTCAATGGAAAAGAAGCTGCTAAAAAAGATTCAAAGAAAAGCAGCAAAAAGAAATAATTAGACCATAACAAATTAATTTAAAATAAATAATGAAACTGTCCTAAAATAATTTTAGGGCAGTTTTTTATTGTAGTATTTTATTTAGGTGTTTTAAATTATTAATAAAGTTAAAATATTGAAAAGAGGTTTATAATATAGTATTATATAGCCGTAAGCTAGGGGTGCCAAAGTTTGGCTGAGAAGGATTTTATCCTAACTCTTTAAACCTGAGGTGGTTAGAACCAACGTAGGGAAGCGAAAAAAAAGTGATTAAGAACTTAGCTTGCTTAATAGCGGGCTTTTTTAAGTATAGTACTACACTTTTAATTTTTGTTTACCCTGTTTATAAAAAAAAGTGAAAGTAGGGGGAGTGTTATGAATTATACAACTCAAATGGATGCAGCTAAAAAGGGTATTATAACTAAAGAAATGACTATAGTTGCAGATAAGGAAAGAATGGATGTAGAGGTATTAAGAAATTTAATTGCTGAAGGAAAAGTAGCTATACCAGCAAATAGGAATCATAAAAATCTAGATCCAGAGGGGATTGGAGAAGGGCTTAGAACTAAGATTAATGTTAATTTGGGTATATCAAAGGATTGCCCTAATTGTGAAAAAGAATTAGAAAAAGTAAAAACAGCTTTAGATATGAAGGCAGAAGCAATTATGGATTTATCAAACTATGGAAAAACAGAAGGAATGAGAAAGAAGATAGTTGATATGTCTACAGCTATGCTTGGAACAGTTCCTATATATGATGCAGTTGGGTTCTATGATAAAGAACTTAAAGACATAACAGCAAAGGAATTTTTAGATGTAGTTGATAAGCATGGAATGGATGGTGTTGATTTTATTACTATACATGCTGGATTAAATAGAGAAACGGCAGAAACAGTTAAGAGAAATAAAAGATTAACTCATATTGTTTCAAGAGGAGGCTCATTATTGTTTGCGTGGATGGAACTTAATAATAAAGAAAATCCATTTTATGAATACTATGATGAATTATTAGATATATGTGCTAAGTATGATATTACAATTTCTCTAGGAGATGCATTAAGACCAGGGTCTATAAATGATTCTACTGATGCAAGTCAAATTAAAGAACTTATAACTCTTGGAGAACTTACAAAAAGAGCTTGGGAAAAAAATGTACAAGTTATAATTGAAGGACCAGGACATATGGCGTTAAACGAAATAAAAACTAATATGCAATTACAAAAAAAATTATGTCATGGAGCACCTTTCTATGTGCTTGGACCATTAGTTACTGATATTGCACCAGGTTATGATCATATAACTTCAGCAATTGGAGGAGCTATTGCAGCAACTTATGGTGCTGATTTCTTATGTTATGTAACACCAGCTGAACATTTAAGACTTCCAGATTTAAATGATATGAAGGAAGGAATTATAGCAGCTAAAATAGCAGCTCATGCAGCAGATATTGCTAAGGGCATACAGGGAGCAAGAGAGTGGGATAATGCTATGAGTAAAGCAAGAGCTGATTTAGATTGGGAAGCTATGTTTGATTTGGCATTAGATAAAGAAAAGGCTAAAAGATATAGAAAAGAATCAAGTCCGCATGATGAAGAGAGTTGTACCATGTGTGGGAAAATGTGCTCTATGAGAACTATGAAAAAGATTTTAAATGGTGAAGATTTAAATATTTTAAGAGATTAATAGAAAAATTAAAAAGATACCTGCAGATAGAATGTTTTTTATACATTTTATTTGCAGGTATTTTTTGTGTATAGAAACAATGATGGAAAAATAAAAAAATTTAATGTTTGATGATAAAAATCAAAAAAATAAAAAGGAAATTCAAAAAAATATTTACAATTAAACATAAAACATGTAAAATTAACAATAATAGAAATAGAAAAAGGGGGATTGTTTCGATGAAAAGAAGAGACAAAAAGTTTATTTCGATGATTACGGCAGTTTCATTATCTTTCTTCGTTATTTTCAATAATGGTGTATTGACTGCTAGAGCTGGGGATGTATCTCAAGCTGAATTAAAAGAATTGTTAAGAGAAAAGATAGATAAGTATGAAGATAACAATTCTAATTATTCAAAAAGTAATTCTTATAAAAATAATTCTTTAAATGAAAATGGAAATAATAACAAAGATCCTGAAGAAGAGATAAGAGTTATTGTTCAATTAAATGAAGCACCAGCAATTGAGGGAACAGATGGTACAGATTATACTGATTCGGTAAAAGCTGATGAAGAAGTAATAAAAAATTCTCAAGGAAATGTTATTGAAGAAGCAGAAAAAATTACTGGAACACAAGTAAGAAGAAGTTTTGGTTATTTAGTAAATGGTTTTTCAATAAGTACTAAAAGAAAAAATGTAGAAGCATTAAGTAGAATTAACGGAGTTAAATGTGTAACTGAAGTAAGATCTTATAATACAGATATGCAATATGCAAAGGATATTACAAAAGTTACAGATGTATGGAATGACTTAGGATATAAAGGCGAAGGAATGGTTGTATCTATAATTGATACAGGTATAGATTATAGACATAAGGATTTAAAAAATATAGATACAACAGCTACAAAATTAAAGGAGTCAGAAGTAAATGAAAATATAAGTACACTAGGTTATGGAGAATATTTTAGTGATAAGGTTCCTTTTGGATATAATTATGCTGATGAAAATACAAATGTTATAGATACAGGAAGTATGCATGGTATGCACGTAGCTGGTATAGTAGCTGCTAATGCTGAAGAAAATTCAGAAGGTGCTGTTGATGGAATAAAAGGGGTAGCTCCAGAGGCGCAGCTTTTAGCAATGAAGGTATTTACTAATAATCCAGGAACAAGTTCAGCTTATGATGATGATATTATAGCTGCTATCGAAGATTCTGTTAAACTTGGAGCAGATGTAATTAATATGAGTTTAGGTTCAACTTCAGGATTTACTGATGCTAATGATCCTGAAAATCAAGCAGTACAAAGAGCTACTGATGCAGGAGTTATTTGTGTAATATCAGCTGGAAACTCAGCTACATCAACACAAACAGATTCTTGGAGTCAACCAAAAAACTTACTTGGACTTAAAGATACAAGTACAGTAGGTTCACCATCTACAGCAGCATCAAGTTTATCGGTAGCATCTATGGAAAACACAAATGTTACATGTTCAGCTTTTAATTATAAAACTGAAGGGGGAGTAGAAAAGAAATTACAATATAACAGTCCTGCAATGAAGTATGTAGGTGGAATGAATGGAAAGTTTGAATTAGTTGATTGTAATTTAGGTGATGTTTCAGATTTTGCTGGGAAAGAATTAACTGGAAAGATTGCTCTTATTCAAAGAGGAGGAGTTACATTCCAAGAAAAATATGATAATGCTATAGCAAACAATGCAGCTGGAGTTATTATATATAACCATGCTTCAGGTGGAGACGAAACTATAAGTATGAGTGTAGACAATGTTAAGAAACCAGTAATAAGTATTGGTCATACTCAAGGTGAAGAAATTAAAAAACTTATTAATGATGGAGATAATACTTTTAACTTAAATTTAGCTAATGAAACCTTAGCTTCAGAAAATGTAGATGCAAATGATATGTCACAATATACTTCATGGGGAGCAACTTCAGATTTAGAGTTTAAGCCGGAAGTAACTGCACCAGGAGGAGATATCTATTCTTTAGCTAATAATAATTCATATCAAAGTATGAGTGGTACATCTATGGCAGCCCCAAATACTTCAGGAACTGAAGCGCTTATTATGCAGGCTGTTAAGAAAAAATATCCAAGCCTTTCAGGTAGTGAATTAGTAAATTATGTTAAGACTACTGCAATGAATACTGCGACTCCTATGATTGATAAATATGATAGTGAAGGTGCTATACCATATTCAACAAGAAGACAAGGAGCAGGACTTCTTCAAGTTGAAAATGCAATAAATAATAATGTACTTATTCAGTATAAAGATGGAAAAGGAGCAGCTGCTCTTAAAGAAGTGGGAAATACTACTACATTTGAATTAAAGCTTACGAATTATGGTGATAAAGCTGTTACATATAACTTAAAGGATGAAAAAGTATATGGAGAAACTGTGGATAATAATTTAATTCATGAAGTTGTATTGGATAAATCTGTGGCTAAATTTGACAAGTCTTCAATTACAGTAGAGGCAGGAAGTACAGCTACAGTAAAAGTTACTTTAAATATTTCTGATAAAGAAGAAATAGATAGATTTGTAGAAGGATATTTAAATTTTGAAAGTACAAGTGAAGATGCACCTTCTTTAAGTGTACCATTCATGGGGTTCTATGGTGATTGGAGTAAAGAAAGTATTATAGATATTCCAAACTATGAAAACACAGATGATAGTCTTATAGGGGTTACTGGTTTAGTATCTAAGAGTCATAATCTTTATGGTACATATGTGAAAAATGGACAAGAATATATTGATAATGATAGAGTAGCTTTCTCGCCAAATGGTGATGGGGTTAAAGATGATGTTATTCCAGCTTTATTCTTCTTAAGAAATGCAAAAGAATTAAAAGTAGAAGTTTTAGATAGTGAAGGTAATGTTGTAAGAGAATTATTACAAACTTCTAATATAAGAAAGAATATATTAGAAGATGGATTCGCTCCAAATATCTTAAGTTCAGCTATGTGGGACGGTACTCTTTATGATTCATCTACAGGAAAATATGTAAAGGCTGAAGATGGACAATATACTGTAAGAATAAAATCTAAAGTTGAATTAGAAAATGCAAAAGAACAAGAATTAGATTTACCAGTTAAAATTGATACAGCAGCACCTACTGCAAAGATTAAAGGTGTAGAAAAGTATACTGATGATAAAGGTGAAAATCATTATAAATTATCATGGGAAGCATCTGATAATGAAGGCGGCTCAAAAATAGCACCAGTATATGAAGTATCAGTAAACGGTAAGGTTGTAGATGTAGAATCTTCAAAGGTTACTGAGACAGATGGTGTATATTCTACAGATATTCCATTTGCAGATGGTGAAGTTAATAATATAAGTGTTGCAGTTTCAGATAATGCAGGAAATATGACTGTTGCAGAATCAAAGGAAAAGGCGGAAGTCTTAAAAACTGTTGCAATATCAGGTCTTCAAGATAGAACAGTTATTGGGGAAAAGGACCTTAAGGATGGTAAATTCCTTATTAAAGGTACAGCAGGAAATGACTTAAAGAAACTTCAGATAAATGGAAAAGATGTTGATTTCGAAAATAATTATTTTGAAACAGCTGTAGAGGTTAAGGATGGAGAAAATTCAGTTAAGGTATATGCTGAAGATAAAGATGGAAAGGTAGTTCTTGATAAAGAATACAAGGTTATATTAGATAGAAAGAATCCAGATATTACAGTTAAGCAAAAACTTACTGACAAAGCTCCATATTATACAACAAACGATAGTGAATTAAATTTAGATATAGCTATAAATGATGATACTAAATGTATTGTGAAAGTAGTTAATGGAGAAGCTGAATCTGAAGTGGCACTTAATGAGGCAAATGAAGGAACTACTAAAGTTAAATTAAATAATGGATTAAATAAAATTCAAGTTATAGCAGTAGATGAAGCAGGAAATAAAACAGCTAAGGAATACTTAGTTATGAAAGGTGATGAAGCAGGAGAATTAACTGTAGCATTAGATAATCTTTCAGCAGCTCAATATTTTAATAAGAGCGACCTTAAAAATGGAGTTTATACTGTAAAAGGACATGCTAGTAAAAAGGTAGATACTATAAAGATTAATAATGAAAAAGTTTCTGTTAATGATGATTTAACATTTACTTATGATCTTAATGTAAGTGAAGGAAGAAATATGGTTCACTTATATGCAGAAGATACTGATAAAACAGTAGTGGCTGATTACTCTTATAAAGTTTACTATGATGAAACAGCTCCTAAGATAGAATTAAAAGATATTATAATGCGAAATGATAATAAAGTATATGTTAATAATGCAGACTTTGTATTAAATGGTGTCTTAAAAGAAAATTTATATGGATATTACTTATATGTAAATGGAGAGAGAATATCAGAAGGTGATAGAGATCCTATTAAGGCAGATGAAGGAATAGTAAAACCATTTTCTAAAGCAATTAAGTTAGTGGATGGAGATAATACTATAGATATAGCAGCTAGCGATGTTAATGGAAATGTAATTGAAGATAAGTTACAAGTGGTTTTAGATACAGCAGCTCCATCTAAACCACAAATTAAGGTTAGTGGTGAAAATACAAAGGGAAAACCAGTTAAAGTTGCAATTTCTAGTGATGAAAAGCAATTAGATAGAATTGAATATAGTACTGATGGAGTAAACTTTGTTAAGTATACAGATGAATTTGAAGTTGCTGCTTCTTCTAAGGTATATGCTAGAGCAGTTGATTATGCAGGAAATGTAGGAGATGTATCTGAAGCAGATATTACTATTAAAACTGTAAGACCTGAAGTTACATTAAATGGTGTTGTAGATGGTACAACTTATTATGAACCAGTTACTTTAACAGCTGATGTTAATGAAGAAGATGCTAAAGCAATAATTCTAGTTAATGGTAAAGAATACAATGGTGAAGCTTTAGATGTAGAAGGAGAATATACAGTTGAAGCTTATGCAGTAGATGAAGATGACTTAAAGAGTGATGTTGTTAAAAAGACATTTAAATTAGCTCAAAACTGTGTAGAATCTACAGATGGAGATATGAAAGTATTAAAACATAATGATATTAAACCAGCTGGTGATAATTATCTATTTGAATCTTTAACAAGTGATAATGTAATATTAAAGGTTACTGATTCAGAAAAGGGTGCTGTAGTAGTTACACCAAATGCAGCTGTTACTATGCTTAAAGATTTAGTTAAAGCTAATATTAAAGATGGTTTAGATTATACCCAAAAGGTATATGAAGATAAAGATTTATTATCATCATTAAATTCAGTAGGAAAAGTATTTGAAATGAAGCTTAATAATGGTAAGGATATAGCTGATTTAGGAAATGATGAATTAAATGTGGCATTTAAATTAGATGCAGCTGAATTAGATGGTAAAGATACTTCAAAATTAAAAGCTTATATTTATGATGAAACTAACAAGGAATGGAAAGAAGTTGATGGGGAATTTGATAACACAAGTTCAACATTTAAATTCAAAACTAGTAAGTTAGGTAAGTTTACAATTGCAGAAGCAAAAGATATAGAAGAATCAGGAGGTAGTTCTAAACCAGGAATAGATAAAGTTTCTGATTCTAACAATTCAAGTGGAGATGCATCAATTTCTAAAGGTGATAGTAAATTTACTTCATTAACAAAAACTGGTGACAGTATAATTTTTGCAGGAGCAGTAGCAGCAGTAGCTATTGTTGCTGGAGTAATAGCTTTTGTAACAGGAAGAAAGAAAAAATAAATAATATAAATAATATAAATAATATAAAAGATATAAAAAAGAGAAGGTTGTTGCTGGATGACTTTTTAGTGGTTTGGTAACATCTTTCTCTTTTTTATATTTATAACTGTGAAGTTATGGAACTAAAGTTTATGATAAATTCCAATTTTATAAAAGTAAATACGTTTTATTACAATATTTATATTTAATTGATTTTCTTGATAAATTATATTATTTTTAAATAAAATATAGTAAAATGTTTAGGTAATTCCAAAAAAAGATAAGATTATTTTGTAAAAAGAGAGGGAACATATGAGTAAAAGTTTTATTTTCTTCGATGAAGAAATAATGAAAGGTGCTGAACGTACACTTAGAAATGCTTCTGAAAATATTAAAAATGAGATTAATACCATTAATAGAAGTTTATCAAGTATCAGCAGAATTAATGAATGCAAATTAATAAATAATGAATTTTCATCAGTACTTACAAGTTTAAGAGATTGTCCTACTAAGCTTACAAGAATAAGTAATGATATGAGAAATGCAGCTGTAAGTTTCAGAAATGCTGATCATATTAAGCATTTAGCAGGCTCTGATATGGTAATTAATAATTCAAATCTTGATGCAGTTATTACTAATACTAATACTAAGACTAAGTCATTACTTGATGAATTAATGGATAGCTCTAAAGATTTTTATAGCTGGATTAAAGAGAAATATTGTTATTTAAAAGAAACATCTAAAGAATTTAAATTTGCTTTAAAATCAATAAAAACTGTGTCACTACTTGGAAAAGCAGGTGTGATTGATGGTTTAGGGGGATATGCTCAAATAAAGTGTGGTATAGCATTATCTTCAACAGGCTGGGGGCTATAGTAGGTGTCCCTATGATACTTATGGGAGCAAATTCAATGCTAGGAGGAGCAGCTGATATATATCATATTTTAAAAGGTGATATGAATAAAGTGGGTTCTGTTAATATTTTAAAAAGTGGTTTAAAGAAGGGAATAGGCTTCTTTGGTTTCAGTGAAGAAGTTGCTGATAAAAGCTCACAAGTCACATATACTATTTTATCCGGATTCGCAATAGCACCTGCACTTAAAGGTGATATTATTGACTCATATAAAAAAATTGAAAACGACATAAAAGAAAAATTTGAAAATCTAAAGGAATTCTTTAATATAGGTGAATTAAAAAACTTGAAAGTAAACTCAATTATGACTAGTTAGGGGGAGTTGATATGCTAGATATTAATAGAAAACATAAAAAAAATTCATACATAGCTGGTTTTGTTGTAAGTTTTTTAATAGCATTTAAAATTTATTATGCAGATGATGTAGGAATACTTTTCAAAGCTTTTGTAATCCTATTTCAAGGCTTATTATTTACAATACCATTTGCAAAAATATATTCCATAGTACTAGAAATAATCCTTTATATTAAGCTTGGATTTAAGAATTTTTATAAATTTAAATATTTAAATTATAAAGGGTCTTTTAGCAAGTTTTTCATAGGACTTGGTAAAAATACTTTGGCATCAGCTATAATATTTCTTATATTTGCTGCTGTAAATCTTTTATTCTGTCCTAATGATTTGAACTTTTTAGCTACGCCTGGAATTGTAGTTATAATTTTATTACCTTTTTCAGTAATTAAATACATGCTTAGTGACTTTGATCCTAAATTTCAAATTTTAATTCATATAATGTGTGTAATAGGTGCTATAATATTAACTGTTATTTTTAGTGAACCTCTTATAGTAAAGTATTTAGATTGAGGAGAAAACAATGAGTGTAGATAATATTCAAAACACCTATGATAATTTAGGCAAAAGTATTGAAAGATTGACTAGATACAGAAATCAAATTTAACGGAGGATAAAATAATGTTTGATGAATTATTACCAATAGGAAGTATTGTATTAGTGAAAGACTGTGAAAAAAGAATTATGATAGAAGGAATAAAGCAGATTTCAGATGATGGTACTGTTTATGATTATTGTGGAGTTTTTTATCCAGAGGGGTATATTAGTGATGAATATAGATTTGTATTCAATAGAGATGATGTAACCTTTGTATTCTTCCAAGGTTTTGTTGATATTGAACATACTTTATATAGAGAAAAGGTTCGTGAAAAATTAAAGGAAAAAAACTTAGAATATTAAATTATTATTTCATAGACAATTAAAAGAGAATCTACTTTGATATATAAATCAAAATAGATTCTCTTTTATAGCTTATAATAAATTATTTAGATGCTGAAGAACTATCATTAAGAGAATAAATTATTAAATTCAGTCCATATATCTGAACAGAAGTTTCCGATTTTTGTAAGAATACCTTGGGCATCAACATTGCTTATTTTATCTTTTAATTGATTAGTTACATCATTTAATTGATCTTTTATAGCACTATAGTTAAGATTTAACTTGTCTATCTTTTCCATAAGACTAGAAATTTTTTCACGATCTTCTTCAGATAAATCATAAGGTTTTGAATGCTTATCAACTATTTTATTTATTTCTTTTTCAGATGAAGGTTTCTTCTTAATAACATCCTTTTTGATATCATTAATTAAGTTAGTTGCATCATCTTGTCCAATTTTGTCACCTAAATCACCAGTTACAACAATTTCTTCATTAGCAGCTTCTTTTTTATCTTCATCTATTTTTGAACCATTACTACTATTTTCAAATCCTTTTAATATACCAGTTAAAGCTGCAGTACCAGATACTTTAAATGGAGCTGATGCTTTTACTACTGCGTTTTCAACTCCAGCAGTAATTAGAGAATTTCTTATCATTGACTCTGTTACCCAAGTTAAGTTGTTAGTTGTAATATCTAATCCACCTGAAGATGTAGGTTCAACATAAGAAGAAGAAATAGATTTGTTTCCAAGTTGAGCTGTAGAAGCAACATTTCCTAATGCTTCATATTCTTCTTTTGAAGTTATTTCAATAACATTAGCATCATTTTTAGTTACTTCAAAATATTTTAACATTTCCTCTTTTTGAGCTTCTGTTAAGTCATGACCAAGAGTAACAACTGTATAAGAATCTGCTTTTGCAGACATTGGAGCTAATGATGTAAATATTATACTTGTAGATAATAGCGCAATTAGTATTTTACTAATAATTGATTTCTTTTTCATAAACTCTATCTCCTTAAAATTATTTTATTCTGTATATTATAGCATATAATTTATTATGAAATTCTTTAGATTTTATTATTTTTTTTGCTATGGTATAATAAATAATTATTATTAAAAGAATATTTTTATGAAAAGTAAATTATAAGGAAGTGTTTAAATGATAAATAGCAGAAACTGTGTTATATTATGTAACTTTAATGATAAAGAGTTTAAAACAATAAAAGTATATGCTGGAATGATGGGGATAAAAGACCTGATAAGAGTATCATATAAGAATGGAGGTTCTATAGTTAAAGATATATTAGAGGATAATATTACAGAAAG
This sequence comes from uncultured Clostridium sp., assembly GCA_934746785.1. Taxonomy (GTDB): domain Bacteria; phylum Bacillota; class Clostridia; order Clostridiales; family Clostridiaceae; genus Clostridium. The sequence goes on along the minus strand of CAKVFO010000040.1, from coordinate 2,605 downwards.
TGATATAGAAAATCCAATAAAGGATAGAGCTATAATATTTAATAGTTTAGAAGATAGAAAAGTAAGTATATTTATAGATAACATGAGAAAGATGAGAACTGCTCCTGCTATGAAGGCAATAGTAACAGAAACATCTATTGAGTGGACATTAAATAGACTTTTAGAAAATCTTAAAGAAGAAAGAAGGTTGGAAAAACAAGGAAAGATATTAGATCATAATGAATAATTGAAAGAATAGGATTTATGGAAAAAATATTAAAAATACATTTTTAAAAGACTAAAATTAATAATTTTTAATATATTTAGCTGTTGACTTGTAATAATTAATAAAGCATAATAATAGATATAAAATGATAAAGATAGTGATGAGGAAGAGTATTAAAATTAAATTTTTTAAGAGAGCTAAGGGTTGGTGGAACTTAGTAAAATTATTTTAAGAACGCAGTCTCTGAATCGCTTATTGAAAACTAAGAAAATTTCTTAATGTAGATAATGCCGTGATCCTTACGTTATAGAGGAAGAATATTTTATAATATTCTAACTTTTAAGAGAGTAGATTTAATTCTACTTATTAGGGTGGTACCGCGGATTTAACTTCGTCCCTTTATTGGGATGAAGTTTTTTTGACTTATAATAACCGTTATAGGTATTGAGTTGAAAAAGTATAGCACATCTACTTTTGTACCTTGAGGGGAAATGTAAAATTATAACAAAACGAGAATGAGAGTTTTCGTATATAGGTTATTAAGTTTATAAGGAGGAATAAATAATGGATGAATTGTTAGAAATATTACAGGAGAATAGTAGATATACTGATGAACAGTTAGCTGTTATGACAGGTAAATCAGTTGAAGAGGTTAAGAAAGCCATAAGTGAGTACGAAGAAAAGGGTATAATTGCTGGATATAAAACAATGATAAACTGGGAAGAAGAAGGAAAGGAAAAGGTAACTGCATTTATAGAAGTTAAAATTACTCCTCAAAGAGGTGTGGGTTTTGACAGCGTTGCAGAAAGAATATATAAGTTTGATCAAGTTAAATCATGTTATTTAATGTCATCAGGGGGATTTGATTTAATAGTGTTAGTAGAAGGTAACAGTATGAAGGAAATTGCTTCATTTGTATCTGAAAAGCTTGCATGCCAGGAGTGTGTTAATGGTACAGCAACGCATTTTATTTTAAAGAAGTATAAAGATTATGGAACTATATTCAAGAAAGAAAAGGTAGACGATAGGGAGGCAATATTTATATGATATTAGAGCAGATGATAATGGACAACGTTAAGAATATGCCGCCATCTGGTATAAGAAAATATTTCGATATTGTAAATGAAATGGACGATGTTATATCACTTGGAGTTGGAGAACCAGACTTTGTCACTCCATGGAATATAGCAGAAGCAGGAATATATTCTTTAGAACAAGGACATACACATTATTCTTCTAATGCAGGGTATATAGAGTTAAGAACAGAGATTTCGAAATACTTAAAGAGAAGATTTAACTTATATTATAATCCAGATAGTGAAGTTATAGTGACAGTAGGTGGAAGTGAAGGCATAGATATAGCTTTAAGAGCTTTAGTGGGACCTGGAGATGAGGTAATTATTCCTGAACCAAGTTTTGTTGCGTATAAGGGATGTACTGCTTTTACAGGAGCAGATGCAAAGGTTATAAACTTAAAAGCAGAAAATGATTTTAAGCTTACAGCAGAGGAACTTGAAGAGGCTATTACAGAAAGAACAAAGGTAGTAATAATACCTTATCCTAACAATCCAACAGGAGCTATTATGTCTAAGGAAGACTTACAGCCTATAGTAGATGTTCTTAAAGATAAGGATGTAATAATAATTTCAGATGAAATATATGCTGAATTATCTTATGGAGAGGGAGGACATGTTTCAATAGCTTCTTTCCCAGAAGTTAAAGATAGAACATTAGTTATAAATGGTTTTTCTAAGGCATATGCTATGACTGGATGGCGTTTAGGATATCTTTGTGGTAATTCAGTTTTAATAACTCAGATGAAAAAAATACATCAATATGCAATAATGTGTGCACCAACAACAGCACAATATGCAGCTATAGAAGCACTTAAAAATGGCCAAGAAAGTGTAGACAACATGTGTAAAGAGTATAACAGAAGAAGAAGAGTTATGGTTGATGGTTTTAGAAAGTTAGGATTTGAATGTTTTGAACCTTTAGGGGCACTTTATGTATTTCCATGTATCAAGTCAACGGGTATGACTTCAGAAGAATTTTGTGAAGATTTATTAATGAAAGAAAAAGTTTTAACTATTCCAGGAAATGCTTTTGGAGAGTCTGGTGAAGGATATATTAGGGCATGTTATGCATCTTCAATGGAGAATATTGTGGAGGCATTAAAGAGAATAGAAAGATATTTAGAAGGCAGAAATAAGTAATAAGAAAAACAGAGGGAATGTATAAAAAGGATATTTCACTTGGAATATGTTTTAGTATCTTTTATGAGAACATATTTAGGGTAAATAGTTTTTATACATTCCTTTTTTTATGGACTTTAGTCTGTTGAACGAAGTGAAACATAAAACCACCTGCTATGCGGGTGGATAATAATATGGTTATACC
>CAKVFO010000039.1 GCA_934746785.1 uncultured Clostridium sp. | reverse complement strand
CCATATTATTATCCACCCGCATAGCAGGTGGTTTTATGTTTCACTTCGTTCAACAGACTAAAGTCCATAATAAAAAACTCAGGAACACTACTTCCCTAGTATTCCTGAGTCCCTAACATTCTACCTATTAAAAAACATTACTCAACATTCTGATTCTCATTATAAGAATGCAAAAACTCATTAACAGCATAATCAAGTGCTCCCTTCAATAACTCAAAACCCTTATCATGAAAATATTTTTCACTATGTGAAATCTTATAAGCTTTAGGCTTACCATTAGAATTCTCCAAATATGCAATACAAATATAACATCAGCATCATTAATCTTCTTACCATTTTATTTCTCAACATCTACAAGATACTATGTAGCAAAAACACCTCCAATATCTCCCCATCTAAAGATAAGGTCTTAAAGCACTCTCTCTCCTTGACTTGGTCAATATTCTTATGACATATTAACACTTCTAATACTCCATTACTCTAAGGTTCTGTTACTCTTTTACTCTAAAGTTCTTTTACTCTAAAGAGTATATACTCTTTAAAACTGCCTCTTCTAGCTTGTACTCTATTCAAAATAAAGTTATAATACCTATATTATTACAAAACAATAAAAATCAAGTAAAGAAAGTAGGATACATATGTTAGCAATTTTACCTTTAGCGTTCATACTATTGGGCCTAGGAATAACCTTTGCATTTTTACAAATACTACTTACAATATTCATAGCAGGAGCAATAGTACTATTTATAGCCTTTGCAATACTGCTTACAGTCCTATCTCGTAAGAACTTCTTCACAAGGTACGACTCTGGCTGGAAAAGAACTGCAAGCAAATTAGTAAAGATCAGTATAATAGCAGAGATGATAGGTAATGTTTGCTGTTTCTGCATCTGCATATACCTAAAAATCCATCTACATATTTAAAGAAGCTGCTTAAACAAGCAGCCTTTTTTAACGTCTAGAAAAATTAAATTCCATCTATTGACAACTGGTAATCACTAGTTAAATAAGAATTTCTATAGGAGATGGTTATAAAATGGGTTTCAATCTTCAAGATTATTTAAGCAATGGAATTAATAATTTAGTAAGAGATATTGCAAAAGCTTCAATGCATAATCCAAAGGCAAGCCTATTTATGGCACAGTTTGCCCTAGCTAATAAAATTTCAACTAAAAAGAGAAAAGGTTCCGAATAAAAAGGTGAACATATTCCCCCATTCTTAATAGCAAGTATTACAACTAAGTGTAATCTTCATTGTGCTGGATGCTATGCTAGAGCAAACAATGGATGCATTGATGGATGCTCTACAGAAAAACTTCTTTCCACTGATGAATGGAACAGAATCTTTGATGAAGCTGAAGACCTTGGAATATCCTTTATACTTCTAGTTGGAGGAGAGCCTTTTATGAGACCTAATGTACTTAAAATTGCAGGTAACCACAAAAAGATTCTCTTTCCCATTTTTACAAATGGAACATTACTAAATGAATCAGGTATGAAACTCATAGAACAATATCAAAATCTCTTTCCTATTCTTAGTATTGAGGGAAATGAAATTACTACTTACATAAGAAGAGGCTCTGGTACATATACAAAGCTTTCAGATTCAATGGTAAAATTAAAAAAGAAATCAAATGTATATGGAGCATCAATTACTGTACAAAAAAATAATCTTAAAGAAGTAATGAGTGATGAATTTGTTTATTCCCTTATAGATAAAGGATGTAAAGCTGTAATATATGTTGAATATGTTCCAGTAGATAAGAAAACTGAATCAAATGCTCCTGGAGATAAAGAACGAATTTATATAAAAGAAAGATTAGAAGAATTACGCAGCAAGTTTAAAGAAATGATATTTGTAGCTTTTCCAGGTGATGAAGAAGCTATTGGAGGCTGTTTAGCTGCTGGCAGAGGTTTCTTCCATATAAACCCTTATGGTGATGCAGAACCTTGTCCCTTCTCAGCCTACTCAGATAGTTCATTAAAAGAAATGTCACTTAAAGAAGCACTACATTCGCCACTATTTATGAAACTTCAAGAAAAGGGACTCCTTCAGAAACCCCATGTAGGCGGATGTACTTTATTTCAAAAAGAAGATACAGTTAAAACATTAATATAGGAGGTATAAATAAACATGTCTACAAAAGAACGAATTACAGAAGAGGCACTAACACTCTTTGCAGAAAAAGGATATAAGGGTACTAGCGTAAAAAATATAGCTGATGCAGTAGGAATTAAAGATGCATCTTTATATAACCATTTTAAAAGTAAGCAGGAAATCTTTGATTCCATAGTAACTCTTATATCTAAACATATTTCAAGCTTATCAGAACAGCTAGGCCTACCACAATATGATAAGGAAAAAGAAGAAACATCTGAACTTTTTAAGAAGCTAGATATACAAAATCTTAAAGAACTATCTAAAAAAGCATTTACTTTTTACTTAACAGATCCCTATATCTCAAAGTTTTGGAAAATAGCACATATGGAACAATACCAAAATGAACAAATATATAGTATGTTCAGACAGATATTTATAGATAATGCTATATCCTATCAAACAAAACTTTTTCAAGAGATGATAGATATAAATATCCTAAAAAAAAGAGATGCAAGAGCTGCTGCAATCAACTTCTATGCACCAATATTCCTACTTTTAACTAGATATTCAAATGAAACAGATAAAATGAATGACGCTTTAGATATACTAGATAAACAAATAGAAGAGTTTTTCTATATATATGGACACTAAAAAGATAATAGTAATTTACAGTAAGTAAATATATTTTACTTACTGTAAATCTAAACTTAGAATTATATATTCTTATTTAAAAATTATGTGTTCTTGCATCAGATAAATAGTTTATCATATTCATATATTTATCTATTACCTCTTCGTCTGTTAATGAATCAAGGTCTTCTCCATAAAAGTGATATTCTCCACTCTTTTCTTCTTCCTTCATTTTTCTAAACATTCTTCTCTACTTAACATAATTCCATTTTATTCTTGTATAATCTCCAAATTGGACATGCTATAATTCTAAAGTACAATTTTATAGCTTAATATGGGCTGCTGGTATCACTTACCTCTTCTTAGAAGGGAGGTGATACATATGAGTAATGAAGTTATAAATATACTCTTTAATGCAGGAACTTTTCTTATAGCACTTTTAACTTTTATAATCTTGCTTATAGAAAAAATAGCAAAAAAATAGTAGCCCCTATCTGCAATTGGAGAGCTACTGTTTTTTCTAAAAAACATTAGTTATACCAGCTGCCTTAACAGCTAGAATCTTGTATAGCAGAGTGCTACCAACACTCTGCTTTTTTAGATTATTACTTATTTATATTATAACAGATTTTATAAAGAAATAAACATGTATATTTTTGTAATTTAATTAATTGTTACAATCCTTTAATAAAAACTTACAAACTTCAGTATTTATCCCTTGCGATTCTAAACTTTTAATTAAATACTTTACATTAATATCATCATTAGTTACAGACTTAATAAACCTTTCAAATTCTTTATAGGATGGTTTCGAATTCTTTAGTAATAAAGTTAATTCTTCTTTATCATCATAAATAGATTTTAACCATGAAATATCTCCACTATTTAATCTTTCTTTTATAATTGTTAAGCTATTCAATATAAGAGAAGTTTGGTATTCAGTTATATTATGATCTATAACAAAACTAAAAAAACTAAATTTAAAGTTATCCATACTTGTAATCATCATATGTAATAGTTTTATCTTATATTCAATTAGTTTGTAGTCTGCATCCTTAATCTTTATCACATCCTTTTATCTTTTATACTATAATTTTATAACAGCAAGCTCACCATTGTAAATATATTGCATATATATAAATGAATGGACCTCGCTTTTTTAGCACAGCTGACATTTTTTTATTCATTTAATATGTAAAAAATAAAGATGCATCTAAATATCTTTCTAATTATTTAGATACATCTCTTTTACTAGTGTAATGGATCTTTTATATATTTTATTTCATCTAACATTCCTGAAATATCTTTTATGCTAAATTCTTCATCTTTATTTAATCCTCTAACTGGTACTTCTAAATGTATAATCATACCTTCTTCAGGCTTAAGTCTACCAATAAAATTTTCATCAAAAGCTGAATTTACAGTTGCAATCTGTCCATTTCTATTCACAAACTTAAGTCTTAATTTACTACTAAATCCATAAATATTATCATTAGTATTATTAACATAAACACCTACTACAAGCATTGCTCTTTTAATATGAGAGTATATTCCCTTAATAAAAACAAAGTTTATAGTATTCTCAGCATAATTAAAATCAGTACTATTAAAATACTTTTGAATATCTTCTAACTCTCTTTTTATGTTTTCATCTTGTAATTGTTCTTCATGCACCTTTGCAACCTTAACTTTAACTGTCATAATCCACCTCTTAATTAAACCAATTTTCTATCCTTGTGACTAATGAATTTATTGCAGCTTCAATTTTTCCTATTAATCCTTGTGTATTAAGAATCTTATTTTCATATTTTGTTCTTTCCGTATTAATAGCATCTAAATTATCATCTATAATATCATTTACTTTTCTGTGCTATAAGCGCTGTTTGTAAATCTATTAAGGACATATTATGTACACCCTTTCTTTTGCTTTAATAATTTTATTACTACATCTAATAACAATAAGTGTTTCTAAAATTATTGAGGCTATGGTAAATAGTATTGCATGTTCTTGTAAAAAGTCACTTTTTATAGTTATAAAAGGCATACTTACTTTATTTATGGTTTGTATTAATAAAAAAACTGCAGCTATTAATTTAATTACTCCTAAAAAAGTAACTAGTATTATTTTCGTTTTTTTAGAATAAAAAAGTTTTAATTGAGTTTCAGCTAACATTCTAACATCTTCATATTTTACTTTTCTTGATATACGTTCATTCCAACGTATATTTACAAAATAAACAAACATAGCTAAAATATATATAGCATTTTCAATAATGCTTATTAGACTATCATAAGGATTTAACAGTGCTACTACTGTTGCAGATATAAATAATATTATACTTATCATTACTCACCCCTTACCTTTCCTATAAAGGCTGCAGCTGCTAAAATATTTAAAACAAATACTACAATTAGTAGTGGGAAGCATAACCACATTGCATTTTCTAATAAATTAAATGGTAATAGTACCTTATTTTGCACAGTTGCAAGAGCATAACAACCAAAATCAACAAATGCTTTTATAAAGAAAAATACTATTAAAAATATAATTTTCATAATTCTTAATGTTGATAAAGTTTGTTTAATAAAAGGTCCATTTACCCTTTTTACAACTTTTTCAATTATTTCCACACCACATAACATAAAACATTCAATCATTGTAAACATAGAAAATATTCCTATATATGGATTTACAAATGTTAATATTAATGATAGCACTTCTACAGGCAGCCATAATTTCGCTATTTTTTTCATAATTATTCCTCCTAATCTTTTTACCAATCTATTGAAGGCAATGGTATTGTAAGATCTATATCCATACCTACTAAAAATGCCGCACCTGTTTTAATGTTCACAGCATTTATATTTATTGGACCTATCTCAGCTACCTTTTTGCCTGATACCTCCAGGTCTGCCGAAACACCTGCTGTTGCTTTTAAGCTTAAATTACTTGAAAGCAATGAAATCTCACTACTTCCCTTAACTTTTCCATCTAAATATGTCTTCTCGTGTTTATTTTCCTCATTAGCTGGAACACTATTAATCTTCTCAATTTCACTAACTAAGTGTTCAAAAGATTCTTTTCTTTTTTCCAACTCATCTCTTACACTTTCTAACGTATCTGATGATATTCTCCCCTTATCCTTAGGTTCTAAATCTATGTAACACTTTCTTATATCCTTTAAAACTGTTGATGCTTCCCCTGCAATATTTAAGAAAGCCTTTAAATAATTTATAGTTACAGTTTCTAGATATGATTTATATGTATCTGCTGTTTTTCCCCTAAAGTTATTTGTTTTAGATAATTTATATATGTTTTTGTAAAGATTATAAAAAGTATTTTCTACTGTACTTTTATATGTCTCTACCGCTGTAACCATATCATTAACGTCACTATTTTTCAATTTTAACATTATATCTCCCCTTTCTTATGTTTTCTATATTACTTAAATAAATCTGTCACATAATCAGCAGCAGTCTTATTTGCAACATCAGCATCTAATCCTAAGAACTCACCCCTTACTATCTCTAAATTGTGAATATCCATTTCTGTCATATTGTAAAAACTTTGTATAAGCTCATTTAAAGTATCAATACATTCAATATATTTATCTATGCCCTTCAAATGTAAATCTTTCTTTTCAACCTTATACTTTAAGGCTTTTACTTCCTCATTTGTACCTCTAGTATTCTTTATTTCACTTAATAAAGAACTATCATTAATAATTAACTCTGCCATAACCTACACCTTTTCTAAAAATAGTACTTGTCCTTCAACTATTTTTATATCTCCTTTTTCAAATATTTCTTTTATATCATCAGCACTGCATAATTCTACAGCTTTTAAATACTGCAACATATCAATTCCCTTTGAATAGTACTCAATAGCTATCTGATTAAATTCATATGGTTTTATATCTAATAATGCTGAAATTGAACTTAGAATATAATTCTTTGCTTTCTCTACAATATCTTCAGTAAATAAATCAAGAATCTTATCTTTATAAGTTTTATGATCCACTCCAAAATATATAATTGTAGAATCGAATTCATCTAAGATAACTTGTCCATTTACTCCAAATAAAGAAGTATTTATTATTGACAATAAAAACTGCCTATCAAGCATAGCTAAAGTATCATTAAAGAAAGTAATATTAATACATCCATTCTTTACTTTAGAAGCTGCTTCCATAATAAAGTGTCTATCATCAGTTAAATAATCATCTATCTTATCAGCTGCAGGTACACATATTTTATGATTCACCTTTAAATCTCGTATTAATACAGCTATATTACTGTCTTTTAAATATTCAATATCTCCATTAATATATAAGATACTGTTATCAAAAGTAACTACGTTCTCTATAAAGTTTTTAAAGCTTTCTATGTTTAACTTTTCAATATCTTTAACCATTTTTAACATGTTAAAGTTTTTATGTACTAATGCAAATTCCATCAGCTTATAATATGCCTTAAATTCATCTTTCTCATAGTTTTCTTTAAAATTGTTTGTTGTAATTTCCTTAGCTTCTTCTAATAATTTTTCATTAACATCACAAAGATATATACTTTTTATTACCTTTTCTAATGAATCATCAAAATTTTCCTTCTTGCACTTTAAATTTATATACATCATGTTATTAACCACAGTTGTCTTAACATAAATTCTAAATTTCTTCTTCAAATATAACTTAATATAGTTAGCAAACAAATTACCATTAGCTGAATTTACATCAATAAACTTATTTTCATCTTGCAAATACATTTTACTTACTGCAAATCCAAATTTAATAGCAATAGTTGAATATATACTGTTATCTTCAAACTTATTATCATTTATTAAAAGAGTTAAGTTATTTATAATATTTCCGTTCAAAAAGCTCTCCCCTTGCTGTATCCTTAGTAAACTTATTTCAAAAACAATCAACTTGTAGAAACTTTATATTTTTTGTTTATTTTTTTACTTTTTTACACATAAGTACTTATATTTTACCAGCTAATATGGAAAAAGTTAATACAAATTAAAAAATAAGGACCTTAGTCCTTATTTTCTCTATAGGTAAAAAAAGCTGATACATCAAAGACATATCAGCTTTAAACTAAAACCCTATTAAACTATATCTTTCACTTGCACCAGCAAATTTCACTGGGAAGCACTTTCTCTCACAAAGTGAATTTAACCGCGTCGACTCATTAAACTATCATATCAGAACTACTTTATAATACCAACTATCTCGTTAATATCCTTAATTCCTTGCTCAATGCAGAACTGTTCCATTTCAGTGATGATTTCCTTACCAGCCATTGGATTACTGAAATTAACTGTTCCTATTTGTACAGCGCTAGCCCCTGCCATCATGAATTCAATAGCATCTAAACCAGATGAAATTCCACCAAGCCCTATAACTGGAATTTCAACTGCCTTTGCCACTTGATAAACCATTCTTAAAGCAATAGGTTTAACTGCTGGACCTGAAAGCCCTGCTGTAACATTATTAAAAATTGCTTTTCTCTTATAAGGATCTATTGCTAAGGCGTTTATTGTATTAATTAGACTCACTGAGTCTGCCCCTGCCTTCTCTACCTTTACTGCCATATCAACTATATTTTCAGCATTAGGTGAAAGCTTAACCATTAAAGGTTTCTTTGCGATTTTCTTCATTTCCTTAACGAAATCATAAGCTATGTCAGACTTAATTCCATAAGCCATACCACCATGATGTACGTTAGGACATGAAATATTAAGTTCTATAATATCAACATCTGTATTATTTATCTTTTCAATAGCTTCTGCATAATCCTCGAAGCATCCTCCTCCTACATTAGCTAAGATATTAGTTCCTAGCTTTCTCATGTTAGGAAGTTCTCTTTCTATGAAAGCATCAATTCCTGGATTATTTAGCCCTACTGAGTTCATCATTCCTGATGGAGTTTCAACAACTCTTATTCCGTCATTTCCTTCTTTAGGTCTTAAAGTTAATCCCTTTGAAGAAATTCCTCCTAAGATTCCTACATCATAAAAGTTGTTATATTCCTGCCCAAAACCAAAGGTTCCTGAAGCTGCTATAACTGGGTTTTTAAAATCTACACCATTAATATTTACTTTTAACATTTCCTCATTCCCCCTTAAAGTTCTACATAGTATCCATCAAATACTGGACCATCTTTACAAGTTCTCTTATTTCCATCTTTAGTCTTACATGTACATACTAAACATGCTCCAACTCCACATGCCATGTGTTTTTCCATTGATACAAATATCTTTGTACCCTTTTCCTTACACATGTTAACTACAGCCTTCATCATTACTTCTGGACCGCAGCATAAAACTGTGTCATATTCTTCTGGCTTAAGGATTTCCGTTACAAATCCCTTGTGGCCATGCTTTCCTGTATTAGTTGTAACCATAACCTTGTCAGCATACTTTTCATATTCTTCAGTTAAAAAGATATTGTCTCTGTATCCTGCATAGATATCAATTACTCCATCTTTATTCTTTTCTCTAAGTCTCTTAGCTACTTCAACCATAGGAGCAGTTCCAATTCCCCCTGCAACAATTGCAACCTTTCCTAGATTATCTAAGTTAAATCCATTTCCTAAAGGTCCTGTTAAAGCTATTTCTTCTCCTGCTTTAAGCTTTGTAAACTCTTTAGTTCCTGTTCCTACTGCTGCATAAAGGAAAGTTATTGTTCCCTCTTCCTTTTCACATACACTTATTGGTCTTGGTAAAAGTGTTTGGCTCCCTTCCTTCTTTAGCATGTAGAACTGACCTGGTTTAACTTCATTAGTATCAGTACATACCATTTTATATATATTATCAATAACTTTTTCATTAGAAAGTATTTCAGATTTTCTATATGTTAAGCTCATTATTTTATCCCCCTATTTAAGATTAGATACAGCTTCTCTTATTGCATCTCTCATCTTTATTGCTTCTTCTCTTGCTACTTTAGCAAAGTCTCTTTCATCTCTTCCAAGCTTTTTGTATGCTGCTATAATTCCTCTTGATGAGTTAACTACTCCACCATTTCCATTATTTAAGTACATAGCAACATCTTCTGCCTTACCACCTTGTGCTCCGTATCCTGGTATTAGGAAGAACATTGAGTTAAATCTCTTTCTTAAAGCTTTTCCTTCTTCTACATGAGTACATCCTATAACTCCACCAATTGGGTGATATCCACATTCAGCAGTTAAGTTTTTACCCATTTCCATTAGTTTATCTCCAACCACTGAATAAACTTTATCTCCTGAAGTTGTATCTAAATATTCAATGTCTTCTGCTCCCTTATTAGAAGTTCTAACTAAGCTGAATACACCTTTCTTTCCAGTTTCTAAGTATGAAAGATATGGTTCAATACTATCCATTCCCATATATGGACTTAATGTTATGAAATCTGCTTCAAAATCACCTTCAAAGTGTCCCTTAGCATACATTTTTGCTGTGGCAGCTATATCTCCTCTTTTAATATCAGCAATTATTATTGCATCCTTTTCTCTTAAAAGGTCAAGAGTTCTTTTATATGCTTTTAATCCTTCTAGTCCTAAAGCTTCATAATATGCTATCTGTACCTTAAAACATGCCGCTACATCATCAGTTGCTTCTATTATTTGTCTATTGAATTCTACTATAGCATCTTCATTTGATCTTCCTTCTTTAATGAAAGATGGAATATAATCTAAAGATGTATCTAATCCTACGCATACTACTCCTCTTTCTTCAACTCTTTTATATAACTTATCCATTATATTCATAACAAAAACTCCTCCTACTTCTTATAAACTATTTTTCCGCTCTTTATTGTCATTAACACTTCCCCATAAAATTCCATACCTTCATAAGGAGTATTTCTACCCTTTGAAGCAAATTTACTGCTATCTACTTTTATCTTTTTATCTAAATCTACTAATACTAAATCTCCGTCTTTTCCTATTTCTACTGTTCCTTTATTCATTCCTAGAAGATTCGCACCATTTTTACTCATTATTTCACTTAACTTATTTAATGATATATCTCCATGCTTAACTAAGCTTGTGTAACAGATTGGAAATGATGTTTCAAGTCCTACCATTCCTGGTGCTCCATTTTCCTTATCTTCCTTAGTATGTGGTGCATGGTCTGTTCCTATAGTATCAACATAACCATGTTTTATAGCCCAGTGTATATATTCAACATCTTCCTTTTCTCTTATAGGAGGGTTTACTCTATAGTTACTTATATCTTGAGTTAAGAAGATGTGATGTGGTGTAACTTCGCATGTTATATCAGCTCCATCCATCTTAGCATCAATTATTGCTTTCATTGATTTAACTGTTGATACGTGACACATATGAAGTCTTCCACCTGTATATTTAGCAAGTTCAACATCTCTTATTGTCATCATATCTTCTGCAAGTCTCATGTCTAACTTTGAGAATTCAGGGCATTCTGCATGGCTCATAACTACCCAGCCTGTTTCCTTTGTAAGTTCTAAGGCTCTTCTCATAGCTTCATTGCTTACTACACCTTTTCCATCATCTGAAATTGCCTTTAATTCTTTATCTTCCTTAAAGCTTTCAAGATGTTCCAAAGTTACTCCATCAAAGTCCTTTGTTACTGAAACACATTGATGTACATCAACTAGTCCTACTTCTTTTGATCTGTTTCTTACAAAATCTAATGTTTCTTTATCTGAAACTATAGGCTTTGTATTAGCCATAAGGCATACCCCTGTATATCCACCTCTTACAGCTGCTTTAGATCCTGTTTCTATATCTTCTTTATAAGTTAAACCTGGATCTCTAAAGTGAGTATGTGTATCAATAAATGATGGCATTAAAACCTTACCTAAAGCATCTATCGTTTCTACATCACCTTTTATTATTTCCTCGGAAATTTCTTTTATCTTTCCATTTTCTATATAAATATCTCCATAAAAATCATGAGCCGCATCAACTATTCTTGCATTTTTAATTAGTAGATTCATAAACTTTAAATCCCCCTTAAATATCACTTAATTTTGTGATTGTGTCGCAGTATTCACATCTATAAGTTCCCTTTTCTTCATCCATACGTATAAATGAATGTGGAACATATTTTTCAGTACTTGTAATACATCTTGAATTTTTACATTCTAAAATTCCAACTACCTTTTCTGGAAGTGTAGGTTCTACCTTATGTACTTTCCCATTTATTACTTCATCTACTGTAACTCCAGGTGACATCAAAGCTAAAACTGTATAATCAATTTTACTTATATCACATTCTTCTATTTTAATAATGTCTTTTCTACCCATCTTCTTGCTTTCTGCATTCATTATTAATGCTACCTTGTTACCAAAGTTCTCTAATTTAAGATATTTAAAAATCTTTATTCCTAGACCTGCTCCTATATGATCTATTACTAATCCGTTCTTTATACTAGTTATTTCTAACATCTTAAACCACCCCCAAAAGTTTGCACATTAATGCCATTCTTGCATACATTCCATATTCAGCTTCTTTAAAGTATGCTGCACGTTTATCATCATCTACTTCTACAGCTATTTCATTAACTCTTGGAAGTGGATGCATTACTATCATATCTTTTTTAGCCATAGCCATTTTTTCTGCATCTAATATATAGCTATCCTTTAATCTTAAATATTCTTCTTCGTTAAAGAATCTTTCTCTTTGAATTCTTGTCATGTAAAGTATATCTACTTCTGACATTATATCTTCAAGTCTTTCAACTTGTTTAAATTCTATATTCTTCTTTTCAATAAATTCTTCCTTAATGTAGTCTGGGATTTGTAGTTCTTTAGGTGAAATTAATATAAACTTAGTTCCTTCATATCTTGACATTGCCTTTATTAATGAATGTACTGTTCTTCCATATTTTAAGTCTCCACATAATCCTATAGTGTGGCCTCTTAAACCTTTTTTCATACATTCTATTGTAAGTAAATCTGCTAAAGTTTGAGTTGGATGTTGATGACCTCCATCCCCTGCATTAATTATTGGAACACTTGAATAAAGACTTGCAACCTTTGCTGATCCTTCTTTAGGATGTCTCATTGCAATAATATCTGTATAAATTGATACCATTTTTATAGTATCTGCTAAAGTTTCACCTTTAGATGCTGAACTTGAGTTTGGTTCAGAAAAACCTAATACATTACCTCCAAGTCTCATCATTGCAGCTTCAAAGCTGAATCTTGTTCTTGTACTTGGTTCATAGAATAATGTACCTAAAATCTTTCCATCACATATCTTAGAAAACTTTTTAGGTTCATTAATAATTTGATGTGCTAATTCGAATAATTCGTCTAATTCTTCTACGGAAAAATCCATAGGATCAATTAAATGTTTGTTTATCATATTGTTTCACTCCTTCTTAACTTCTCTGAGCTAAAATTAAAGGTTATGTGGGTCTTTAAAACCCTATCTATCTTAATGTTTTCACATTAAAAAAACGCCTTTCCATTAAGGAAGGCGCAATAATCCTATTTATCTTAGTCTTAAGTAACTTCCTTAATAATCTCTCTGGATTAATTTAAAGGTTTTTCTTTGCGTTAAGGATATCACTTTAAGGCTTTCTTGTCAATGTGTATATATAACTTTCTGTATTTTCTTTTATAATGTAATTTAATTATAATATGTAATTTATTGACTGTATATGTATTTTTTTATATGATTAATATATATTTCAAAAGGAGGAACATAATATGAAGAAAGTTTTAATGTCAATTTTAGTTTTACTCTCTTTTACTGCAATTATTACTACTAGATTCACAACTGTTTTTGCAGATGATAATTCTCCGTATCAGCTTGTAAAAGATCAGTCTTTTTACTGTTCAGAATTTCAAGGTTTTTATAATGATTTAATTAACCCTGAAATACAATTAAATATTGATGGAATTTTTAATACTTCAACAGAGGAAGCTTTTAATAGACTTAAAGATTTAGTAATTTCTAATTCTGAATACTGTAGGAAATTCCAACATTTTTATAATGTAGTTGTTGATTATGAAACAGCTCTTGTAGTGGATGGCTTATATGGACCAGCTACAAAAAATGCATTAAATACTTATGAAGATTTTATTAAAGGTAATTTTCAAACTGATTTTAACACCTCTTATTTAACATCAAACGAATTCTACTGTTCAGAATTTCAAGGTTTCTATAATGACACATATAACCCTGAAAATAAGCTTGTTATTGATGGAATTTATGGAACAGCTACAGCTAACGCTTATTCAAAAATGAAAAGCTTAATAACTTCTAATAATTATTACTGTAGAAAATTTCAAGACTTTTATAACAAAACAGTAAATCCATCAAAACTTCTAGTTGTAGATGGATATATAGGACCTGCAACGTTACAAGCCTATAATCACTATAAGATACTTATTAAATAGCAGAGTATATACTCTGCTATTTTTACTTACACAAATAATATTGTTTAACTTGTGTCACTATTTCTTTTGCCTGCTGTGCTTGATAACTTGGCACTTTAAAAGAAATTGGTGCACTGTAATAAGCTCCTTGAGGTCCAATTACTGTATTTCCATCAACACCAATCTTAACATCAACATCAAGATCAAAATTTCCTGCTGTTTCAAAAGTTATACTCTTTATATTTTTTGCTGGAAAGAACTCAACTTCTACTTTCTTGCCTGTTAACCCTTGAACATCTACTAGATATAGTCCTAAACTAGTAAGTACAATAGAGTCTCTTATAAATTGATATGAACTTAAAACTTCTTCTCCTTCTAAAAAAAAATCTTCAACATATTTTAAGTCAGCTCCTATAGTAGCTTTTCCTGTAAGCTTATCATATAACCCCATATATTACATCTCCCTAAATCTTTTTATATATTCTATCATATTATTTTAGTTAATGTAACTTCCATTTTGAGTTTCTGTTATCATTTGAAGAGTATTGTTAATAGCATTTATAACATCTTCATAACTTTCGTATATATTTATTGTTATATAGTCCTTATCAAAATTATAATCTTCAATTATTCCATAAAGATATTTATTACCAATAATCATATTATTTAAAATAATAGAAAATTCTTCAGGAACATAACCTATAACAAAACCACTTTCCCCTACAATCTTTATTGCTTTATTATTATATTCATTTTCAACATCTCTCTCAAGATAAAAAAGCTTACTTTTTTCTACCTCATTTTCAAGAAAACCTCTATGCCTATAAGACACTCCACATACTTTACATGTTACAAGATAAACATCTTCAATATGCTCTTCTAAAACTTTATTTTTCAATTTAATAATCTCTTTTTTATTATTTTCATCTCTAAATATAAGTTTCTCAAGAAGAAGTTTTACCTCTTTATTAGATTCCTCATCATAACGATTTTTAATTATTCTCCAATCTTTGTTATCTATCTCATCCCTATATCTTCTTAAAATTCGTACTGCTTCTCTCCTAACCTCACTACAATTCCCAAACAATCCAAGCATAGCAATAATTTTAGCTTCCTTTGGCATATTCTTAGTGGATTTTATTATAAGAGCAAAAATAATATCCTCATTGTTTTTTTCTATTTCTTCACTATCTATTGAATGTCCAATATAATCCTTTATATTGAAATTGTTATAAAAAAATTTAATCATTTCACCCTTATCCTTCTTACTTCCATCCTGAACTAAATAAAAATAAATAGCAAGATCGCTCTTATTACGATGAAGATAAGGAAGAAAATCCTCAAAAGTTAATTGATAATCATAATAATCAGCTAAATCAATAATAGATTCACTATCTCCCCTTGATTTCAAAATACTATCTTCAAATATGTGAACCCAGCTTTTATTTTTTAATAATTTATCTATATCAGACTTAAGTCTTTCTTTTACTGTATCTATTACTCCTTCTCTAATTAGATAAATGCAGTAAAGAGAATAAAAGGAATTACCTCTTGCCTTAAGGATATTTAAAAATTCTTTTATAAAATCATAATTAATACTAGATGAAGTTATATTGTTTTCTTTTAGAAAACTGGATACTATATAAGATAAATTATCCAGCTTTTTTTCATCTATATTATTGCTAAGATATTTTAACAAGTTAATTTCTGTTAATATAAAGTTTATATAAATATTACTATAATCCTCATCTTTATAGCCTTCTTCAATAATAAAATTTAAATTTTCACCTTCATAATTATCTATAGTAGTAAGAGCAAAAAGTTTTATATTTCCACTACTCACTTTTCCAAGGTTAAATAAATAATCATTATATCCGTCTATTTTCTTTATAACATTATCTAAATAAAAAATATATTCTCCACTTTTAGAAAACACATCTACAATCCTTTTTATTTCATTAATATCTTCATTAAATTCCAATAAGATAATTCCAAGCTTGACCATCCATTTTTCTCTCGATTTAAACACCAGAAAATCTATAAAATTCTTCATCCAAACTTTATCTAAAAGTTCTTCTTCTAATAGAAGTTTCATCTTTTTTATCAATATATCTTTATATCCAATTATAGTATCATCCTTTAAGTGAAACTTAGGACATATTTTATTTAAGTTATGTATTTTCAATATTTCATTTATTAAATAATCACATAACTCAACTTGTTGATTAATATTTAAATCTTCATCACTATAAAGCACTTCTACTTCTCTTCCTCCAGAATAAAAATCATATTCCTTTTCATTCTTTAACTCATCATATATACTGTCCATTATCTCACCCTCCTTCATCTATATATTAACTATATAGATTTTAAGTTATATAAATCAATTTACTTATACTATTGATTTCTGTTTTTCTTATTATTACTAGCTTTTTCATCTAACAACTTGTTCTTCGTTTCAATTTCACGATAATTTCTATTGACAGCATCTTCTCCATAATCAATAATCTTTGGTTTAATACCAAATTCCTTTAATAAATTTTTCATAAAATCCTCCAATGAACATTGATATCGCTTTAATTGATTTACGTATATTTCATTTTATTCAATATGTTAAACTTTTATTACATAATTACAAGTTTTCTTCCTAAAATAGGCGAAAAAAAATCATCAACCGTTTAAGTTAATGATTTTTAATCTTATCAACTCCAATTAGTTATAATGTTATCTAAAAGCATCTTTCCTGACTTAGCTAAAGTTATAATACCATAAACACTATTTGGAATACCTTCTGATAAAATAGTAGCTGAAAAACTTCCTTTATCAAGCCGAATCAGCTCCGTATCATTCTCAACACCCTTTTTATCACCAGTTTTACTTGATATTTCTATCTTCAAATCATCTGGCACATAAAGAGACATCTTATTTTTTATCTGCTGCTTTGTTAAAATATCTATAATCATTATTCCATCATCTTTTTTTAAATATTTACCCCTATAAAGGATTTTCCACAAACATGCCAAATCATATGCACTTGTTATATTTTCAACATTATTTGTAGGATTTCTTTCATCCCTAGTCTTTCTATTTAGGAAGGTATTTTTTAAATTCATCTCTCTTATATCAGAATTGATTCTATCCATGCCTAAAATATCAATAATTTTATTAGCTGCCGTGTTATCACTTTGAATAAGCATTGCAACTAAAAGTTCGAATATTGTATATTCTCGCTCATTAAATTCATGAATAATACCAGTTCCATATACTCTTTCCTCTCTCTTAATTAAGATTTTATCCATAAAGTCTACTTTATTTTCTTCCACAGCTTTTACTAAAGAAACAGCTATAAACATCTTCATACAGCCTGCAGCAGTCATTTCTTTATGTTCATTATAACCATAAATAAAACCACTATTTAAATCTTCAAAATAAAAGCCATAATTACCAATCCTTGATTCCAAATACCTCTTTATCTCTTTCATATATACCTCCCTAAAGAAACTCAACTAATCTCCAAAGCAAGTACCTATTTTTTTAGCTATAGTAACAAGTTCTCCTTCTGGACTTACCTGTTTAGTCTTTTGTCCTATAACATTTTCAAGACTGTCTGAAGTTATTTCATTACCCTTTAGACATACCATTTCTCCAAACTTTCCATCTTTAATAAGTTCAACAGCAGCCACACCATATCTTGTAGAAAGAATTCTATCATAAGTTGAAGTGGTTCCACCCCTTTGAATATGACCTAGAACTGTACATCTTACCTCATGATCCTTAACTAAAGCTTCAAGATCATCAGCAAGTTTATTACCAATACCTCCAAGTCTTATAGGATCTGGACTATCAGATACTATCTTAGATACTACCACATCCCCGTTCTTTGGTTTTGCTCCTTCTGCAACTACTATAATTGTAAATAACTTTCCTTCATTTTTTCTCTGTTCAATTTTTTCTACTATCTTATTAATATCGTATGGTATTTCCGGTAGTAAAATAACATCCGCAGAACCAGCTATTCCAGACTCTAATGCAATCCAACCTGCACCACGCCCCATTACTTCACATATCATTACCCTGTGATGAGATTCAGCAGTAGTATGAAGCCTGTCTAATGCTTCAGTAGCCACATCAATGGCAGTATTAAATCCGAAAGTAACATCAGTAGATGCTAAATCATTATCTATTGTTTTTGGAACACCTATAACCTTTACACCTTTTCTAGAAAAATCCCTTGCAGAAGTTAATGTACCATCGCCACCTATTACAACAAGTACATCTACACCCTCTCTTTTCATATTCTCTACGGCAACATCTGAGACATCTTTTCTTACTAATTTTCCATCAACCTTAACTTGGTAATCAAATAAATTATCCTTATTTGAACTATATAAGATAGTTCCACCCTTACTAAGAATTCCCGAAACCGATTCTAAAGTTAAAGGCATAAAATCATTATTATAAAGTCCTCTATAACCAAACTTATATCCTATGACTTCATAACCACAGTTCAATATAGCAGTTCTAGTAACAGCCCTAATAACTGCGTTTAATCCTGGACAATCTCCCCCCCCTGTAAGTAATGCAATTTTCTTAATTTCTTCAGCCATTCCAACTCCTCCTGTATTAAAAATTCTCAACAATAACCCTTAACGAAAATTTTCATAGTAAGTTAATTTAATTCTGCCTGAATATTTCATCAAAAATATAATACCATATTTTACCAATTAATAAAAGATATTATTATACAAAAATGTAGACGATAATTTTTCTTTTGAAGATAGTATATTTTTCTTGGAAGTATATCTGTATTGGAGGTGTAATTAGAATGCAGACGCTAGTTTTTCTTTAACGCTAGTGTATTTTTCTTGAGAGTATATTTGTATTGAGGGTGTATTTAGAATGCAGACGCAAGATTTTCTTTTAAAGATAGTGTATTTTCCTTGGAAGTTTTTTTGTATTGAAAGATACTTAGAATGATGGATGAAACTCTTGCAGAGTTTCTTTGAATATAAAAAAATAGGCTGAGCTAAAGCTCAGCTTTAAAAATTTGTAATTAAAATTATAATAAATTCCAAATTCTAAGAGTTTACGATTTAGAATTTGTTCCTTCATTCCTGCATTCTGTCGAGACTATGATTTCAAATATACTATCAAGGGACATATACTCTCCTCTCCAAATACACTTACGTCTGCATTCCTGCATTCTGGAAAATCTATAATTTCAGATATACTTCCAAGAGAAATATCCCCTCATCCCTAAGTACACTTGCTTCTGCATTATACTCGCTACTTTCCAAGAAGTTTATTTAGCTCCTCAATAGCAGCAACAAGTTCAACTTCATATTCTTCATATAAGTCATCCTCATCTTCACCTATCTGCTCTTCATAAAATCTTATCATCTTCTTTAGTTCTTCTATTCTGTCCATAAATCCTCCTTCTAACATATCTATTTACTAATAAATTTAGCTTCCGTAATATATATTCTCTCTTTAATTATTATTGATAAATTATATTTTAGATTATATATAAACGCCTTAAATGTATCAATGTAAATGCACTTCCATAACTGCATATTTATTCTATCCAAAAAGCTATCCTTCTTAAATATTACTTAAGAACGATAGTTTTAAAGCAACCTATTTAATTAAACTACAGCTTTCAATGCAAGCAGATCAAGAAAAGTCATTTTTCCATCTCCGTTTACATCAGCTTCCTTTTCATTAATCTTTACATCTCCCGATGTATTGATATACTTTTTAAGCAATGTGTAATCATTAATATTTACTACACCATCTCCATTTACATCACCTGAACCTTTTGTAATTACAGGTTTTTCTCCTGCATTAGGATCTTGTCCTGTAAATGCTTTAACTATTTCTGGATAAACCCATTCTTGAGTATATCTATTTAGAAGTGCCATTCCAGTAAAGAATCCATACTTTTCATCTGCTTCAAATTTTCCTCCTTCATCCCACCAGAAGCACTTAATTCCATGCTTTGCTGCTCTATTAACAACGTAAGAAGCATACTCAGCTCTATCTGCTGTATTTTCTTTTGATGCAGCTGCAAATTCACCCATTATTACAGGTATTCCTTTTTTAGAAAAGTTCTTATAAAGATTTAGTAATATACCATCTACTGTACCCTTACCAGAGTTTTCTTTCCAAGCTTTTTGCTTTGTCCATTCATCATTTATTCTACTTGCATAAGAATATGGTTGATAGAAGTGAATTTGTACCATTAAACTATTTTCTAAAGTATCTTTTGGAAGAACAAATTCGTCAAGGACTTGTCCGTTAGTATTTGTAGCATAAGTATTAACAATTAAACATCTCTTAGGATTATTGCCTCCTGTTTTACGAACTGTATCAACAAATATCTGATTTAAAGTGTTTACTGCTGTTGTAGCTTCTCTTCCCGGATAATCCCAATTACATTCTTTATTTAAAATTTCATTAAATCCTTCAAACATTAACTTATTATCATAATCTTTAAATTCATTAGCAATTTGAACCCATAAAGCTTTGAATTTTTCACTATTTTCTTTTACTGAATCTGATGTAGCCCATAACCATCCTTCAGTTCCAACATCGTGGTGAAGATTTAATATTATATAGAAATCATCTTGAACAGCAAAATCAATAACTTCTTTAACTCTCTTCATCCATGCTTCATCAACTTTATACCCAGTTGATGCATCACCTATATGTTGTTTCCAAGTTACAGGTATACGAATTGCATTAAATCCTGCTGCTTTAACTTTATCTAAAGTAGCTTTTGTAGTTACAGGATTTCCCCATGCTGTTTCAAAATCTGATGGTGTTCCACTAGAATATGAAGCAATCCAATCACCTTGGCAATCTAAAGTATTTCCAAGATTCCATCCACATTTAATATTCTTAAATATTTCTCCAGATGTACCTTTGAAATCACAATTTATTTCTTCTTCGCCTGTATTAAATTTTAAAGTTATACGTGTTACTCTAACATCTTCTCCAAAAGGCTTGATAATAATTTTATTTAATGTTGAGAAATCTTCTCCGTATGCCTCTTTACATGCTTCATAAGTATAATAGGCAGTTCCTTTTGATGAATAAGATGCTTTTACTTGAGCCCATTCACTTCCTCCTGTCCAAGACGTAAAGATTGCACATGGTGCTCCATGTCCTTCATAATTAATTTCCAGTGAAAATGGCCTTTGATAGATGCTTGCATCATCTACAGGAATTTCAGTTATTGTTTCCCAAGTATCACCCCAAGCTCCTTTTACAAATTTATCTCCTTCAAATAAAACAATTCCATCATTCGAAGGCTTATCTTCAGCAAAAACCTTTATAGAAAGGTTTAACGGTACTAATAATATTAATGTCATTATAATTGTAAGAACCCTTTTAAAAACGCTCTCCTTTTTCATGATTATTCCCCCTAAAATATTTAATAACATTAACTTATAACTTTTTAGAAGAAAATATATATCTTTTGCTCTAAATAGCCCTTTCCATACCTGAAGATACCTTTTTTATACACAAAAAAGGAACTATTTTGAAACAAATAGTCCCTTTTATATTACTTTTTTTCTTTATGACAACACTATTACTCTTGTAAATACAAGTATAGCTAATAGTACACCCGCACATAATCTGTACACAGCAAATACTCTCATAGGTTTCTTCTTTAAGAATGAAACAAATCCATTCATTACAACTATAGAAACTATAAAAGCAACTATAAATCCTACTGCAAGAGCTATCCAATAAGCTGCAGTCATTCCTGAATAATCATACTCTAAAAGATCCTTACCAGTTGATCCTATCATTGCTGGTATAGCTAAGAAAAATGAATACTCAGCTGCTATAGGAGTTGAAAGTCCTGCAACCCATCCTCCCATGATTGTTGATGCACTTCTTGACATTCCAGGCCACATAGACAATACTTGGAATAACCCAATTTTAAGTGACTGCATTGGTGTTATTTTATCAATATCCTTAACTGCATGTTTTCTTTTTCTGAAAATATTTTCTATAACTATTAATAAAATACCACCTACTATAAATCCAACAATTACTGCTTCTGGTCTAAATAATGCCTTTATTTTACTATAAAATAATACACCTACTATTCCACATGGTATAGATCCTATAATTACATTTATTCCAAATCTAAAACCTGTTTCTCCTTCTTTCCCTTTAGTAAATATATATTTAAAGAATTCTATTACACTACCTTTAATCTTTTTCCAATATAAAACTACTACTGCTAAAATTGCACCAAGTTGTATTACAACTTCAAACATTTCAGCAAATTCGCCTTTAAAATTAATTGCATTTCCTACTAAAATCATATGTCCTGTTGATGATACTGGTAAAAATTCTGTTAACCCTTCAACTATACCTATGATAACAGCCTTAAATAATAAAAGTAAGTCTAATCCCACTTAATTCACACTCCTTAAATTTAAACTATGTTTAATTATACTTTTATAATTAAATCTTGTCCATTCTATTTATCCTTCTTTATCTTTATAGTGCTAATTACCTCACTACCATTCATAGATAATTGTATTGTATTCTCACCTTTTTTTAATTCAAATTCTTTATACATTTTTATTTTTTCAAAATCACCATCATTAATCTTAATATAACATTCTTCAATTATTGATCCATCCTTAAAAGCACCTGTAACAAAAGCTAAACTTTCTTCTTTACCACTTACTGGTTTTTTCATAAGTATAAGATAAGCTCTTGAGTCTTCCCCAGTCGCTTCAACACCTGGTGTAATACTAAATAAATCCTTATTTTGAGTAAATATAGTTGGATTTATATAATTTGACTTAACAATAATATCCACATCTTTACTATTCTTTATATAAGTCACATAACTATTACTCTTTCTTGATGATAATGTATTATCTATTGCTATTGTATATGAATTTAAATATTTTTCAAGCTTTTTTCTATAATCATTCTGAGTACTAGATCCAACATAAATAAGTTCTTTAACATCACTTTCTAAAACCTCTATAGCAGATAAAGGAGTATTGCTTTTTTCAAGATATCCTTTATCAAGAAAATCAACCATAACCCACTTATTATATTTTTGGCTCCAATATTCAACAATATAATAATTAGGTGATTTTTCAAACTGTGGCTGCTTCTTTCTAAATTCTCCAACACGGCTTATATAGCCTGCTGATAGAAGAAGATCTCTCTCTGTTATAGCCATATCTTTAGCTGCAGCTTTTTTCTTAACACCTTTTTCTTTTAAAATATCATAACCATTATTATTTAAACTTTCTTTAACATCATCATATTCAAGAATTGTATTTAATATTTCAGTCGTTTTTATAACCTTTTTCAGTTCAGTTTCTTCCTCTGAAATTATTCCTGATATGTTATAAGTATCATTAAGATTCTTTAACTTTGTACTTTCATTAATAGAATCTTGATTTTCATAAAAGAATGTTAAATTACCTTCATTATAAATGTTATTCCACTCAATTACTCTTGTCCCTTTATTGACAGCAAACACTTTAAAATACAAAACAACACATACTGCTATAAGCATAACTAACAATAAAGCCTTTTTTACCTTTTTCATCTTCTTCATATTCTCCTTTACCCAATTCATTACTTACCTTTTACAGTCTCAACCTTTTTACCATACATATATAATTTAATTTTTTTGAATTTCCTATCCATAAATAAGAAAACTAAGCATTAATGAGCTTAGTTTCCTAATTTATTAATCAAGATATTTAAAATCATCAATTGCTGATTTTGTCCATAAATTTTTATTAGCTGAATATTCCTTTGCCTTGTCATAGTTTTTAGTTATTGCATCTCTAACTGTTACATCAGTTGAATCATTTATACCTTCGAAAGCTGATTTAAAGTTTGTTAATGCTCTATCAACTTCCCCCTCTAACATGTAGCAATATCCTGCATCATTTAATGTATTTATATCATCTTTATTAATATCGTATGCTTTTCTTATGGTCTTTATT
>CAKVFO010000038.1 GCA_934746785.1 uncultured Clostridium sp. | reverse complement strand
AAATAAGGATAAAAATATAAAGTTAAGAAAAACTTAGAATTAAATAGATTTTGTCCAATATAAAGGGGTTAATCCGAAATGAGACTCCCATCTACGGTTCTGAAATAAGTTTGAGGTAAAATTCCTCTTACTTACTTGACTGATAGGTCAGTAGTTAAAAATAACTGTAGTGAAGTAAAAGAAATAAATTTAAGGCTTATATTTATTTTCATTTTATATTAATTCTTTATAATCATATATATATTGATCAGCTAATTCAGATAAGAGATTTTTATTATCTTTTGATGTATCATCATATATTGCTATAACCTTCATATTTGCTAATTTAGCACCTTTGACAGCAGCAACTATATCTTCAAAAACAACACAATCTGTAGGTTGTATATTTAGTTTTTTTGCTGTTAATAAGTAAATATCAGGATTACTCTTATTCTTTTGAGCTTCATCTGTAGTTGTTATCGCATCAAAGTAATCATATATTTTATTAGCTTTAAGTACAGTTTCTATTAAAGTTAAATTATTGCTAGACGCTAGTCCGATTTTTATATCATTTTTCTTTAGAAATTGTAAATATTCTAAAACTCCAGGTTTCAATTTTACATTATTAGAATAATGGTTAAAGGCCATTTTGTTCCACGTAGTAAGTATATCTTCAAGACTATCGCTTAAATTGAATGTAGTTTTAAAATATAAAGCAACATCAGTGAAACTAAGATGGGATATTTCGTCTTTTAATGTACTTGGAACAGTTAAGTTTTTAGATGATAAATAATCAATATCTATTTTCTCCCATACCCACATTGAGTCCACTAAAGTTCCATCTAAATCAAAAATTGCAGCTTTTATATTATTTATCATATTCCACCTCGTATTAGTTTAGATACAAAAAAAAGTAGACTATTTGTCTACTTTCAATTATGGTCGGGGTGACAGGTCTCGAACCTGCGACCTCATGGTCCCAAACCATGCGCGCTACCATCTGCGCCACACCCCGTAACACATAATATTATATACATCCTTTTACAAAATGTCAAATAAAATTTTATTTTTTTGTTGAAAATATTTACATATCAAAGAATACTTAAGTATATACAAGAATATAGGAATATATGAGAAGTAATAGAGGATATACAATAATGATGAAAGTTAAGAAAATTGAATTTATTATAGTAAAATGATATAATTAAAATAAATTAATTTGCAAAAGTGATGTTTGTGTGAAGGGAGGGATGGTCAGAGAGACCATTATTAATGAGAAAAAAGATAGTAGCAGCAATGTTAGCTGGAATGCTTGTTTTAACACCGCTTGTTGAGGGGACTAGAGTTAGTGCATTACCAACAGTTAGCGATGAGGTAAAAAATGAATTTAAAGAGAAACAAGCAAAATACAATGATTTAGTAGAAAAAGTACAAGTTTTAGATAATGAGATAAGTAACTTAGTTTCCAAGATAAATGAAAATAATGACCAAATAGATGGAATAAATTCTGAAATAGAAAATGTAAATAAAGAAATAGAACAAATAAAATCTAATATTGATGAACAAGAAGAAGTGTTAGGTGAAAGATTAAGAGAAATATATAAGTCAGGTGGACAAGCAAGTTATATTTCAATATTATTTTCAGCAGATAGCTTTAGTGATTTGATTAGTAAAATAGATAATGCTAAAACATTAATTAATTTAGATAAAAAAGTAGTAAATGAGTTAGGTGAAAGTAAGAATAACTTAGATAATAAGGTGAATTCTCTTCAAGAAAAGGCAAAAAAAATTGAAACTTTAAATTCAGAAATTAAGGAAAAGAAAGAAGAAACTGATGCAAAGAAAGCAGAACAACAAGTTGTTCTTGAAGAAGCAAAAGTAGAAAAAGAAGATTTTGAGAAGAAAAATATAATACCAATAGAAACAGAAGCTGTATCACCATGGATTGAACAAGCAACTAATAGTAATAATACTGCTGATACTATTAATTCAGCAATTAGTATGCTAAGTACATATAAACAGCAATTGCAATCACAACAAGTAATTGAAAGTGTTGATAATGCAATTAGTAAAGCAAAATCAATAATTGCTGAAAAAGACAAACAAAAACAAAAGGCAGCATCTACAAATAGAGGCATTGATACAGGAGTAACTGCTTCAGGAGATGCTAATAATCTAGTAGAGTATGCAAAAAGATTTATAAAAGTTCCATATGTTTGGGGTGGAACAACACCAAGTGGATTTGACTGTTCAGGATTTACTTCATATGTTTATAGAAATGCAGCAGGAATAAATATTGGTAGAACTACATATGAGCAAATAAATGCAGGTAGAGAAGTATCTCGTAATGAGTTACAGCCAGGAGATTTAGTTTTTCCACATGATGGCCATGTTGGTATATATGTTGGAAACGGTCAAATGATTCATGCTCCACAAACTGGAGATGTTGTAAAAATAGCACCAGTTTATAAATTTTGGAGAGCAAGAAGAGTACTTAATTAATATGTGATTATAATGTACAAGCTATGTTGAATTTTATAGTTCAGCATAGCTTTTTTTAACGTATAGTAAATTATTTTGCTTTTAGAACCTTTTGCATGGCTTACAAAGTGGCTTCCTGCGCTGAAAAGCATGGCGTCAGCCACTTTGTACATATATAGGAAATTTAAAATTTTTTTTGAAAGCGAGTACTAATTATTATTGAATTTCTGATATGTAAGTTGGTAAATCTGAATGATAAAGGTGTATAAATGGAAGTACTTTTATATTTGTTACATTAAATGATATACTATATAATAAAAATATATATTATGAGGATGATTTAATGAAAAATATAAAGGTTTTTGAAGATGAGTCACTTGATGATTTGCAACTTAATGGATTAAATTTAATCCAAAAAAGGAATGCATTTAGATTTGGAGTAGATGCAGTTTTATTAGCTGATTTTGCCAATGTAAAAAGTAAGTTTAGGGTTATAGATCTTTGTACTGGAACTGGAATTATTCCATTTTTATTATATGGTAAGTATAATTCAAATGAAATAGTTGGAGTAGAGATTCAAAGTGAAATGGTTGAAATGGCTAATAGAAGTGTTGAACTAAATAATTTAAAGGATAGAGTAAAGTTTTATGAAGGTGATTTAAAAGATACAAATTTTTTAAAGGATTTAGGAAGATTTGATGTTTTAACAGTTAATCCACCTTACAAATTAAATAATTCAGGAATAAAAAATACTTCAGATAAGTTAGCTATTGCAAGGCATGAAGTGTTATGTAATTTAGAAGATGTTATTAAAGCATCTAGAACACTTTTAAAGGATAATGGAAGGATGTTTATGGTACATAGACCTGAAAGACTAGCTGATATAATTACTTTAATGAGAAAATATAAGATTGAGCCTAAGAGAATAAAAATGGTTCATCCTAATTCTAGTAAGGCACCTAACATTGTTTTGGTTGAAGGACAAAGAGGTGGAGGTAAGTTTTTGAAGTGGGAAGCACCTCTTTATGTATATAACTTAGAAGGCGGATATAGTAAAGAAATAGATAAAATATATGGAAGAAGTTGATTAAATGGATAAAGGAAAGATATATTTAGTTCCTACACCGATAGGGAATTTGAAAGATATAACATTACGTGCATTAGAAGTATTAGAGAATGTAGATATTATAGCAGCAGAAGATACTAGACAAACATTAAAGCTGCTTAATCATTTTGATATAAAGAAAACATTGATTAGTTATCATCAACATAATGAGCAAGGTAAAAGTGAAGATATTTTAGGACTTGCAGGCGAAGGAAAAAACATTGCAATAGTTACAGATGCAGGTACTCCAGGAATTTCTGACCCAGGGGCTGTAATAGTTCAAAAATGTATAGAAAATAATTATGAATTTGAGGTTTTACCAGGGGCAACGGCTATAACAACAGCATTAGTTTATTCAGGATTAGATACAACTAAATTTGTTTTTAGAGGATTTATATCTAGGGAAAATAAAGAAAGAAAGAAACTTTTTGAAGAGGTAAAAAATTTAAGAGAAACAATAATTTTTTATGAATCACCACATAGGTTATTAAGTACTTTATCGACATTAATGAATGAGCTTGGGAATAGAAGAATTTCTGTTTGCAGAGAACTTACAAAACTTCATGAAGAAATAGTTAGAGGCAGCATAGAAGAGGTTATTCAGGTTTTTTCAAATAGAACTGTAAAAGGGGAATTTGTTTTAGTACTTGAAGGTAAAACACAAGATGAGATTGATAAAGAATGTAAAGACAAATGGGAAGCTTTATCTATAAAAGAGCATTTAATTGCTATTATGAATGAAGGTTTATCTAAAAAGGATGCAATAAAGAAAGTTGCAAAAGAACGTGGAATTCAAAAAAATGAAGTATATAAGGTGGCGATAGATATTTAGAAAAAATAGAAAAGACCTCTAGGGGATAGAGGCCTTTTTTTACTTAACAAAAGTTTGGGGATATATTGTTAAGTATAGAATTATATTCTTGAATTTTTCATTTCTTCAAGACAGTTCTTGCAAATGTTCTTACCTTTGTAGTTTATAACGTCTCTAGCATCTCCACAGAATATACAAGCTGGTTCATACTTCTTTAAGATGATTTGTTCACCATCTACATATATTTCTAAAGCATCTTTTTCAGCTATGTCTAAAGTTCTTCTTAATTCTATAGGAATAACTATTCTTCCTAATTCGTCTACTCTTCTTACTACACCTGTTGATTTCATCTAAGCTTCCTCCTTGTATTTGCATCGTTCGACATTTTACTATGTTATCTTACCAAAACTGTAATATAAAGTCAACCTAAAATGTGAATAATATTTTTCAACTTACAAATTACTCTATAAACTATGTATAAATAGAATATACTACCATTTTTTGAAAATGTCAATACTTTACATTTAGAAAAGATATTATACACAAAAACTTTTTTATTTTGCATGTGGTATAAAATTTCTTATTAGGTAAATAATATAATATAAAAATAAATTAAAATCAAGAAAAATAATAACATTTTGAAAAAAAACAAAACAATACCATAAATTCCTTTTAAAATAGTAATTTGTCGAAAAAAATACTATTCTTTAGAACAAATATACTATAAATATGTAATTTTAGCAATAGGAAAATATAAAAAGCTTAAAATAACTTGTAATAAGTTTTCTAGTACTATATAATATAATTAAAAATAATAATTTATAGAGGTGGAATTTATATGGGTAGTAGGCTTGATATTGAAAATATAAAAGATTTGGCTAAAGAGATTTCAAAAAGTAACATGGTTCCATATAGTGATTTGCCACAATATGATTTATTTCTTTCACAAGTAATTGACTTTTTAAATGATAAATTTGTTGATGAAAAGTATACTAATAATATAGTGCAAAATTATATAAAAAGTGAAGTAATAACTAGACCAGAAGATGGCAAGAAAAGGGGATATACAAAACTGCATTTAGTACAACTAATCTTGCTAAGTTATATGAGACCGGTTTTGACAACTGAAGAGATTAGAAAGGTTTTTAGTTTAGCATTTAATGAAATAAATGATAGAAGTGATGATATAATATCATGGGAAGCGGCATATAAAATCTTTACGGAAATTCAGGAAGAAAGTTATGATTCTATATTAGGAAATTCATTAATTGATGAGAGTAAACTTGATAGCATAATGAACTCATTAAATTTAGATGAAAAAGATGAAGATAGAATTAGAGTATTTATAAGTGTGATTTCTTTGATTGCTCAAGCGAGTGCAATTAAGAAGTTGGTACAGAAAATAGCAAATGAATACGATATTGAATAGGAGACAATAGTGCTCCTATTTTTTTGTTGTATAATGATGTATAGGAAAATTAAACTTAAGTATATTAGAGTTAGTAGATAGTTAATTAATGTTCATATGTTGTTTAACAATAAAGATAAGGTGAAATAGGTGTGATGTTAGAAATAAAGAAATCTGTAAGAGAATTAGTAGAACTAGTTTTAAAGTCAGGAAGTTTAGATAATACATTTAAAACAAATGCAAGAGCTATTGAAGGTGTAAGAGCACATCAAAAATTACAAAAAAGTAATTCGGAAGTATTTAAAAATTATGAAAAAGAAGTATATTTAGATGCAAAAATTGATACGGATAGTTTTACATTGCATATTGAGGGAAGATGTGATGGAATTATTGAAGATCTAGGAAGAATTATAGTTGAGGAAATTAAATCTACATATATACCACTAAATTTAATATATGATGATTTTAATGACATGCATTGGAGCCAAGGAAAAATATATGCTTATATGGTATGTGAAAAAAGAAATATAAATGTAGTATATGTACAGTTGAGTTATTATAATCTTGAAACTAATGAAGTGAAGTCATTTTTGAAAAGATATACACGGGATGAGCTAGTTTCTTATGTTATGGAGCTAGTTGCCTATTATGAAAAGTATGTAAAGATACAAATTAATAATAAAGAAAAAAGAAATAAAAGTATAAAGTATCTTAAGTTTCCGTTTGATAATTATAG
Source organism: uncultured Clostridium sp. (assembly GCA_934746785.1). Taxonomy (GTDB): domain Bacteria; phylum Bacillota; class Clostridia; order Clostridiales; family Clostridiaceae; genus Clostridium. The sequence goes on along the minus strand of CAKVFO010000038.1, from coordinate 17,820 downwards.
AAGAGGTCAGCTTGATTTTATAAAGGCTTGTTATGGAACTATACGTGATAAAGAAATAATATTTATAGAAGCTCCAACAGGTACAGGCAAAACTATATCTACAATATTTCCATCACTTAAAGCCTTAGATAAACAACTAGGAGAAAGAATTTTTTACTTAACAGCAAAAGGAGCTAATAAAACTATAGTAGAAGAAACTTTAAATATATTAAGAGAAGGAGGATTGGTTATAAAAACAGTTGCTATTCATGCAAAGGAAAAGATGTGTTTGAATGAAAAGGTAAGCTGTAATAAAGAAGATTGCATTTATGCAGATTCATATTATGATAAATTGAAGAAAAATATTATGAATATAATTACTTCTGAAAGTGAGTTTTCTCCTGAAACTATAAAGGAGTATGCTAAAAAGTATAAAATTTGTCCTTTTGAATTATCACTAGACTTAATTGAGTGGTGCGATTTTGTAATATGTGATTACAATTATATATTTGATCCTAGAGTTCAATTAAATAGAGTATTAGATAATGGTGAAGAAAACATTTTATTAATTGATGAGGTACATAATTTAATTGATAGGAGTAGAAATAGTTATAGTGCATTACTTTATAAAAGTGAATTTGACAATATTAAAAAGGAAGCTAGAGGGATATATCCTGTACTATATAAAAAGATAAATAAAGTTGTTAAGATATTCAGTCAAGAAAGAATTTATTGTGAGGAGGAAAGAAAACATTATATTTATTACAAGCAACTTCCTAAAGAATTGTGTAGAGAATTACGAACGTTATCTAAGGAGATTGATAGTATTCTTAGTGCTAGAAAAAATAATAATCTAATTAGTGAAAAACTAGTTGAGTTATTTTTCAATATAAATGCTTTTTTAGGTATTTCAGAGTTATATAGCGACGAGTATTACACATATATTAGCAATATGAATGGAGATGTAAAGATATGCTTATTTTGTGCAGATCCATCAAAAAATTTAAGAAGTATCATGAATAAATTTAGAGGGACAATACTATTTTCAGCAACATTGTCTCCGTTTAATTATTTTATAAAAATGCTGGGAGGAAAAAGTGATAATTATAGATTGAGATTACAATCACCTTTTCCTAAAGAAAATTTAAGCGTATATGTGGGTAATGAAAATACCCGTTATAAGTTTAGAAATAGAACTATACCAGAAGTAAGCAATAAAATAATGCAGTTTACTTTGAATGATAAAGGAAACTTTATGGTGTTTTTTCCTTCTTATGAGTATATGGAGAGTATAACCAAGTATTTAAGTCAACATTTTATGTTAGATAATATTATATGTCAAAAGTCAAATATGACAATAGAAGAGCAAAGAGAATTTTTAAATATGTTTAAGGAAAGAAGCAATGTTATTGGATTTTGTGTTTTGGGTGGAGGGTTTTCTGAAGGAATTGATTTGCCAGGTAAAAGTTTAATAGGAGCAGTGGTCGTAGGAGTTGGGTACCCAAAAGTTTCTATTGAAGGAGAGATAATAAGTTCACATTTTGGAAGTGAAGGGGAAAATATTGCATATATATATCCGGGAATTAATAAGGTGCTTCAGGCTGCGGGAAGAGTGATACGTACAGAAAGTGATAAAGGTAAATTATTACTTATAGATGATAGATATTTAGGAAATAAGTATTATAATTTGTTACCGGAAAGTTGGAAGCCTGTTAATATTCTAAAATAATATGTGTAGAAAAGTTAATTATTATATAATAAAACAGAAAAAAAGTAAGAAGTGAATGGTGAAGATATGAGTAAAATAGGAATGTCTAAAATAGACTTATTAATACATTTTATAGTTAAAGTTAAACGAGATGATATTTTTGCATTAGCATCTCAATTAGCATATTATTTAATTTTATCATTTTTTCCGTTTTTAATGTTTTTATTTACGTTAATAGGATTTATAAATTTAGATAGTATAACTGTTCTAGATGCATTAGAAACTGTATTGCCCATAACTGTTTTTGAATTAGTAAAAACAATAGTATTAGAAATTGTAGATTCTCAAAATACTGGATTATTAGGAGTATCTGTTTTATTGGCTATATGGACTGCATCATCAGGATTTAGAGCTGTTATAAAAGGAGTTAATAAAGCTTATAACTTAGAGGAACATAGAAATTATGTAAGGCGAGCAATTATGTCGTTTTTAAGTATAATTGCATTAGCAATGACAATACTGCTTTCATTAAGTTTTTTAGTATTTGGAGATGTTATAAGTAAGCACTTAATAGCAAACTTACCTTTTAGTGAAGTTCTAAGTATAGTGTGGAATATATTAAGACGAGGTGTTATTATACTTGTGTTTATATCAATATGCGCTGTGATTTATAGATATACTCCTGCTGAAAAGGTTAAATGGAGATATGTTCTTCCAGGATCCATATTTACTACAGTAGGATGGTTTACAATATCTGTAGTATTTTCGTTCTATATAAATAATTATAATAATTATTCAAGGTTTTATGGGAGTTTAGCAGCTGTTTTTATATTGATGATATGGCTTTTTCTAACGGCTATTATATTTATGCTTGGAGTTGAAATTAATGCAGTTTTAGAAATGAGTAAAGAAAATAAATAATATTTGAATAATATTTATTATTCATGTCAACACTTAATGAATGAAGATATTCAGGAGGTGTTAACATGAATAAGATAGTATTATTGGGCAAACTTATAAAAAATCCTGAACTAAGAACAACAGAATCAGGAGATAAAGTACGAACAACATTTATAATTGCTGTGGAGAGAAATTTTAAATCAGTTGATGGAACTAGAAAATCAGATTTCATACGTGTAACAGCATGGGGTAAAAAAGCGCAAATATTGTGTGAATATTTAAAAAAGGGAGATAGTATTAGTTTAAGTGGAAGATTAAGAACTGGAAGTTACGAAGATGAATCAGGGAATAAAAGATATATAGCAGAAGTTATAGCAGAGGACTTTAGTTTTGTTGATTCTAAAAGAGAAAAAACATTTAGTGAAAATATGGCGCAATAATTACAGAAAAGTAAAAGAATATATAAGTTGAAAAATATTTGAAGTGTGTTATAATAGATATATAGATGATAACGTATTCATTATTCAGCTATGGTATATTGGGTTTATGGGAAAAAGGCAAGTTAAAAAACTTGCCTTTTTGATTTCAAAAATTTTTTTAAAATACGATAAGTCGACATATATATTGTTACAAAACATTATAAAAGCATATTTTAGAAATTAAATATAAAGATAATAGTTGCATTAAGTTATTTTATGTCATTAAAAAGGAAACTTTTTATTATTTGTTGGACAGGCTTTGACAATGTTTTGAAATTAACTGTGCTAATATATAAAACGTAAAAAGGGGAGAAATTATAGGAGGAGTTTAATAATGATAATTGAGAAAAGTATTAGAACAAAATATTGTGAAGGTCTAGAAAGAATATATACGTATGGAATAACTAAACAATATGAGGATAATATAATTGAATATGGGGTAGAAGTAAGAAGAGAAGATAAATTAAGAGCAGGTAAGATAAAAGTAGTTAAAAATCAAGTTGGAAGTATATCATCAAGTAAAGAAAAAATAGAAGAAATAATAAATATCTTATCAAGGAATGAAGTATCACCAATACATCTAAAAGATGTTTTAAGAGATTACATTGATAAAGATGTTTGTTAGTAAGGTGTATTTATAACAAAAGAAATTTTTGGTAGGGTGATGTGGAATAAGAGGAATTGATTTGAATGGTAGCGAAGTTATTAATACTGAATAGGAAAATTCTTAATTAATTTAAGGGGAAAGGTACGCAATAAGATAGCAGTAGAAAAATATAAAGTACATGTTACAATTTCGTATGCAGAAAGGAATATTGTTTCCTTTGTTATTATTAAAGAGGTGAATTAAATTGGAAGTTGTAAGTATTGAAAAAGCTAAAATAATGGATAAGGAAACTATAGAGAAAGTAGGAATACCAAGTATAATACTTATGGAAAATGCTGCAGAAAGCATTTTTAAAAGTATAGTACATAAAGGGAATAGTTATTTATTCTTTTGCGGTGTAGGTAATAATGGTGGAGATGCTCTGGCAATTGCTAGAAAACTTTTTTTGTTAAATAAGGAAGTTAAAATATATGTGATAGGAAATTTAAAAAGATCGACTAATGAGTTTTTGACTAATTACAATATAATAAAAAAAATGAATATCACTGTAGAGTTTATTAATGAGGTCAATAAAGATATTATTTCTGATATAAGAAGTTTCGAGGTTGTTATTGACGGTATAATGGGAATAGGATTAAATAGAGATTTAACTAATATTTTATATAAGTTAGTTAATGCAATAAATGAAAATTCGAAATATATTATAGCTATAGATAATCCTACAGGATTGAATGCAAATACAGGTAAGGCCATGGGGATATCTATAAAGGCTTCAAAAACTTTTGTTATAGAGGTTTTAAAAAAGGGTTATTTTAATTTAGGGGCAAGAGAATATCTAGGAGAAGTTGAAGTAGTTAATATAAATATGCCTAGTAACATAAAGAAAAGTAACTCAGACAATATACATTTAGGAAATAAAGAAGTTTATAAAAATATAATACCTAAGAGAGGAATATATAATCACAAAGGAGATTATGGAAGAGTAGTAATACTCGCTGGAAGTAAGGGTATGACAGGAGCTGCATATATAACAACTCAATCAGCTGTTAAAACGGGAGCAGGTCTTGTATCATTGGTTGTAGAAGATGATGTACAACCTATTTTGTCCTCTAAACTTATAGAAGCTATGACAGTTAGCTATTGTGAAGAAGGAAAGATTAATAAGTTAATAAATGATGCAGATGTGATTATTTGTGGACCAGGATTAGGTAATAATGATATAAATAAAGCTATGTTAAATAAATTTATTTGTGAAAGTAATTGTCCAATTGTTTTGGATGCAGATGCTTTAAATATAATTAGCAATGAGAAGAATCTTTTAAGTTATTTGAAGGGAAGAGCTGTGTTTACTCCTCATACAGGAGAAATGTCAAGACTTAATGGATGTAGTATAGAATATATTAACGATAATAGAATTGATGCGTGTGTAGAGTATGCTAGAAATAATAATATAGTAACTCTTTTAAAAGGTTTTAATACAGTAATTTCCAATGGAAGTCAGACTATTATTAATCCAACTGGAAACAGCAAGATGGCATCGGGAGGAATGGGGGATTGTTTGACTGGAATTATAGGTTCGTTAATATCACAGGGAATTGGAATTTATGAAAGTACTATGTGCGGTGCATATATTCATGGAGCTATAGGAGATATACTTTCAAGAGACAGATATGTTGTGACTGCGGAAGATATAATATCTAAGGTGCCCAAATTTATGGAAAGTATATCAAGATAGAAGAATATTTAATGAGTCAATGTAATATTAGTAATAAGGAGTAATTTACATTGGAGGAATTATGAAATTGACTTTGAAAAGTAAAAAAATATTACTATTATTATTTGTACCATTTATATCGATAATTATGGTTATTATTTTTAGAAATGTATCTAGTCCAACTAATACAGAAATAGTGGAAGGCTTAAAAGAATCTAAAATGTATTCTTGTAAGGTGAAGTATATAGTGAAAAATGACAAAGGAGAATATACTGAAAGAAGTAAATTGTATTATTGTAAAAATAAAGGTATGAGAATAGAATTTGAAGAGGACAGAGTTAAAGTATATCGAGATGGATTTATAAGTATGAATGATAGTGGATATGAATATGAAATTGATGAAAATTTAGATAGAGTATATCCATTAGCATTTGTGAATAATATTTTAGACAATAATATAATAAGCATAGAAGAAGGGACTGAAGAATGGGGAGAGACCAAATATATTGAAGTAAATTTGGAATTACATTTTAAAAATAATCACATGAATTTAGCTAAGCTATATATAAATAAAGATACTAAAAGTCCAATAGTTACAAAGGTATACGATATAAACAATAAGGAAAAGCTAGAAATTATTTACGAAGAATTTAAATATTTAGATGAAATAGATAATGAATTATTTTAGTAGCAACAAAAGAAGGATAAATTTAAAATAATACTAAGAAGAGTCCTTAGTTGTTGAATTTAACTTTATAAATTAATATATTGGAATATTATATGAACTATATTGAAAATCATAAGCTAGTAAAAAATAAGATTAAAATACAATTTTTGACATGATGGCATTTTTTTTATATAATTTAATTATACATAACTCTTGTTGTAGGGAGGGAAAAATATGTCATCATTAAAAAAAATAAAAAGTGAGAAGAGAAAAAGTAGCACAATATTGTATGGTGAATTAATACAATATAATAAAGAAAATTATAATAAGTTTTTTAGATTAATGAAAAATGGCTATATAGAAATGGGAAAAATCAATCTACAACTTGCTAGTGATAATGAGGGTGAATTAGTTGAAATCAATAATTATGAGACGTGGCTTTGCGGAGTGTGATTTTTCAAATGACGACTATGGTAGTAAAAAGAGGAGATATATTTTATGCTGATTTAAGTCCTGTAATAGGATCGGAGCAGGGCGGGATTAGACCTGTTATTATTATGCAGAATGATATAGGAAATAGGTATAGTCCTACAGTAATAGTTGCAGCTATAACATCTCAGATAAATAAAGCTAAATTACCAACACATGTAGAAATATCATCTGAGGATTATGGTCTTAATAGAGATTCAGTAGTACTTTTGGAACAAATACGTACTTTGGATAAAAAGAGATTAAAAGAAAAGATAGGTCATATGACTGATTCTGATATGATAAAAGTTAATAAGGCACTATTAATTAGTTTAAGTTTAGCGTAAATCAATATATAACGAGAATTTATTAAAATTATTTGAAAGTTATAGGATGCTTTCTTTTAAGTATATGAGTAAAAATAAAGCTTTATACTTAGAAGGAAGCATTTTGTTAATTATTTATATGCTAAGATTAAAAAAGCATACTCTATTTATAAATAAAAAGCAAAAAATATAGCAAAAATAAAAGAATAAAGTATTCAAAATATATAGGATATGATAAAATATACTCATAAGTAATATAGGTAAATATCATAATAACTATCTAGGAGGATGTACTAATGAAAAGTAAGGAAGAATTAATTCAAATTTCTAATGAAATTAGAAAGGATATTATTTTGATGTTAACAGAATCGGCATCAGGTCATCCAGGAGGATCATTATCAATAGCAGATGTTGTTACAACTTTATTCTTTAATGAGTTAAATATAGATCCTAGTAATCCGAAGGATGAAAATAGAGATAGATTTGTATTATCAAAAGGGCATGCAGCACCAGTTTTATATAGTGCATTAGCAAGAAGAGGATTCTTTGATATAGAAGAGTTAAAGACATTAAGAAAAATTGGTTCTAGGTTGCAGGGTCATCCTAATATGAATGATTTAGCAGGTGTAGATATGTCTACAGGTTCATTAGGACAAGGAATATCTGCAGCAGTAGGTATGGCTTTGGCAGGTAAAATTGATAAAAAGTCATACAGAGTTTATGCAGTTTTAGGAGATGGAGAATTAGAAGAAGGTCAAGTTTGGGAGGCTGCAATGGCAGCAGCTCATTATAAATTAGATAATCTTACTGCTTTTATAGATTTTAATGGACTTCAAATAGATGGAAATGTAACTGATGTTATGAATCCTTCGCCAATCGATAAAAAGTTTGAGGCTTTTGGATGGAATGTATTGATAATAGATGGACATAATTATGATGAAATACTTGATTCGATAAATAAGGCAAAAGAATATAAAGAAAAACCTACAGCTATAATTTGTAAAACTGTAAAGGGAAAAGGTGTTTCTTATATGGAAAACAATGCAGGATGGCATGGAAATGCACCAAATTTAGAACAATGTAATCAAGCAATTAAAGAATTAGGAGGACAAATATAATGAATATTAAACAAGCAACAAGAGAAGCTTATGGGAAGACTTTAGCAAAGTTAGCTGATATTAATCCTAATATAGTAGTCTTAGATGCAGACTTATCAAAGTCTACAAAAACAGCAGATTTTAAGGAAGTTGCTCCTGAAAGATTCTTTAATATGGGAATAGCAGAGTCAAATATGATGGGAGTTGCAGCAGGACTTTCAACATGTGGGAAAATTCCTTTTGTTAGTACATTTGCAATGTTTGCAGCTGGAAGAGCATATGAGCAGATAAGAAATTCTATCTGTTATCCAAAATTGAATGTTAAGATTTGTGCTACTCATGCAGGATTAACAGTAGGAGAAGATGGTGCTACACATCAAGCTATAGAAGATTTATCTCTTATGAGAAGTATACCCAATATGGTTGTTATCAATCCAGCTGATGGAATTGAAACAGAAGCAGCAATAAAGGCAATAGCAGAATATGATGGACCTTGCTATGTTAGACTTGGAAGAATGGCTGTAGAAAATGTAAATCTTAATGAAGATTATAAGTTTGAAATAGGAAAAGGTATTAAGCTTTCAGAAGGTAATGATGTTACTATAGTTGCCACTGGAATAATGGTAGAAAAAGCATTAAAGGCAAAAACAATATTAGCCAATGAAGGTATTAATGCTAGAGTAATTAATATTCATACTATTAAACCACTTGATACTGAATTAATAATTGATTCAGCAAAAGAAACAGGAGCTATAATCACTGTAGAAGAGCACAGTATCATAGGTGGATTAGGATCAGCTGTTACTGAAGTAGTATCTGAATTCTATCCAGTACCTGTAGTGAGAATAGGTGTTAATGATGTGTTTGGAGAAAGCGGAAAGCCAAATGAATTATTAGAAAAGTATGGATTAACTGTTGAAAATATAGTTGAAAGAGCAAAGAAAGTGATTGCTAATAAGTAATTACAAAGCGCCAGATGGCGCTTTTTTAACTTGTATTTAATAGAAAATTACTTTGCTTTTAGAACCTTTTGCATGGATTATAAAGTGGCTTCCTGCGCTAAAAAGCGTGGTGTCAGCCACTTTGTACACGTATAGGAAATTTAAAATTTTTTTAGAATGAGCACTAATTATAATTGACTTTCTCATATGTAAGCTGGCTGATATAGAAAAAATATAGTATAGTAGAAAGTTTTAATTTATAATTCGCAAATGAAGACAAAAAATGCCATGATATAATAAAATAGAAAAACACAATATCAAATTTTTACATAAAAAATTAAATAAATAGGGTTTTGGGATATTTTTTTTCCTATGGAGGAATTATAATGATATAAAAGCATGTAGTGGAGGCAAGCATCATGGAAAGAAAAAATTTAAAAGAATATATATTAATTACATTTGGAATTATATTAGTAGCATTGTCGGTAGAGTATTTTTTTTCACCTAACAATATAGCTGCAGGAGGGGTAACAGGGTTAGCTATTGTAGTAAATGCTTTAATACCACAGTTAAGTGTAGGTACAATTACATTAATTTTGAATTTAGTATTATTTATATTAGCGTTTGGCCTTATAGATGGTAATTTTGGAGGAAAAACTATTTTTGCAAGTCTGGGATTATCTGTTATTATGTGGATTATTGAGAGGTTTTTAAATCCTTTTGCAATAACTACAGATTTAGTTATTGCAACAGTTTTTGGAACGTTAATTTCAGCATTTGGAATGGCAATTGTTTTTAATAGTAATGCTTCAACGGGAGGAACAGATATTTTAGCTAAAATATTAAATAAGTTTTTTCATATAAATATAGGAAAGTCGCTATTAATTGTAGATATATTAATAACCTTTGCAGGAGCTATAGTGTTTGGAATAGATACAGGATTTTATGCTATGTTAAGTGTTATTATTTTAGGAATTGCTGTAGATAGATTTATAGATGGATTTAATTCTAGTAAGGAGATAACTATAATTAGTCAACATTATGAAAAAATAAGTGAATTTATTCTTGAAGATTTATCCAGAGGTTGTACATATTTAAACGGAGAAGGAGTATATAGTGGCAAAGAAATTAAAGTTATATATTCAGTTCTAAGCAGAAATGAATTTATAAAACTTAAGGAATTTATAAAAGAAGTAGACGAAACGGCATTTATTAGTGTTAGAGAATCTTATGAAGTTTTAGGTGAAGGATTTATGAAAATAGAGTAAATGAGAGGAAAAACAAATGAATAAGTTAAGAGAGTTTTTTTATATAACAATAGGAATAATATTGGTTTCTATAGGATTAGAGTACTTTTTTTTCCCAAATAATATAGCTGCTGGAGGGGTATCAGGTTTTGCACTTGTTATTCAAGATGCATTTAACATTGATGCAGGTACAGTTATGTGGATATGTAATATAGTATTGTTTGTTCTAGCTTTTATATTTATTGGAGGAAACTTTGGAATCAAGAGTATATATGCAGCTTTTGGTTTATCTACAATACTTTCAGTAATTGAAAAGCTTGGAATATCTTATGCGGTAACTGACAATCTTATATTAGCAACTGTATTTGGAAGTGTATTTACAGCATTAGGAGGAGCAGTAGTATTTAATCAAGGAGCTTCTACTGGAGGAACTAGTATAACAGCTAAATTATTAAGCAAGTATTTAAATATGGATATAGGAAAAGGATTATTAATTTCAGATTCAGTTGTAATAGTCTTAGCTATATATAATTTCGGAGTAGAGTTAGGTCTGTTTGGTTTGATTGCTGTATATTTGTCAAGTAATCTTATTGATAAATTTATAGATGGAATTAATTCATGTAAGCAGGTTATAGTTTTTACATCTAATGAAGACCTAGTTTCTAATTATATTATAAAAGATCTTGAACGAGGATGTACAGTATTTGATGGAAGGGGTGGATATACAGGAAATAGAAATAGTGTTATATTTACAGTGTTAGATAGAAGACAATTTATTAAACTTAAACAATTTATTAAAGAAAATGATTCTACAGCGTTTATAACAGTAAATGAGGCAACAGAAGTGTTTGGAAAAGGTTTTTCAAATATAATAGGAGATTGATATTTTTTGTTTTAAATGATAAAAAAGTATATAATATAGCAATGTATGGTCTCATATTGAAGACTTATGTTATAATAGCACTATAAATAAATATGAGATACTGAAATCTATATAATGAGGTAGGAGTGTAAAAATGATTAGGTTTAAAAATATTTCTAAAATATATAATAATAACGTAAAAGCCCTTTCAGATGTAAATGTAGATATTGAAAAAGGTGAATTTGTGTTCTTAGTTGGACCATCAGGATCAGGAAAATCTACTTTTATTAAGATGATATTAAAAGAAGTTGAACCGACTAATGGAAAAGTTATTGTTGGAGATACTGATTTAAGTACTTTAACAAGAAAACAGGTTCCTTATTTCAGAAGAAAGGTAGGAATGGTTTTTCAAGATTTTAGATTAATACCAAATTTAAATGTATATGAAAATGTTGCCTTTGCTATGAAGGTTGTAGAGGCATCACCAAGAGAAATTAGAAAAAGAGTTCCAATGGTATTATCGCTAGTTGGTCTTTCGCATAAGTATAAAATGTTTCCAAATGAATTATCAGGAGGAGAACAACAAAGAGTTTCATTAGCTAGAGCAATAGTAAATAATCCAAGTTTATTAATTGCAGATGAACCAACAGGAAACTTAGATCCTGAAACAGCTAAGGAAATAATGACTCTATTAGATGATATCAATAAGGCAGGAACAACAATATTAATGGCAACACATGCAAAAGAGATTGTTGATAATATGCAGAAAAGAGTTATAGCTATTGAAGGTGGAGAAATAGTAAGGGATGAAAAGAGGGGGATGTACGAAAATGAAGATTAATACCATTAATTATTTTATAGGTGACGCATTTAAAAGTTTAAGAAGAAATAAAACTATAAGTATAGCATCGATGATAACAGTATTAATTACATTCGTAGTTTTAGGAGTATTCTCACTTGTGGCTCAAAATGCTAATTTAGCCATTGAAGGTGTTCAATCAAAAGTTGAATTAAAGGTTTATTTAAAAGATGATGTTAAGTTAATTGACAAGAGAGAGATTGAAGTTAAGTTAAGAGATCAAAGTGGTGCAAAAGCAGTACAATTTGAATCAAAGGAAGATGCATACAATAATTTTGCAGATAGTATGGGTAGTAGTTCAGGTATATTACAAGGTTATACTATAGAAAATAATCCATTCCCTGAATCATATGTAGTAAGTTTAGAAGATCCATCTTATGCTAAAGATATAACTGATGCAGTTGAAGAGATGGAGGGAGTTGAAAGCGTTAGTAATCAACAAGAATTAATAAATACGGTACAAAGTGTAGTGAAAGGGATAAGAATTATTGGTGCAATTTTATTTGTAGTATTAATTGGTGTATCTATATTCTTAATAATGAATACTACAAAGTTAACTGTATACTCAAGAAGAAGAGAAGTTGGTATTATGAAATTTGTAGGAGCTACTGACTGGTTTATAAGATGGCCATTCATAATTGAAGGTATGGTTATAGCGTTAATAGGAGCTGTAGTATCAACAGTAGTAGTATTCTTCTTCTACAAATGGCTTGTAGGAATTATTGCATCTAATATGTTAATGGTAAAATTAGTTGCTCCAAGTTATGTTTTCATATCATTATTATGGAAGTTTGCATTAAGTTCAATAGTAGTTGGAGGCTTTGCAAGTTTTGTAGCCTTAAGAAAATTCTTAACAGTATAATTAAGTAAAATGAGAATAGAATATTAATGTAAAAATATAATCTGGTTTTAAGAAAGGAAGCTGCTAAAGTGAATCTAAAGAAAACTGACCCCAATAATAAAAAGCATAATATATTTATTGTATTAGGAGCTATAATCATATTTCTATTTGGAAATATTGTGGCTAGATTCGGATTCATTATAGGACCTGATTTTATTGAACACTATAAAGCAATTAAGTTTTCAGATGAGTATAGTAAATATTCAGGGTTATTTGAAGCTAGGAAAACTATAATTAATAATTATAATGGTGATATTGATGATGAAACATTACTTGATGGAGCTATAAAAGGAATGGCGGCTAGTTTACAAGATCCATATACTGTTTATATGAATGAGGATGAATATAAGAAATTTAATATGTCTAACTCTGGAATAAGGATTGGCATTGGAGTTTCTATTACTGTTCAAGATAATTGTGTAACTATAACTGAAATAGAAGAGGGAAAACCAGCAGAACGTGCAGGATTAAAAGTTGGAGATATAATAATTAAGGTTGATGGAGAAGATATTAATGGGGATTCTAGTAAAGCTGTTTCTTTGATATCTAAAACATCTAAAAATTCAACTTTATTAACCATATTACGTGATAGTGAGACTTTTGATGTTGAACTTGAAACAGAAGAAATAAAGAAGAATTCAGTAGAGTTTGAAATGATAAATAGTGATGTTGGTTATATAAGATTAAAGGATTTTAATGAGGATTCATCAACAGAATTTATTAATGCTTTAAGAGAGTTAAAAGACAATGGAATGAAAGGTCTTATATTTGATCTAAGGAGTAATGGAGGAGGATTTTTAACTGAAGCTGAAAATATTGCATCACAATTTATACCAAAGGACAAAGTAATAACAACTTTAAATAATAAGTTTGATAAAGAAAAAACTAGTTTGTCAAAGGGTGGAATAGCAGAAGATATTCCGGTTGTTCTTATAGTTAATAAAGGTACTGCTAGTGCATCTGAGGTTGTAACAGGCGCTTTAAGAGATTATAATATAGCAACTATCGTTGGAACAAATACTTATGGTAAAGGTGTAGCTCAAAATACATTTAAAATAAAGTCTACAAAAGGAGCTTTAAAATTAACAGTAGATAGTTTTTATGTTCCTAGTGGAGAAAATATTGATAAAATTGGAATTAAGCCGGATTATGAAGTTGAATTAACAGAAGAAGATGTAGCAGGAGGATATAGTACAGAGAAAGATCCTCAATACAAAAAGGCATTAGAGATTATTAATGAAAAGCTAAAGTAGGAGGCTTATGAATAACTATGAATTTAATTTTATATACATTGAGGTCGCTATCGTATGTAATAACAGAGCCTTCTTTAATGATAATATTAGTTTTACTCGGAGTAGTTTTTTATATAAAGAATAGAAAAATAGTAGCAATGCAGAGAATGATAGTAGGGGAAAGAGTTAATTCACCTTTAGAATTAACTTTATCTCAAATTGTTTTGGGAATATTTGCGGGAATATTTGCAAGTGTTATTCTTACATATTTAGGAGTAATATTTGATAGAAATTCAGGTATAGAATTTTTATTTGTAATTTCAATAGTGTTAGCATTTATAAAGCCTAGATATATATGTTTTTCTTATTCAGGAGCATTACTCGGGATAATCAGTATAGTAATTGGCTTTTTTAATTCAAAAACTGGTGGTGGAACAGATTTCTTTTCACTAGATATAGCAGCACTTATGACTTTTGTAGGAGTAATACATATCGCAGAAGGTTTACTTGTGATGTTTGATGGTGAAAGAGGAAGTGTGCCTGTATTCTCGAATAAAGAGGGAAAAATTATTGGTGGTTATGCTTTGAGAAGATATTGGGTATTGCCGGTAGCTATTTTTATGGCGTATGCTGCAACTACTATAGGAACTAGTGGTACAGAAAGTATAGCTACACCAGATTGGTGGCCAATATTAGGGTATAGTGATGTTTTAGATATAATTAAGAATAGTATTTTAACACTAACTCCCCTATTAGGAATGGTCGGTTATTCTTCAGTTACTTTTACTAGAAGTAAAAAACGAAAGGCTTTATCATCAGGAATTTTTATATTTGGTTATGGAGTATTACTAGTTATAGTGTCTCAAATTGCAAAAATTGGTTTATTAGGTGAAATTGTCACAGTAATTTTTGCACCTTTAGCACATGAAGGAATGCTTATTATTCAAAGGAAGTTGGAAGATAAAAGAGAAGCGATGTATGTTAGCGATGAGGATGGAGTTGTAATATTAGATGTAGTTCCATTTTCAAGTGCGTATGATTTAGGATTAAGAGAAGGAGATAAAATTTCTTTGGTAAATGGTAAACTTATAAATACTGAGGCTGACATATATGCAATAGCAAAGGAAAATTTTAATTCTCTTGAATTTGAAGTTTTAGATAAAAATAAAAATACTAGAAAGATAAAGTTTAAGTATAAAAATAATACAAGATTAGGATTAGTTTTAGTGCCTAGATTTGTTGACATGAAAAAGGTTGTTTCTTTTGAGGGGGATAAGTTTTCAGAAGTGTTGGAAAACATGAAAAGAAAAAATAGAAAATAATTTACGAAAACTCTTTTTGAAAAATGGTAATACTATTTTCAAGAAGAGTTTTTTAACGTGTAGGAAATTTAAAATTTTTTTGAAAGTGAGTATTGATTATTACTGACTTTATGATATATAAGTTGGTAAATACGTTAAAAAATAAGTGTAGGCCGCAAAAGAACCGAAAAGTAAAATAACTAAATTGTATTTTAATAGGAAATTATTTTGCTTTTAGAACCTTTTGCATGGCAGAAAAAAGTGTTTGCTGCGCTGAAAAGCGTGGCGCAAGCCACTTTTTTAATGTAATTGTTGACGGATAGAAATACTAAAAGTAAAATATATATACGAATGTAAGTTCGATAAAGTTGGAGAGGTGTTGTTATGGGAGAATTTAAAATACATTCAAAGTACAGACCAACTGGAGATCAGCCACAAGCTATAAGTAAATTGGTAAGTTCTATAGAAGCTGGAGATAGAGGACAAACATTACTAGGAGTAACAGGTTCAGGAAAAACATTTACTATGGCTAACATTATAGAAAGACTTCAAAGACCTACTATAGTATTAGCACATAATAAAACATTAGCTGCTCAGCTATGCTCAGAATTTAAGGAGTTTTTTCCAGATAATATTGTTGAATATTTTGTATCTTATTATGATTATTATCAACCAGAAGCGTATGTTCCTCAAACAGATACTTTTATTGAAAAAGATGCATCAATAAATGATGAAATTGATAAGTTAAGGCATTCAGCAACATCAGCATTATTTGAAAGAAGAGATGTGATTATTGTTGCATCTGTTTCATGCATATATGGTCTTGGTAATCCTGATGAGTATAAAAAGTTAACTATTTCATTAAGAGTAGGAATGGAAAAGGATAGAGATGAAATTATAAAGAGATTAATTGAAATACAATATGAGAGAAATGACATTGATTTTTCAAGAGGTACTTTTAGAGTAAGAGGAGATTCTTTAGATATTATTCCAGTTTCATCTTCAAATAAAGGAATACGTATTGAATTCTTTGGTGATGAAATTGATAGGATAAGAGAATTTGATGTTTTAACAGGAACAATTATTGGAGAAAGAGATCATGTTGCCATAACTCCAGCATCTCACTTTGCTACATCACCAGAAGTATTAGATAAATCTATTAGAAAAATAGAAGATGAACTAGAGGAAAGGTTAAGAGAACTAAATTCACAAGATAAGATATTAGAAGCACAAAGATTAAAACAAAGAACTAATTTTGATATAGAAATGATAAGAGAAATGGGATATTGTACTGGAATAGAAAACTATTCTAGGATATTTGATAATAGAGATCCAGGAACACCACCAAAGACTCTTTTAGATTATTTTCCTGATGACTATTTAATGTTTATAGATGAAAGTCATGTAACTCTTCCTCAAGTAAGAGCTATGTATGCAGGAGATAGATCAAGAAAAGATACTTTAGTAGAGTATGGATTTAGACTTCCATGTGCTTATGACAATAGACCTTTGAAATTTAATGAATTTGAAAAAAAGATAAATCAGATAGTTTTTGTAAGTGCTACACCAGGACAATATGAATTAGATAATTCTTCTGAGGTAGCAGAACAAATAATAAGACCTACAGGATTGTTAGATCCAGAGATTGAAATAAGACCTGTTAAAGGACAAATTGATGATTTATATGCTGAGATTAAGAAAACTACAGATGCAGGTTTTAGAACATTAATAACAACATTAACTAAGAGAATGGCAGAAGATTTAACTAAGTATTTAACAGAACTTGGAGTAAAGGCAACTTACATGCATTCAGATATTGATACTATTGAAAGAATGAAAATAATTAGAGAACTTAGATTGGGAGAAAAGGATGTACTTGTTGGAATAAACTTATTGAGAGAAGGTTTAGATATTCCTGAAGTTGCTCTTGTTGCAATAATAGATGCGGATAAGGAAGGATTTTTACGTTCAGAAACATCTTTAATTCAAACTATAGGAAGAGCTGCAAGAAATGCAGAGAGTAAGGTAATAATGTATGCTGACAATATTACTGGGTCTATGGATAGAGCAATTAAAGAAACTAATAGAAGAAGAAAGATTCAACAGGAATACAATGAAGAACATAATATTGTTCCACAAACAATAATTAAGGATGTAAGGGATGTAATTGAAGCTACAAAGGTTTCAGAAGAGCAGGCATCTTACAATTCAGATGAATCTAATAAAAATTTAAGTGCGAAAGATAAGAAAAAGTTAATTAAGAAGTATACTGAAGAAATGATGGAAGCTGCTAAGAATCTTCAATTTGAAAGGGCGGCAGAACTTAGAGATATAATAGAAGATTTAAAAAATTAGATTAAATACAAATTAGGAAGAGAGAGTATAAATTATGAATGATAAGATAGTGATAAAAGGCGCTAAGGTGCATAATTTAAAAAATGTGGATTTAGAAATACCAAGAGATAAGCTTATTGTTTTTACAGGACTTTCAGGTTCAGGTAAATCATCGCTAGCATTTGATACCCTTTATGC
>CAKVFO010000037.1 GCA_934746785.1 uncultured Clostridium sp. | reverse complement strand
AATTTTGCTTTTAGAACCTTTTGCATGGCTTACAAAGTGGCTTCCTGCGCTGAAAAGCGTGGCGTCAGCCACTTTGTACGTATATAGCAAATATAAAATCTATTCTTCAATTTTTGATTATAATAGAAGGACATTTCAAGCCGGGCATATACATATGTTAGTATAAATACCTTCGAAGATAAGCGTAGCTTGAACAAAAATGAAAGATAGCAGTTTTGCCAATGATTATGACTATATAAATATATTAAAAAAAGTATTGAATAATATTTACATATGTGATAACATGTAAATGAAAATGAATATTAAAACTCTTATCAAGAGAGGTGGAGGGAAAGGGCCCGATGAAACCCGGCAACCTGTTAGTATAACAAGGTGCCAATTCCTGTAGATTAATTCTACAAGATGAGAGACTAGTTTATTTGAGTCTCTTCTTGTTGAAGAGTTTTTTTATTGCCAAAAAACAGGAGGGATATAAAGATGAAAAGATTATTTACATCAGAATCAGTAACTGAAGGGCATCCAGATAAAATTTGTGATCAGATATCAGATGCTGTATTAGATGCTATACTATCTAAAGATTCAACTGCAAGAGTTGCTTGTGAAACTTGTACAACAACAGGAATGGTAATGGTAATGGGAGAAATAACAACGGATTGCTATGTTGATATTCCTAAGGTAGTAAGAGAAACAATAAGAGAAATTGGTTATGATAGAGCTAAATATGGTTTTGATTGTGATACATGTTCAGTATTAACAAGTATAGATGAACAATCAAAAGATATAGCCATGGGAGTAGATGAAGCTTTAGAGTCTAGAAAGGGAGAAAAGGATGATGTAGAAGCAGTAGGTGCTGGAGATCAAGGAATGATGTTTGGTTACGCTACTAATGAAACACCAGAATTTATGCCAATGCCTATAGCTATGGCTCATAGATTATCTAGAAGATTAACTGAAGTAAGAAAAAATGGAACATTAAAATATTTAAGACCAGACGGAAAAACTCAAGTTACTGTAGAATATGAAGATAATAAACCAAAGAGAATAGATGCTATTGTTATATCAACTCAACATGATGAAAAGGTAACATTAGAACAAATAGAAAAAGACTTAAAGCAATATGTAATAAAAGAGGTAATTCCAGTTGAATTCTTAGATGATGAAACTAAGTATTATATAAATCCAACAGGAAGATTTGTAGTTGGTGGGCCTCAAGGTGATTCAGGTTTAACTGGTAGAAAAATTATAGTTGACACATATGGCGGTATGGGAAGACATGGAGGAGGAGCATTCTCAGGAAAAGATCCAACTAAGGTTGATAGATCAGCAGCATATGCAGCAAGATGGGTTGCAAAGAACCTTGTAGCAGCAGGTATAGCTGAAAAGCTTGAAATTCAATTAGCTTATGCAATAGGTGTTGCAAAACCAGTATCAATTGAAGTAGATACATTTGGAACAGGAAAGATAAGTGAAGAAGAAATAGTTGCTATAGTAGAAAAGGTATTTGATTTAAGACCAGGAGCTATAATTAAACAATTGGATTTGAGAAGACCTATTTATAAGCAAACAGCTGCTTATGGACACTTTGGAAGAACTGATGTTGAACTTCCATGGGAACAATTAAATAAGGTTGAAGAAATTAAGAAGTTAGTATAATTTTATTAAAGGCATCTTATAATTAGAAGTTTAATTATAAGATGCTTTTCTATTTACGTATAGGAAATTCAAAACTTTTTTTGAGAGCGGGCATTGATTATTACTAGTTTTCTGATATGTAAGTTTACAAAAACGTTAAAAAATAATTGTAGACCAGCAAAAGAACTGAAAAGCAAAATTTTCGTTAGTATTTAAGGAGATAGAAGTAATATTTTTAAGCGACTGGTTGTGATTTGGAGCATAAAAATATTACTTCTATCCTCTAATTTTGCTTTTAGAACCTTTTGCACGACTTACAAAGTGGTGTATTAAAAGTGATTTAAATGCCTATGATATAATATAAATTATAAAAACAGTAATTAAATTAAGATGATATGGAGAGATAGTATGGATGTCGTTAAAGGATTTGTAGAAGGGATCGTTTATAAGAGTGAAGATACAGGGTATGTAGTGGCTAAAATTAATAGTCACAATAAAACTATAACTGCAGTAGGAATAGTACCTTTTATAAATGAAGGACAGCAGTTAAAACTTACTGGAGAATGGAAGATGCATAAGCAGTTTGGAAAGCAATTTAGTATTCAAAAATGTGAAGAAATTATTCCTGATACTATAGATGGCATAGAAAAGTATCTATCATCTGGGGTTATAAGAGGTATTGGCCCTATTACGGCAAAAAAAATAATAAGTCACTTTGGAAAAGAAGCTTTAGATATAATGGACAATGATATAAATAGACTTAAAGAAATAGAAGGTATAGGTGAAAAAAAGTTTAGTATTATATGCGAATCTTATTTGGAACAACATGATTTAAAAGATATAATAATATTTTTTCAGGGACATGAAATAAGTCATGGACAATGTTTAAAGATATATAAACGATTTGGAGCAAATGCTAAAGAAATAGTTAAAAATAATCCTTATATTTTATGTAGAGAAATTAAAGGAATAGGTTTTACGACAGCAGATAGATTGGCATCCTTAATAGGAGTAGATAAAGAATCTGAAGAGAGAGTTAAAAGCGGAATTGAATTCATAATTAGTAGGTTCTGTTCTGCTGGTAATACATATATGCCTAAGGAAAAAGTTATAGAAGAAACATTTGAACTATTGAATGTGGATAAGGTTTTGATAGAGGAATGTGTTTATAATTTATCTATAGAAAATAAGCTTATTGTGCAAAAAATAGGGGATATAGAAGGAGTTTTTATTCCTATTTATTATTATAGTGAATTGGGTATAACTGAAAAAATTGCTAAACTTTCTATTGAAAATTATCAAACAGTAAATACTGATGTGGATTTTGAAATAAATAATTTTGAAAGAAAACATAATATTAAGTTTGCTGATTCTCAAAAAGAGGCTATTTTAGGAGCTTTTACAGATGGTATTGAAATAATAACAGGTGGACCTGGTACAGGAAAGACTACTATAATTAAAGCTATTATTGATATATATGAGAATCAAGGTATGAAAGTTTTATTAGCGGCACCAACAGGAAGAGCAGCAAAAAGAATGACAGAGTCTACAGGAAGAGAAGCAAAAACAATTCACAGGCTTTTAGATATAACAGCTGGGGAAAGTGAAGATGAAGGTGTTATAGAAGCTGATGAACCATTAGATGGTGATGTGGTAATTATTGATGAAGCTTCTATGATTGATATATTTTTAATGCATAATTTATTAAAAGCCATTAAAATGGGAACAAGACTTATAATAGTTGGAGATGTTGATCAGCTGCCATCTGTAGGAGCTGGTAATGTGTTAAAAGATTTAATAAACAGTGGACTTATTAAGGTTGTAGTATTAAAAGAAATTTTTAGACAAGGATCAGAAAGTTTGATAATAACTAATGCTCATAGAATTAATAATGGAGAAATGCCTTTTTTAAATCAGAAAGATAAGGATTTCTATTTTATAAGAAATGAAAATCTAGATAGTATATTAAATACTGTATTGGATTTAGCAAATAGAAGACTTCCTAATTTTAACCATAAGTGGGATAAAAGAAGGGATATCCAAATATTAAGTCCTATGAAAAAGGGAGTTTTAGGTGTTATAAATCTTAATGAAAAACTTCAAGAAATACTTAATCCACCATCAAATTCAAAAAATGAAAAGAGACAAGGAAACATGGTTTTTAGAGAAGGAGATAAGGTCATGCAGACTAAAAATAACTATTCTATAAAATGGACTCTTTTAAGCAATGGAGATAGTGTTGAAGGTGAAGGCGTATTTAATGGAGATATGGGATTTATAAAAAGTATAAGTGAAGATGAAAAGATAATTACAGTAGTTTTTGATGATGATAAGAAGGTAATATATGATGCTGAAACTATAGAAGAGTTGGAATTAGCTTATGCAATTACTATTCATAAAAGTCAAGGAAGTGAATTTAAGGTTGTAATAATCCCATCTTTCATGGGATCGCCATTTTTAATGAATAGAAATTTATTATATACAGGAATTACAAGAGCAAAAGAGTTAGTAACTGTTGTGGGATATCCTAAAGCGTTACAATATATGGTTTCAAATGTTAATAGTAGTGAAAGATTTTCTAGTTTAGAAATTAGAATAAAGGATTTATTAAGTGAAGAATCATTGATATAAAGGAAGGAGGCTTATGATATTAATTTTGGGGATATAAGTGATATAGAAGAACTCTATTATGGAATTAAAAAAATTAATGATTGGTATGAGAAAGGTTCTAAAAAGTTAAATATAGTAACGGTACCGTATAATTCAACATTAATTTTTAGTGATATTATATTAAAAGTTATTAAGAATAATAAAAGAGTATTATATATATGGAATGGAAGAGGAATAAAACAAAAGCTTATTAATCATATAAAGAAAATAAGTAGGAATATACGATATAGTTATAATATTCATACAAGTAGTAAAGAAGATATTGTTTTTATAAATTACAAAGATATTGATAATGTACAAGACTTTTACGATTTAGTTATATATGATGATATATCATATTATTCAGTTTTAAATAGTAGTAGGATTAAGAAAGTTTATAAAGGTTTAGTAAAGGAATTTCCAAAAGTTGTATTATATTCTATAGAGGATATTGATGTAGAAGAAAAATTTTATTTGGGACCATTATCTACAGAAAGGCCATTTGTTGAACCTAGAATTATAAATACAAGAGTTGATTTAAATAATGATATTCCTAATATTTTGTATGATTACTTGAAGTGGTTTAAAGAGAAAAATAAAAATGTAGTTTTACTTGTACCAAGAGAAGAAAATATAGATTATGTTTATAGATATTATATAAATAAACTTAAAATAAGAGATGTCAATATATTAAAAGGATATAGAAGCAATTATGAAGATTTAAAAAAACAAGTATTAAAAACAGATAATCAGTCAATATTTATAATAACGAATGATATGGAGGTTATATTGAAGGATTTTACTGTTGATGAAGCTGTAATATTATTTGCTGATAATATGTATTTTTCATATAAAAGATTTCTTTATATTTGTGCATATATAGGTAAAGTTAATAAGTTTATGCCTGAAGTTTTATTAATTTCCAAGAGTACTACACTAGATATGGATACAGCTAAGGATATAAGCAGAAACTTCAATAAGATTATATGGGAGAAGAAGTTAAGATAATTTTAAAAGCTTTATTTAAGGGTGTGTTGGAGATACTATATCCTAAGGAGGGTAAATGTATTATATGTGGAGACGAAGCAGATGGAATTTGTATTAAGTGCAGAAGTAAAATAGTGTTGTGTTCAAAAGGAGAAGGGTGTGTAGGATTCTATAAAGGGGTATTAAAGGAATTAATATTAAAGTTTAAATATGAAAAAAACTTTAATGCAGGAGATATTTTAGTAATGCTGCTTGAAGAAAAACTATCATTATATGATGAGGATTGTTATTTAACCTATATACCTTCTAGTAAAAAAGCTCTTAAAGAAAGAGGGTTTAATCAATGTGAATATATAGCTAATGAAATTGGATATAGAAATAATTATAAAGTTATTAATACATTGAAAAAGGTAAAAGGGACAAAGGTTCAAAAAACATTAAGCAGAGAAGAAAGAATTGAGAACTTAAAAGGAGCCTTTGAAGTAATAGAGGAAAGAAAAGTAGAAGGGAAAAAATTTATCATAATAGATGATGTTATAACAACAGGGGCTACCTTAAAGGAAGCCGAAGAAGTTCTTAAAAGACATGGGGCTTTACAAATAAATACATTGACTATAGCTAAAACTTATATATAATATAAATTATAAAGCTAGGTCTGTGGTTGAAAGTCGATGCCAGTCGCAGGCGAAACGATCCACGTAACCTAGGAAAAAGTTCTAGTGAGCATGGTGCGGTATAGAAGTAAGTCCTGCCAGTTTATAGCTGAGAGGGTTAGTAGTGAGAGGTTAATTCCGGGTAGCGAAATCTCCAGCAGGCGAGTGTGGGGGCAAAAACCAGGTCAGCTAGCTTTATATTAATTAGAATTCAGAGAACCTTAGTTAAGGTTCTTTTTAACGTATAGGAAATTAAAAACTTTTTTTGAGAACGAATACTGATTATAACTGGATTTCTGATATGTAAGTCGTCCAATACGTTAAAAAGAAAAAATGTAGTGCCGCAAAAGAACCGAAAAGCAAAATTTCCGTTAGTATTTAAGGAGGTAGAAGCAATATTTTTAAGCGACTGGTTGTGATTTGGAGCATAAAAATATTACTTCTATCCTCCAATTTTGCTTTTAGAACCTTTTGACAGGCTGTAACAAAGTGGCTGATGCCACGCTTTTCAGCGCAGGAAGCCACTTTGTGCTGTATAGAAAATTTATTTTTTTGAAAACAATTACAAGGAGTGATATAATATATATTATAGTAATTAGTAATGTTAAGAAAATAGTAGTATTTTATTATCAAAAAATAAACTATAAAATTATTAAAGTATAAAAAAAATCAGCTAAAAAAGAAATATACATAATATTCTGTCAATTTAACAGAAGGCTATTGTAATTCGTATAAAAAGAGAGTAGAATGTAGGAAATAGAAAAATAACAAATAAATAACATATGAGAGGAGCTGGAATTATGAAAGTAACAGTAGTCGCAAAAAATATTCAATTAACACCTGCGTTAAAGGAAAGTGTGGAAAAGAAGATATCTAAACTTGATAGATACTTTGAACCAGAAGTTCAAGCAAGAGCAACGTTAAGTGTTCAAAAGAATAGACAGATAGTTGAAGTTACTATTCCTTTTAATGGTGTTATATTAAGAGGTGAAGAAAGTACCGAGGATATGTATAAATCTATCGACTTGGTTGAAGATAAATTAGAAAGACAAATAAGAAAGCAGAAGACAAAACTTCAAAGAAGAAATTCAGGAGGATCATTAAGATATCCATCTTTTAACCCTAAGGAAGTAGAAGAAATTCTTGAAGAAGATGAAAATAAAATAGTTAAAACTAAGAATTTTAATGTAAAACCTATGTCAAGTGAAGAGGCAATTTTACAAATGGAACTTTTGGGACACAACTTCTTTGTATATGAAGATTCTGATACAAATAAATTTAGTGTAATGTATAAAAGAAAAGATGGAAATTATGGTTTAATAGAACCAGATTATAAATAAATATTACAAAAATGTACCCATAGAGTTTAAGTCTATGGGTTATTTTTTTGTAAGAGATGCAAAAAAAAAGAATATTGTATTAATCTTTGCTAATATATAGTTATATTTCTTGATAATACTTTATGTAAAATGCTATAATTTATAAATAAGATGTTCACTTTTAAAGGAACAAATAGGAGAGAAAATAAAAAAGGTTTGAAAGGATGAAATTATGAAATTTTTTGGAGGCTTATTTAAATCATATACAGAAAGAGAAGTAAGCAGATTAGAGCCAATAGCTGATAAAGTTCAAGCTTTAGAACCGGAAATGCAAAAGCTTTCTGATGAAGAGCTTAGAGCAAAAACTGTAGAATTTAGAGAGAGACTTAAAAAGGGAGAAACGCTAGATGATATTTTAGTAGAAGCATTTGCTGTAGTCAGAGAAGCATCTACTAGAGTTTTGGGAATGACACATTATAGAGAACAAATAATTGGTGGAGCTGTTTTGCATCAAGGGAGAATTGCGGAAATGAAAACAGGTGAAGGTAAAACACTAGTTGCAACATTACCAGCTTACTTAAATGCAATTTCAGGTAAAGGTGTTCATATAGTAACTGTAAATGACTATTTAGCTCAAAGAGATAGAGATGAAATGGGTCGAATTTATGAATTCTTAGGATTAACTACTGGAGTTATAATTCATGGATTGAATAATAACGAAAGAAGAGAAGCATATGGAGCTGATATTACATATGGAACAAATAATGAATTTGGATTTGATTACTTAAGAGATAACATGGTAATTTACAAGGAAGAAAGAGTTCAAAGACCTCTTAATTTTTGTATTGTGGATGAGGTTGACTCAATTTTAATTGATGAAGCTAGAACACCACTTATCATATCAGGGGCAGGAGAAGAATCAACTGAATTTTATAAAGTAGCTGATTATTTTGTTAAGACATTAAAAGCAGACGTTGATTATACAATTGATGAAGAAGCAAAAGCAGTAATGCTTACAGATGCAGGTATAGAAAAAGCAGAAAAGAACTTTAAAATTGATAACTATGCTGATGCAGACAATATGGGACTTCAACATTATGTAACTCAAGCATTAAAGGCCAATATAACAATGAAGAAAGATAAAGACTATATGGTTAAGGACGGAGAAGTAATCATTGTTGATGAGTTTACAGGAAGACTTATGGAAGGTAGGAGATACTCTGACGGTTTACACCAAGCTATTGAAGCTAAAGAAGGAGTTAAGATAGCTAGAGAATCTAAAACATTAGCAACAATTACATTCCAAAATTATTTTAGAATGTACAATAAATTATCAGGTATGACAGGTACAGCGCTAACTGAAAAGGGTGAATTTGAAGAAATTTATGGACTAGATGTTATAGTGATACCAACTCATAAACCAGTATTAAGAGATGATAAACCAGATGTTATATATCTAAGTGAAAAAGGTAAATTTAATGCGATAGCTGATGAAATAGCGGAGACTAATAAAACAGGACAGCCAGTTCTAGTTGGTACTGTAAGTATTGAAAAATCAGAAGAATTATCAAAGCTGCTTAAGAAGAGAAGTATTAAGCATCAAGTATTAAATGCTAAATATCATGAACAAGAAGCTGAAATCATTAGTCATGCTGGAGAAATAGGTATGGTTACTATAGCTACTAATATGGCAGGTAGAGGTACTGATATTAAACTTACTGATGAGGTGAAAAAGGTAGGTGGACTTAAGATTATTGGTACTGAAAGACATGAGTCTAGAAGAATTGATAATCAGTTAAGAGGACGTTCAGGAAGACAAGGAGATCCAGGTTCATCTCAATTCTATATTTCACTAGAAGATGAACTTATGAGAAGATTTGGTTCTGAAAAGATTCAAGGTATAGTTTCTAAACTAGGTCTTACTGAAGAAGATGCTATTGAAAATAAGATGATTACTAAGCAAATTGAAAATGCTCAAAAGAAAGTTGAAGGTAATAACTTTAATACAAGAAAGACATTATTAGGATATGATGATGTTATGAATGTACAAAGGGAAGTTATCTACAAACAAAGATCAGAAGTTCTTGAAGGCGAAGATATAAAAGATCAAATAAAAGCTATGACTGAACATGTAATAACTAATGCTGTTAACTTACATCTAAATGGAACAGAAGAAGATTCAGTAGATGCGGAAGAAGAAATGAAGAAATTAGTTTCTTACTTAAATGATATTTGTATTCCTGCAAATAGAGTAAGCATAGATGAACTTATGAATATGTCAAATGATGAAATAATAGAAAAATTCATAAGTATTGCAGATGAAATATATGAAGCGAAAGAAAAAGAATTCACGGCTGAAAGAATGAGAGAAATTGAAAGAGTTATTCTTCTTAGAATAGTTGATACTAAGTGGATGGATCATATTGATAATATGGATCATTTAAAACAAGGTATGGGACTTCAAGCATTTAAGCAAGAAGATCCAGTTAGAGCATATCAAATGGAAGGAAGCAAAATGTTTGAAGAAATGATTGAAAACATTAAGCTTGATACTGTTAAGTATCTATTCCATGTTCAAATGGAAAGAGCTCCTGAAAGAGAAAGAGTAGCTAAGGAAACTGGAGCAACTCATGCAGGTTCTTCATCAGAATCAGCTAAACAACAACCAGTTAGAAAGAAAGTTGAAATAGGAAGAAATGATCCTTGCCCATGTGGAAGTGGTAAAAAGTATAAAAACTGCTGTGGTAGGGAAGTATAAAATTAGATATAATTAGTATAAAGGCTAGTCTATAAATAGGCTAGTCTTTAATAATAGTTAAGAGGGTGAAAAAATGATAATTGAACTTGAAAAAGAGTTATTAAAACTTCCAAGTTTAAAGGAAAATATAAAGGAAATGGGGGTTTCACTTTGACAAGGAAGCACTAGAAAAGAAAATAGATGAGTTGGACCTTCAAATGCAGGAAAATGGATTCTGGGATGATGTTAAAAGAGCAGAAGAGGTTACTAAAGAAAGTAAAAGGCTTAAAGATAAGCTAGAAAGATATAATAAATTAGTGACTAAGCTCGAGGATATAGAAGTTCTAAATGAGCTTATGGAAGAAGATGATGATGAATCAGCTAATGAAATAGTGAGTGAAGTTAGAGCTATTGAAAAGGAAGTAAATGAATATAAAATAGAGATGCTTTTATCTGGAGAGTATGATAATAATAATGCAATAGTGACTCTACATGTAGGGGTTGGGGGAGCTGACGCTAATGATTGGACAGAAATGCTTCTTAGAATGTACACAAGATGGTGTGATAAAAAGGGGTACTCAGTAGAAACTTTAGATATGCTTCCAGGTGATGAAGCAGGAATAAAAAGTGTAACTTTAAGTGTTAAAGGTGAATATGCTTATGGATATTTAAAAGCTGAAAAGGGTATACATAGACTTGTTAGAATATCACCTTTTAATGCTAATGGAAAGAGACAAACGTCTTTTGCATCAGTAGAAGTTTTACCTGAACTTACAAAAGAACAGGATATAGATATAAAATCAGATGATTTAAAGATAGATACTTTTAGATCTAGCGGTGCTGGAGGTCAGCATATAAATAAAACTGAATCAGCAATTAGAATTACACATATACCAACAGGTATAGTTGTTCAATGTCAAAATGAGAGAAGTCAGTTCTCTAATAGGGAAACAGCTATGGCAATGTTAAAATCTAAGCTTATAGAGCTTAAGGAAAGGGCTCATAAGGATAAGATAGAAGATTTAACTGGTGAACTTAAAGATATGGGATGGGGAAGTCAGATAAGATCCTATGTGTTCCATCCTTATAGCATGGTTAAAGACCATAGAACAAATATTGAAACATCAAATGTAAATGCAGTAATGGATGGGGATTTAGATATATTTATAAATGGATTTTTAGCGCAAAATTCAGAAGGATAAATTTTAATTTTCGATGGTTGTAGAAAAATAAGTTAAAAATTTTTTTAAAAATTTAATTAAGCAGTAATATGTAGAATATTGCTGCTTTTTTTATATAATTAAAAAGAAAACTTTCATTATATTAGTTAAATTGGAGAGAATTTATGAATAGATTACAGGTATATAGATTTAAAATGAAAAATTTAAGATTTTACTTAATTGCCTTTATACCTTTAATTATTTTTATGTGTATTTTATCAATGAATAAATCTAATGAACTTAGAGGAGCTATGTTAATTTTAAATTGCATAGCTATATCATGTACAATTTTACATTATAGATTAAATAATCAAGCATATTCATTTTATTACGCCATGATATATACAGCTGATATATTTAATTTTATTGCTGAGTGGTTCTTTAACTCTGTAGGAACAAGTTTGATACTTAATTATATAACATCTATATTAGGTGTATTGTGGTTATTGTTAATCAGAAAAGAGTATGACTTCATAGATGAGATAATATTGAAACATAAAATATTATGTTCAACAATAGTAGTTCTTATTTATACAATTGTTATTTATATAAGTAAATTTAAGCTTAATATAAGTAATAAGGAGATAAATTTTATACGAATTTTAATAGAGATAAATTCAATAATAGGAATATTTATAATAATTAATATTGTAAAGATAGCTAAAGAAAGAAAAGAATTTTTATATACAATACATTGTATTGCAATGGTAGTTTCTTGGGGAGGTATATTTTTAATAATTAATTTATCAGCATTTTCGAGGGTAAGAAGTAATATTGTTTCATTTCTATCACATTTAATTGCTATACTTGGATTATTTACAGAATTTTATTTTTTATCTATTAACAATACAAGATTAGAAGTAGCAGTTGAAAATGCGAAAAAGGTGGAACAATTAAAGAGTAACTTTTTTGCAGTATTAACTCATGAATTAAAAACACCAGTTAATATTATATTTTCATGTATTCAATTATTAGATACCAAAAAAGATAGTTCAGCAGACATATTACAAGGGAATTATAAAAAGTATAGTGTACCATTAAAACAAAATTGTTATAGGATGTTGAGACTTATAAATAATATAGTAGATATGACTAAAATAAATGCAGGACATTTTTATATGAGGTTTACTAATTGCGATATTATTTCTTTAGTTGAGAATATTACATTATCAATAGTACCTTATGTACATAAAAATAATATTGAAATTATATTTGATACCATTGTAGAAGAGTTAGAAGTTAAGTGTGATAAGGACAGTATTTTTAGTTAAGTCATTAATTACTTTACATGATGGCTATGTATATATTGAAGAATCTAATGAAGAGGGAACAACAATAGTATTGCAGCTTCCTAATAAAAAGTTAGAGAATGAGCATGTAATGAATATAGCTAAAGGTTTGGAAGATAATATTATTAATAAAATAGATGTTGAATTTTCAGATATATATGATATACACTAGAAAAAAGAATAACTAGGGTAATATACTAGAAAGATATTAAATATTTAATTATAATATAAAAGATTATGACTTTAAGGAGGAAGAAGAATGAACAATGATATTTTAGAAGATGATCTTCTAACAATAGATGTTAATGAAAAGGTACCTTTAGCTAAAGCTATTCCTTTAAGTTTTCAGCATTTATTTGCAATGTTTGGTTCATCAGTATTAGTTCCTATTATGGTTGGAATTGATCCAACAACAGTATTATTTTTTAATGGTATAGGAACTTTATTATATGCATTTTTAACTAAGAAGAAAATACCAGCTTATTTGGGATCAAGTTTTGCATTTTTATCACCAATATTTCTATTACAAAGTCAAGGATATGATTTCCAAACTATACAAGGTGGTTTCGTAGTTACAGGGTTACTATTTGCAGCAGTAGCCATAATAGTAGGATATACAGGTACAGGATGGATTAATAAATTATTTCCGCCAGCAGCTATGGGAGCGATAGTAACTATAATTGGTTTAGAACTTGCAAGTTCAGCTGCAGATATGGCAGGTTTTCCAGTGGGAGGAAGTAATACTACAGAGCTTAATACAGCATGGGTAACTGTATCAATGATAACATTAATTACTATGATTTTATGTAATGTTCTTCTAAGAGGATTTCTAAAAGTTATCCCAATATTAATAGCAGTTGTGGTAGGATATATATCAGCTTATGTAATAGGAATAGTAGATTTTACTCCAATAAGTGAAGCAAAATTCTTTATTTTACCACAGATACAAATTGCACATTTTGACTTGCAGGCAATTTTAACAATAATACCAGCAACATTTGTTGTTTTGGCAGAACACATAGGACATTTAAAAGTAACAGGAAGTATTGTGGGAAGAGATTTAACGGAAGATCCAGGATTAAATAGATCTTTACTTGGAGATGGATTATCAACAGTAATTTCAGGAATGTTTGGTTCAGTACCAACGACTACATATGGAGAAAATATAGGAGTATTAGCTTTAACAAAGGTATATAGTGTTTATGTTATATGTGGAGCTGGATTATTTTCTATAATTTTAGGATTCTCAGGAAAAATGTCTGCTCTTATAAGTTCAATACCAACACCAGTAATTGGAGGGATAAGTCTTTTATTATTTGGTTCTATAGCTACATCTGGACTTAGAACATTTATAGAAGAAAAAGTAGATTTCTCAAAGTCTAGAAATTTAATTTTAACATCAGTAATATTTATTGTAGGATTAAGTGGAATATCAATAGAATTGGGATCGATATCCCTTACTGGTATGGGACTTGCGACAGTTGTAGGTTTAATAGTTAATATTGCATTTTTAATATTTGATAAATTAGGAATAATGAATGAACCAGCCGATTAATCCAATATCATTAAAATAAGACTAAATGATAGATTTCTATAAAAAATAGTTTACATATAATGTAAAATATGAGACCGCTCTCACTATCGATGACTAAAGAGGTAGTGAGAGCGGCTTTTGTGATTGAGAAAAAAATTATTAGAAAATTTTTTAAATTTTAATTTTATAATTAATCTTTGAATGCAACTCAAAGTGGACTGCAAAAATTAAAAATAAAATTCAATAAATGAAAATTATGTATGTTAATTTGGGGAATTAACACGAAAAATATTGAAAAAGGATACAAAATGTCGTATATTATTTTTAATAATATACAATTATAATCTACACTTTCTTGTATTGAATGAAATAGTAGTATCTATAGTAAAGAGAATGGAGGAAAAGTTTATAGAATATATTGTTTTTGTGGATTTAATAAGTAAAATAGATTTACCTGTTAGGGGTGCTATGAAGAAAATAGTTTAATTTTATCTTATTAGTTTTGTTCATTTATCTTCTTCCCATTTCTAAGGGATATTTAGTTTTTATCAGAATTTATTATTTTTACTTATGTAGTGAAGAAAAATGTTCATTAACTTAACAGAATGAAGAGAATGTAAAGGAGAATAATATGACTAGAAAGAAAATAATAGCTTTGGCTCTTTTAGGGACGACATTAGCCGGAACTACAGTGGGATATTCGGCTTATTCAAAATTAAATAGCCAGAAGTATTTTTTATCTAACGGATATGTATTATCTGGAACTACGGAAAATAAAAACGTAGATGAGGTACAATATTTTTCAAATGGTGAGAAGTATACTCATACTTGGACAGATACACTTGAATTTAAAAATACAGAAGGGGAAAAAGTTACTGTAGAGTCAGATAACTTTATACATTATACAAATAATGATTTAAGCTTAATGTCTAAGGGCGTATTAATGAATACTGAAGATTTACAAAATGAAGTTGTAACATCTTATTCGACCCCAGAAGAAGTTTTAATTAAGAACTCAAAGGATGGTTATGAAATCAGCAATTTAGATGAAACTATAACAGTAAGTGATTTTATCTGGAAGGTATCAGATGAGAAGTATTTAATAGCATCAGATGAAATTAAATTATCTTTAGGAAAAAATAAAGAGGAAACAGTTTCGGGGTATGTTGAATTAACTTACGTAGATGGAGGAATAGTTAAATTAAGTAATGCGAATTATAATTATCAAACTGTTGCATCATCAGCTGCTGTTGCTTTAAATAATGGAACTTCTGTTAATTTAGATAGTAAGGAAATAAGTGTTCATGGAGAAGTGAAATCTAGTCTTACTAATATGGTAGTTGATTCAGAAGATAATGTTGAAATTGTTCAAAACAATGTTTCTTCATCTGGAAAATCTGATAATAAATCTGATGATAATTCAGGAACATCTGAAGGAAACAAAGAAAATTTAGGTGGTTTAGATGAAGACTTTGGAATGGAGTTAGGGGGCTCTACAAACAATAGTGAAACTAACACTAATGAAACAACAAATATCAATGGAACAACAGGTGGGGCTGTAGATAATGATTTATTAAAGAATATATTAAATACTTTAAATGGTAAAGATTTATCATCTTCAGATTCTACAGGAGATGGGACAAGCAATTCTGGAGATTCGGGAGCAGGAAGTGTTGTTAAATTCGTGGATCCAATATTTGAGTTTACAAACTTTACAACAACTCCAATAGGATTTGATGCTACATTACAAATTACAGATGATGATGAGGTAATTAGTAGTGGAGTTACAATTCAAGTATTTGAAAAAGCTAGCAATAAATTAGTTTATACTCAGGAAGAGTCTCAAGGTGTATTAGAAATTGATACAAGTATGAGAAATTTAAAAACTGGTACTGACTACATAATAAAGGTTAGTGCATCTTATACATTTAATGGTCAAGAATATAACAAGATATTTATAGAAAAACAATTTAATACAGATTCGTTAGGGTTAAAGTATAGTAAAGCTGCAACAACATCATCATCAGTAACTGTGTCTGTAGAGCAAAACTCAGAAAGTAAGGCAAGTAAAGCTGAGGTGGCATTATATAACACTAGAGGAGAAAAGGTATCATCACAGCCAGTAGAGTTTGATAGTGCAGGTCCTAAAAAAATAGAATTCACAGATTTAGAGGTGAATAGTGAATATACTGTAAAGCTAGAAAATATAGTATATGACAGTGTTGTTGTTATTCAAGAATATGATAATGGCCTATCAGTTCGTACCTTAAAAGGAAAACCGGTTATAGGTAATCCAGTAGTTAAGATAAATAAGAAGGATATGACATTTGCATTTAGTCTAGATAATCTTGAAGATAAGTACAATGGCATTCAAAAAATAACCTATGAAGTATATGAAGTTGGTGATTTAGAAAATCCAGTATATACAATTTCAAGAACATCAAATACTGAGGCAGAAGTTAATGTAGATAATTCTATTTTGTATAAGAACACATATTATACTGTGAAAGCAACTGTCACATATTATGATAATGAAAAAGAAGTAGAATATTCAACAGCATATGCTGAAACATTTTCTATGGAAGGTGCACAGATACCATCAATAACTGAATTTAGAGCAGAATCAGTTAGATTTGACAGTATTACCGGAAAGATAGTTATTTCAGATCCAGATGGAGCAATACCATCTAGCGCAAAGGTAACATATTCATTATCAGGACATAGTGGTTTAGGAGATGCTTATTCGGGAGAAACTACTGTCATAAGAAGTGGTGATGAAGTTTTAATACCAATAAGTAAAAATGGGTTAAGAGCTTCTCAAAGTTATGATTTATCAGTAATAGTAGAAATGGATTTAAATGATGGAAGTGGTCTAGTTAAGGTTCCAATAGGTACAACTGTAGTAAGAACATCAACAGCTCAATCAATGAGTATTGAATTTGGAAATAATAAGTATTCAGCTAATAGCATATTTAATTTCAATATGAAACTTGTTAATGATGATGCTGAGTATGAAGCGTCAACAATAGGTGGTATGAAAATTAATTTATATAGAGGAACTGCGGATAATAAAGTTTATAAAGGCACAGTAACAATTACAGATACAAACCCTTTAGATTATGAAAGCAGTATTAAAGAAAAATTCTATGATGCTGAATACACTGTTTTAGAACAATTATTTAAAGAAGTAGATGATGATTTTACTGGTGATAGTTATGTGGTAGAAGTAGATGAAATATATGATTATACAAACTATCCAAATGTTATACCGATAAGTGGAAAGAATTATACAGAAATAGTTCCAAATGCAAAACCGCCATCACAAGCACAATTAGCACAAGCATTAACTGTTACTCCAAGAACTAAATCTCAAGAAGGTGAGTCGGATTCAAAAATAGCAGAAAATACTGTAGTTAAGCTTAATTTAGCAACTAACTTTGGAACTGGAAATAATCCTGTAAGGGTAAAATATTATGTATATGCTCAGAATGGAAGTAGTAAAGAATCTATTGGAACTATAGAAAAAGGATCTAATTTAAATGAGGCAGTACAATTAAATGTGGAGACAGGAAGAGCAGGAACAATTGCAGATGATATAAAATACATGCAAGGGAAGTCTTCTGCAAATTCAATAACTCTTGTAAGAGGAAATAAGTATTATTTTGGCTATGAAGCAGCCTTTGACTTAGATTCTGATGGAAACGAAGATTATGTTGTTACAACTGTAAGTAATAATACTAATAGCAATGTTGTAAGTGTAGCTAATTGGGTAGATAAAGAAGCACGAATAGATAAACAGGCAGCAAGCTTGAATATATATCCATTAAATTTGGTGGATACTACTAATTCTGGTTCAACATTCAAGTGGAAGTATTCAATTTCATATAGTGATTTAGATAATACATTAAAAGATAATAAAATAGCAGTTCATTCGGGAAGTGGTAAAAAAGAAATTAATATATCAAACAATAATATAATATCAACTCCAGAGAATCAGATTAATGCTAAAAAAACGATAGAAATTGATGGCTTAAATAAAGGAAATTATAGAATTGTAGGAGCAATTGAAACTAATAAAAGTGAAAATGCAACAAATACTACTTATGCTCAATATTATTTTGATGGATTAACTACTGCTAGTAGTTTTAATTATACATTACAGCAGGTAGGAGAAAACTCCTTTAAGATAAATTTAAAAGAGGGTAATGGAGCAGCTAATAAGATAGTATCAGCACAAGTAGTCTTAAAGAATGCATCTAATCCAAGTATAAAGACTAAGGAAAAGGAATATGAAGTAAATAGTTCTGGAGAAATAATAATACCTTTTAGCAATATAGATGCAGATGTACTTGCTTCATTAAGAGGACAAAAAATAACTGCAGATGTTAAAGTTAAATATGATACAGGAAAGATAAATTTCACTGAAACAAATCAACGTAATGCACTAGTACAAGTAAGTGAAACAAATAGATTAGGACAGTATATATCTTTTGTATCTACTAGTAGTGGTTCTACTGCAAGAAGAACAAATTCAGCAAGTGCTGCAGTACTAAAAGATTTTATATTAGCTAATAACAAGATAACATTTACTGGTATACCAACAGCAGGATATTTATATGAATTTGCTGGTGGAGTTATGTCTGTATCAGGTATGGAAGGAAGTAATAGAAGAACAAATATTCTTGTTAAAGATATAAGTGATAATTATGAAAATATCAATGAAGGAAATGGGAGTGAACAGATAACTGTTCCAAGTGTAATACTGCCTACTACAACGGTATCTCATTTATCAACAACAATTAATTCAGTAAGTTTTAATGTAATAGTAAATCAAACTAATGCAGATAAAATTGATAAGTTTAAGGTACAATTATATGACTCTAATAACACATTAATAGGAGAAAAAAGTTTTGAAAAGTCTGTAATTAATAGTAACAATGTATATGAAGGGCCAATAACATTTGGAACAGATGATAATACAAATATGCTTACTAAGCCAAATAGTACTGAAAAATATACTATGGATTTAAATTCAAATTATTATATTAAAGTAAAAGCAGATATAAATATTAATAATAGTATTGAATCAGATAAAGAATTAATTGATACTGCAACTGGATCTGCTTTAAATAAGGAATGTACAACGCTAGGTGAAGTTAATGTGACGGATATTAATAATAGCATTGTAAATGAAGCACAAAGAAAGGGAATAAGAATAAATCATCAATTATCACCAGTATCAGTTTTAAATAAAATTGAGTATGAGTTAAAAGATTCAAATGGGAATGTAGTTTCAACTGTAACTAAAAATAAATCAGAACTTGCTACACAGATGACTGTAGATTTCCTAAGAGGAGAGAATAGTAATATAGTATTAGGAGATTCTTATACAGTTGTTGTTAAACCATACGTATTATCTAATGATAATGACATAGAGCTTCCAACAAAGGAATATACATTTATGACTTATAATTTATCAAATCCATATACGTCATTTACATATTCTTCACAATTAGCTCCTAACAGTACTGCTAATGTAACAGCTGATTTTACTGTGAGAATTAAAGATTTAGATAAAGTTATGGAGGATATAACTAAATATACATTAACTATTCATGATTCAGAGGGAAGAGAGGTTAAACCATCTGAACAAACAGTAGTAAAAGGTACAAACTATATTGATGTCAGAGTAAAAGCACAAGATTTAATAGCGAATTCAACATATAAAGTAACTGTTTCAGCTATGTGTGATATAGATATGGATTCAAATTATAATGAGGAATTTACTAAAACTTATGAGTTTAAAACAATTAAATCTAATGGAATAAATGTTGGAGATATTGCTTTAATGCAGCTTGGGAATAATAAGTTAGGAATATCATTTAGAAATTCTATAGGATTAGTAAATACAGATCCACAAAAGGGTGTTAAGTATATTAAATATAGTTTATATGATGATAGTGGAGCTTTATTATATACTCAAAACGAAAGTTTTGTACCAACTATATATAATGAAAATACATTATTTGTTCAAACTATAAATTACAATATACCACGTCAAGGAACATATAGAGTTGAAATGAGTTTATATACTTACAATCATGAATTAGTAGAAAGTTATAGTGGAGAATATTTATATGGATATACTCCTAGAACATCTGCTAAGACAAGCTTCATAAGTTCTATAAAGAATATTTTTACTAGGTAAATTAGGAGAGAAATGAATGAGATATTTAAATCAAAATAATAAAAAAAGCTTTATTGCTTTTGCAGTTGTAATTTCATTCATACTAGGGGTATTTTCAATTTTTATAGTTAAAAATCTTAAAAATAAAAGTGCCACATATGCTATATCAGCAGGAAGTGTAGTATATGATAAAGATGAAAATTACATAAAGACAGAAGCTGAGGGGACAATAAAAAAACTATGGAATGGAGAATATAAATTAAGATCCAATAATGAAGAATATGATTTAGGGAAACAATCAATAGTTTATGAACCAGCTTCAAAGAATATTATTTCTTATGGGAATATTTATAAAGTTGTAGAAGATGCTTCAGTTACAGTAGAAGATGTATTTAATGAAATTACAACTTCATCTGGAGCAGCTTTCTACAAGCTGGCAGATAGAAAGTATTTAATAGTAGCTGATGAAATTGAAGTGCCAGCACAAAATTTAAAACTAGAAAATTATTTAATAATAAATATTGATAAAGCTGGTACATGCAAAATTTACAATGATAAAGTGAATTTAAAAATATTAGAAGCAATTAAAATAAATTTTGCAGGAAATACTTTTGATGTAGCTAATGAAACACTAGAAAGTGAAAAGGAGCTTATTGCATTAGCTAAAATTGGAGGAACAACTAATGAGTATACAGAGAATCTTCAAGATCAAGTAAAAGAAGATTCTGATTCTAATAAAAATGAACCAGAACAAGATACACTTGATGGAATAACTCTAAATGATGACTCTGAAGGAAGTGGTGGTGCTGGATCTATAACAAATAATTCAACAAGTACTACTAATAATTCATCAAATATTACAGCTAATGGTCAATGGAACTTTATGCCTTCTGAGTTAGCATCAGTTTTAACTAGTATGGCAAATTCTATAAATAAAGTGAATGATAAAGTTACTACTGGTGAAATTAATAATACAGGTACAAATTCACCGGGAACTAAACTAAGTACTTTAAGAATTAACTATATAACTACAGGATTTAATGAACTTACGGTTAACTACAGTATTTTAGATTATGAAAACAAATATTCAGCTGTATATCTAATTTTGGAAAGCAGTCATGGAGAATCACAAACTATAATTTTAAATACAGAAGAAAATTCAAGAACTATTCATGGATTACAGCCAGATACATCTTATACAATAAGTATTGGTGCAACAATAGGAAAACTTGTTAATGGAGTAGAAGAAAATGAAGATGTAATTGTTGATACAAGTAAAACACATACAGATTCAGTAAATGCATTATTAACAGTTGAAAAGTTAACTTCAAAAGCCTTAGCATTTAACTTTAAAATAAAAAATGGATTATCATTAGAAAGTGGAAAAGTAGCACTTTATGGTGATGGTAATAAGTTAGATGAAAAAGATATTGTTGGAGATTCAGTAATTACAAATCAAGGATGGAGTAGTTCATTTAATTTAGAAGATTTTTCAGATGTGAAGGAATTTACATTAAAGGTTGAAGATACCGTGTATAATGGTGAAAAATTGATTATAAATGAAGAGATAACTATTCAAAACACTTTATTTGGAAGTTTTAGAGTTAGATTTAAATCATTATTAAATAATATATTTTAGGAGAAGATAAGACATGGAACAAATTATATCTTATACACTATTATCAGTTGGGATAATATTAGGATTAACTTTTTTAGGAGTTGGAATGGGACTTGGAAATTTAGGAGCAAAAGCTGCTGAATCTATAGGAAGAAATCCAGAAACTAAAAGTGACGTTATACAATCAATGATGCTTGTAGCTATAGTATTAACTATTTTATTATTACTTCTATTCGGATTTATTGTTATTTTACTTTTCTTTAATCCATTTGTTGTTTAAAGGAGATAGTATATGTTGCAAGAATTAACAGTTGTAATATTAGTTATCTTAATAATAAATGCATTTCTATTCTTTGCAATTAAGAGTATAAGTAAAAAATTAAATGCTGATATGAAGAAATTAATGCTAAAAAAATTAGAAGTCTATGATGATATTATAGATAAAAAAGAAAGCAGATTATCAGAATTAAATAATATTGTTCAAGTTGATTTAGAAGATGAAGAAATTGAACAAAAAAGAAATATTAGTAACCATGTGGTTACTAATATTTCTATCAATGATGAAATAACATCATACGAAGATGAGAGCTTTTTTGAAAATTATTTATTAATAAAAAATAACTTTAATTTTGATTATAAAGCTATAGTTGAAGAGTTTGTTAGAAAAAATGATTATATAAATAAATCATTACACAATTTATATAAATCTATAAACAAAAAAATAAATTTAGAATTATACTATGAATTATTAAAGAATGATGAAGAGGATAGAAAAGCGATATTATTAGAAGTGTTATCTGAAAATGAGAAAAATATAGTATTGGAATATGAAAAGGCAAATGAGAAATTTGATTTGGTTGAATTTGTTGATTATATAAAAGAGCAGGTATCATATTTAGATCCAACTATATTGATAAAGGGAAATAAAAAGTTTAAATATTTAGAGAAGATTGATTCAAGAATTTCAGTTAAGGAAGATAACAGTATAATAGAGGGAATACAGATTTTATATCAAGGTAAAATTATAGATTATAGTTTATAAGGAGTAAATAATGGAGAAGAATATTGAAAGTTTGGTTAATAATAAAATATCAAAGATAAATAATAACGGCAATAAATATGAAATAGGAAAAGTTACTAAAGTAAGAGAGTTTATATTAGAAGTAAAAGGACTTTCAGCTGTAGAATTTTTTGAAGAAGTAAGAATTGGAAATAAAGGAATAGGGTACGTTTCTGCAATTTCAGAAAATTTTATAACAGTAGCTGTAGTTAAAGAATTTGAAAAAATTAATATAGGAGACGAAGTAATTGCTACAGGGGAAGAATTTTCAATAAATTATTCACATCAAGCATTTGGCCACATAATAGATATATTTGGAGAAGATAAATTAACAAATAAAAAGTTTGAAAAACTTTATAAGTTGGCTATTGAAAGACCAAATGTAAGTATTATGGATAGAGGAACTGTTGAAAGACCATTACTAACAGGAATAGCTGGTATAGATTTAGTTTATCCAATAGGAAAAGGTCAAAGACAATTAATTATTGGAGATAAGAAAACAGGTAAAACTCAAATAGCATTAGATACTATAGTAAATCAAAAAGATAAAAAAATGAAATGTATATATGTAGCTATTGGTAAGACTAAGAAAGAAGTAAAAGAAATTTATAGTGAATTATCAAAGAGAGGTGCTATGAAAAGTACAATAATCTTAATGGCATCTAACGATGAGAAAACTCCAATATTATCATTAGCTCCATATGCAGCAGTTTCAATTGCAGAAGAATATATGTATAAAGGTGAAGATGTTTTAGTAATTATAGATGATTTAAAGAGACATGCTGATGCATACAGAGAAATAAGTCTTCTTCAAGGTAAAGTTCCAGGAAGAGAAGCTTATCCACCAGATATTTTTTATGCGCATTCAAGAATGTTAGAAAAAGGATGTCAACATATAAAAGGTGGATCTATAACAATATTACCGATTGTAGAAACTAAAGGTGGAGATATCACAGATTATATTTCTACAAATATAATATCAATCACAGATGGACAGTTAGTATTATCAAGAAAGAATTTTGAAAATGGTCAAAAACCAGCCATAAACTTCGGACTTTCAGTATCAAGACTTGGGGGACAAGTTCAAGAAGCTTCAATTAAAAAGGTTGGTACTAAAGTGAAAAGAGAATTACTTAGCTACTTAGAAACTAGAGATGTGTATGCACTAACAAATGAAGATGAAATGAG
Organism: uncultured Clostridium sp.; assembly: GCA_934746785.1. Lineage (GTDB taxonomy): Bacteria > Bacillota > Clostridia > Clostridiales > Clostridiaceae > Clostridium. Next base: position 340 of record CAKVFO010000037.1, on the reverse strand, counting down.
TGCAGAAATGAGAGAAAAATTAAGAAATGGTAAGATGATGTTAGAAGGATTCCAGCAGTTTAAATATTCACCGCTAACTGCCAAAGAAATACTAGATAGATTCAGTGTATATGCAGAAGAAGGTAAATAGTTTATGAGGGTAAAAAATATTGTAAAAGTTATGAATATGCATGCTCTTATTAGAGTTGAAGCAACTAAAAAAGATGCGGAAAGATATAAATTATTAGAAAATGAAATTGGAAATATGATTGATTCAATAGTCAATAATAGAAATTTTAAGTTAGATAAAAAATTAATTTCTGCTAATAAAAAAGCACCAGTTTTAAATATTTTTATAGGT
>CAKVFO010000036.1 GCA_934746785.1 uncultured Clostridium sp. | reverse complement strand
ATATTAATATTATACATAAAAAGTACCTATAAACCAGACACTTTTTTTCTAGTGTCCTGCTTATAGGTACCATTTTAAAAGGTACCTCTCTTTTTTAATAATTCTATTTTTCTAAGGGATCCATGAATTTCAGATTCCCTTCCCACAACTTATAATTTACCTTTATCTCTTTGTTCACCTCAAAATTCACTTTCCACATTCCTTTTGTACTCTCACAAAAAAAGTCACTCTTCTTTAATAGCTCAGCTGTTTGTACTACCTTTCCTGCTGGATTAACTATATTATATTTAATAGGATTTTCATCTTCACAACTCAACTCCATATGAATATATTTATAATCTTCAGGACAGTTAAATGAAAAACTATTACTATTTAAAAGCAAACTACGATTTTCATCATGATAATAACTAGACGTCAGCTTAACAATAAAAAATGTACAAATCAATACAATTATTAAGCTTAATACAATAGCTATTTTTAATTTTGTTCTCTTCTTTTTTTTCATAATTCCTCCTATACCATTCCTCTATAATAAATTCTATAGCAGCTTTTTATTTCCTTTTTATTCCATAAGTTTCTTATAAAAAAATATCACGGTATTTTGACACTATAATTTCAAAAATACCATGATATTTAATATTCAAATCATATTAATTAATCAAGATTAATTAAATATTTTTCTATATTCTTCTTTTGATTTTGGAATATTAAAGGTTCTATTCTATAACCTTCAATTCCAGTAACATAATTAATATAAATTTCCTTATCAAGAGCATCTATATTCTTTAAGAAAGAAACTAAATCTCCCTTAATCTTTTCACTATAACTCTCTTCTATTTCGATGAAAAACTCATTAATACCATTTTCATGACTATATCTTGTTATTTCATTTCCTATCAAACCTTCAAGGTAAGATAATTTTAGAAGACTTCCAGTACCATTACATAAAGGGCATTTCTCCTCCATATATTCATAAATACTCTTTCCTATTCTCTTTCTTGAAATCTGTACAAGGTTAAGCTCAGTGAATGGATAAATCCTAAGATTTCCTCCATCATCCTTTAAAGCTTCCTTAAGTTCTCTCATAACATGAGCTCTATCTGCCTTATCTCTTAAATCAATAAAATCAATTACTATTATTCCACTTAAGTTTCTTAAAAGAATCTGTCTTCCTATCTCTCTAGCTGCTTCAATATTTGTTTCAAGAATAGTTTTTTCAAAACTTCTTTCTTTTATGTTCTTGCCAGTGTTTACATCAATGACATGCATAGCTTCTGTTTTTTCTATAATTATAGATCCACCGCATGGAAGGACAACTTTTTGGTGTCTAAGCTTTAAAAGCTCTCTTTCTATATCATAGAAATCAAATAAGTTCTTTCCTTTATCAAAAAGATTAAGGCTTACATTTTCATCATCCTTAATATAATTTTTAATAAATTCAAAATCCTCTTCTTCATTTACTATAATCTTAGCTCCATCAAGACCTACTTTATCTCTTAGAACTTTTGATATAGCTAGATTTTCTCCGTATAACTTCCCAAGCTTTGTTGAATATTTCATCCTCCTATTAATCTCATCAAATTCCTTTAAAAGAAGGTTTCTCTCATGCATAAGTTCTTCAATGCTCACATTAGCTGCTTCTGTTCTTACTATAAGCTTAGCTCCCTCTACCTCTGGAAGTTCTGCTTCTATAAGAGCCTTTTTAACTTCATCTTTAAATCTTGAAGAAAACTCAACTCCTGTTCCCTTTTCAAGAACCATATACTTAGAAGCAATTCCAAACTTAGTGCTTAATTTAGCTCCTTTTTCATTTAGAGGTTCCTTAATAACTTCAACTAAAATTTCCTGACCCTTTTTTATACCAGTTCTTTTTAGCTCATTACTGTAATAAAGATACCCCTCCTTATCAAGACCTAAATCTACGAAAATAGAATTTGTTCCTGAAATTATATTTTTAACTCTTCCCTTATATAATTCTCCAATCCTTGGTTCATCACTTTCTTCATCTACTATTGATTCTAAAAGTTTTCCTTTATTTTTTATAGCAATACGTAGAGTTTTACCTCTTCTTTCTATTAAAATCTCCTTCACTTAAATCCACCTACCTGATATTACATAGAGGTTCATATTTTTCCCCATTTAAATAATACATTTCTTCTCTCTTAATATCTACAAAAGCATCTTCATTTACATTTGTAGTTTTTGATTTTATGTATTGAACTAAAAGGTCTGCTGATAAATGTTCCCTGCTTCCTGATTGAATTAAAGTTTCTATAACTAATAAGTTTTCTTGAACTTCATATTCAAAACTATAAACTAAAGACTTTATATCAACTTCTCTTTCTCCCTTTTTACTCTTTTTAATAGTTTTCCATTCATAGTCTTTAAGCATAGCTTCTAACTCTTCCTTTAAACTATCTGTACTATTATATTTTACCTTAATTCTATAGCTGCACGCATCTATTAACGCCATAGCTTGAGGAAGTTTCTTTTCACCTTCCACATCTATTATCTTAGTACATGCTGTAAACTTAATTCCAGCAGCACTTCTAGCATTTAACTTATCTAATACTTCTTGTGTATCTAATTCTTCCCCTAAAGGTAAATCCATATACTCCCCACTAGAGTATACCCCTACTGATAAAGGCTGAGCTATTGATAAATTTAAATGTGGATTAAACCCCTTTGAATATGTTGCAGGAAGCCCTGATCTTCTGATTGTTTTTTGTATAGTTCTCATTAAGTCTAAGTGAGCTATAAACTTTATGTCACTTTCTTTAGTATATTTAATTAGATATCGCACCTGCAAAACACTTCCCATCTTTAAAGTTTACATTAATACCACAGCCAGTACATCCTTTTCTACAGTTCTTTGTAAGGGCACCAGTCTTAGCTTTTTCATTTTCTATTTCAAGATATTTTCTATTAACTCCAATATCTATGAAGTCCCAAGGTAAGATTTCATCATAACTCATTTCTCTATATGCAAAGAAATCTCCATCTACATTACATTCTTTTAAAGCTTGCTGCCATAATTCAAAGTTAAAGTATTCTGACCATCCATCAAACTTAACACCTAACTCATGTGCTCTTATTAAAACATCACACATTTTTCTATTTCCTCTAGCAAATAATGCTTCCATGTATGAAGTTTGTTGATGATGATATTGATACCATATACTTCTTGAGTGAATAGAATCTTTTACTGCTTGAATCTTTTCATCTACTTCTTCTATCTTAGCCATTGGAGCCCATTGGAATGGTGTAAATGGCTTAGGAATAAGTATTGAAGTACTTACTGTTATCTTCAATCCCTTACTTCTTACGCCCTTAGGTACTGAGAAATATTGATCTTGAATCTTATGAGCAAGTTCACCTATAGCTGAACAATCTTCTAATGTTTCATATGGAAGACCAACCATAAAGTAAAGCTTTAAAGTATTCCATCCTGATTCAAAAGCACTCTTAGAAGCTTCAAGAATCTTATCTTCAGTTAATCCCTTATTTATAACATCTCTCATTCTTTGAGAACCTGCTTCTGGAGCAAAAGTTAAACCTGTCTTTTTAACCTTTTGAATTTCCTTGATTAAGTCAACAGAAAAAGCATCAACTCTTATAGATGGAAGGGCTAACGCCACCTTAGATTCTTCATGTTCTTCCATAAGATCTTTAACTAAACCTTCTATATCAGAATAATCACAAGTACTTAATGAAGAAAGTGAAATTTCTTGATAACCTGAATTTTGAATAAGTCTTCTTGCTTGTTCTTTTAATGTTTCTCTTGATTTTTCTCTAACGGGTCTATAAATCATGCCAGCTTGGCAAAATCTACATCCATTAGTGCATCCTCTAAAAAGCTCTAATGTCGCTCTATCAAATACTATATCAGTATAAGGAACAAGAATATCTTCAGGGAAATCTACCTTATCAAAATCTTGAACTATTCTCTTTTGAACAGTTGCTGGAACATCTTCATACTTAGGCTTAAATTCCTTAATTGTACCATCTTCATTGTAAGTTGTTTCATACAAAGATGGTACATAGATACCTCTAATATGAGATATTTCTCTTAAGAATTCTTTCTTATTGAAGTTTCCTGCTGCCTTGTGCTTATTATAAACATCAAGAACATCATTCATCATTTCTTCACCTTCACCTAGTTCGAAGAAGTCAAAAATTGCGTGTAATGGTTCTGGATTATATGCACATGAACCACCAGCCATTATTATTGGATGTTCATCAGTTCTATCTTCAGCTCTTATTGGAATACCTGACATTTCAAGCATATTTAAAATGTTAGAATAACTCATTTCATATTGAAGAGTGAAGCCTAATATATCAAAATCTGTTATAGGGTCTTTAGTTTCAAGGGCATATAAAGCTATATTATTTTCTCTCATTTTAGCTTCCATATCTGGCCATGGGGCAAAGACTCTTTCACAATATGTATCTTTTCTTTCATTAATTGTGTGATATAAAATTCTCATACCTAAATGAGACATACCTACTTCATAAACATCAGGGAAACAAAAAGCAAATCTAATGTCTACTTCTTTTGGATTTTTTACTACCTGATTTAATTCTCCCCCAATGTATCTTGATGGCTTTTCAACCTTACATAGGATATCATCTGTTATTTTATTCATTAAAATCCTCCAACCGTTACCTTTTTATTTTTTGTATCATTATATTTTATCATAACTTTGTAATTAATAAAATCTAATAAAAAATGGTATATGCTTTTTTATTTTGTTGATGCTGCTCTCATTTATCTTTAAAATTACAATTTACTAAAGCAATATCTTAAAATTCCTCTATTCTATCCCAATCATAGATTGCATACACTTTTGCTAAATTCTATAATAATCTTGTATACAATTTCAAAAGGGGGAAATAAAAATGAAAAACTTATTGAAAAAAGCAGGAATATTTTTTTTAGCTTTTTTGTTAACGTTATCACAAACTTTCTTAACCACTACTACTCATGCCAGTGCTGCTTTAACAACTTCTAGAGTATCTGTACATGATCCTTCTATTGTAAAATCTGATGGTAAGTATTATCTTTTTGGTACTCACATGTCTAATGCTGTCTCTACTAACTTAGCATCTTGGAATTCCTTTGCTACAAATGTTAATACAGACTATGCCAATATATTTACTTCTAATGGGAAATGGGCTTCTCATGGCAGCAATTCTTATAATATGAGTAGTAACCTTTGGGCACCAGATGTAATATACAACAAGAAAATGAAAAAATGGTGTATGTACATGAGTGTGAATGGTGATAATTACTATTCTTCTATTGCTCTAGCTACTGCTGACAAAATAACTGGTCCATATACTTATGCTGGTACAGTAGTTTACTCCGGTTTTGTAAATTCTTCACAAGCTAAAGAAACTGACTACTCAAAAGTAACTGGTACTAATAATGTAGCTTCAAGATATCTTTCTAATGGGAAATGGAATTCTTCTTATGGTCCTAACGCTATTGACCCATGTGTATTATATGATAAAGAGGGAAACCTTTGGATGTCATATGGTTCTTGGTTTGGAGGATTATTTCTTCTTAAACTTGATAATAATACTGGTCTTAGAGATTATTCATATACATACCATACAAAGACAAATGCTTCAGATCAATATCTTGGCTTAAAGATTTCTGGTGGATATGGAACATGCGGTGAAGGCTCTTATATAGTTTATGATAAAAATTCTGGATATTATTATCTTTATGAATCCTACTGTGGTCTTGATGCAACAGATAACTTTAGCGGATATCACATCCGTTTATTTAGATCTAAAAATATAACAGGACCATATACTGATGCTGCTGGCAATTCTGCAATATGTACAAGTACCAATGTTAATAAAGGAAGTAAAGGTATAAAACTGTTTGGTAATTATAATTTCTCTTCATTTAATTCTGTAGCTAATGGTGAATTAAATAAAAATGGTTATAAATCAGGCGGTCATAATTCTGCATTTATTGATGATCATGGTGAAAGATATTTAATTTATCACACTCGTTTTAATACAGGAAACGAATTCCATCAAGTAAGAGTTCATCAACAATTTTTAAGCGAAGATAAATGGCCTGTTACAGCTGTATATGAAAATTTAGGAAGTAAAATTTCTTCTTCTGGATACTCTACTAGTGATATTATAGGGACTTATGATTTTGTAAATCATGGTTTAGATGCTACAACTGCTAATATTGGAATGCTTGCTACATCAAAGGTTCAATTAAATGCTAATGGAACTATTACTGGTGACTATACTGGAACTTGGAGTGAAAAATCAGGTACTTATTATTGTACTATGGTTATAAATGGAGTTACCTATAAAGGAGTATTCTTTAAACAATATGATGAATCAGCATCACATACAGAAACTATGACATTCTCACTTATAGGTTCAAATAACGAAAGTATCTGGGGTTCAAAAACTTCTAATCAAACTGCATCAATTCCTGTTTCAACAGCTGGCCTTGATGGAACTTACTATATTAAAAATGTATCAAGCGGCTTATATCTAGATGTTGAAAATGGTTCTGCTTATGATGGTACTAATATAAGACAATGGTATTTAAATAAATCTGATGCTCAAAAATTCAAATTAGTTTCAGATGGCAATGGTTATTATTCAATCTTAACTGGCGCTTCTGGATACAAGAGCTGTGTTGATGTATATAATGGAAAAGCTGATAATGGTACAAACATTGACCAGTGGAACTATTGGGGCGGAGATATGCAAAAGTATATTGTACAAAAAAATTCTAAAGGACAATATACATTTTTAACTAAAGTGTCCAATGGAAATTCAGCTTTAGACCTTTATGAAGCCAGCCCTGATGCTGGTGCTAACATTAATCAATGGTCATACTGGGGTGGAAGTGGACAACTTTGGACTCTTGAAAAAGCTTCTGATTCATCCTATTCAGGAGCTACTACTTCTACAAACAAATTAAAACTTGACTACAGTGTTAACAGCTGGGGATCAGCTGGACAGATTGATTTTAAAATTACTAATAATTCTTCAGCTGATATCAATACATGGACATTAAAATTGAAGAAGAGTGAAATAAATATAACAAACAGCTGGAATATAAATGTTAAAGAATCTGGTGACTACTATGTTATTACGCCTGTTAGCTGGAATTCTAATATTTCTTCTAAAGGTAATATAGAATTTGGTATACAATTCTCAGGTAATGTTAACGGATTAAATTATATTTTATCATAATATAAAACCTCGCTATAAACTTATTTGTCTATAGCGAGGCTACAAATTTCCACCTATTGTTAAGCTTTTTTTATTACATTTTTTAATTATATAAATCCGTTATAAGGTCTTTGTGTCACGCTGCTATGAAGCCATTTTATTAAAGTTGTAAAATCAAATACAGGAAGTTTCACAGCTTTTTGAACTGCATAAGCATAGGGAGGCATATCACTACATTCTAAAAGAATTGTTCCTATATCTTCATTTTCTTTTACTAAATAGAGAGCAGCTTCAACTACTTCTTCACGAACCTTTCCATTGTCAAATTCTCCCCTTCCTTCTAAAATACAAGAAAACTCTTCACCATGTCTAAGATCTCCTACTACTATTCTATCTAAATCATAAACTCCACAATTCTCAAGCAGCTTATTTGATAAAGATGATGCATCAGCTGTAAGAACCCCTATCTTTTGACTTGGTTTAATTATTGAGTATATCCATGGAATCTGAACTAAACTAGAGACTGCTACAGGTACATCTAACACTTCTGCTAATTGTTTTTGATAATTTCCAAAAAAGCCACAGGCAGCACTTATTGCTCTTACCCCTTCCCTTTGAAGCTGTTCACAGGCTTTAAGAATCTGCCCGAAAACTCCTTCTCCACAATTAAATAAATTATCTACATCTAATCCTTCTACAGCTTTAAGTCTTACAGGAAAATTAAAGGTATATCCATTAACAATATTTCCTGGAACCATCGGATACCATACATCTTCTATATATATAATGCCTATAGGAAACCCTGCTATATTCTGCCCCTTTGCCATTTTCACCTTAACAAAATTGTTATATTCGTTTAAAAAGCCATATTGTCTATTATCCATAACAGCCCCTCCTTTCTAAACTATCTTCTTTTGCAATGATCTAAATCTTTCAAAATCAAGCTGACTTATATCAAAATCAGTTTCTTCACCTTCTACTATTTGAGCCATAAGCTTACCTGTTATAGGTGATAAACATATTCCATCACCTTCATGCCCTGCAGCTATATAGTAACCTGGAATATCATCTACATCAGAAACTATAGGTAAATGATCCTCAACAAAAGGTCTTACACCTGCATAACTTCTTATACAGTTTACATCTTTAAGACAAGGGAAGAATCTTAATCCTCTCTCTGCAATTGCCTTAATTGCTTCAATTTCTGAACGATTGTCAAAACCTCTAAATCCTCTGTATCCTCCAAGTAAAATATTATCTGCATGAGTATATTCAATGTTAAATGCAACATTATATTCTTCTACAAGTGGACTTACGTTTCTCTTAAAGTTAATATCATCAAATTTACTCATCATATAACCAAACTCAAGGATTTTATGATTAACTATCTTCTTAGTTTTTTCAGATACAAGGTTCATTCCCTTTCTAGGCTGTATAGGAATATTAAGGCCTACCATTTCTCCTATAACTGGTGCCCAGACTCCTGCACAGTTAATAATTCTCTTTGTTACTATTTCACCTTGATCTGTAATTATTTTTTCAACTTCATTCTTAGGTCCTAACTTTATTGCTTTAATATTGCAGTAAGTAAATACTTCAAGTCCATATTTTTTAGCTTCTTCAATAAAAGCAAAACACACTTTATAAGGACTCATAGCTGCATCTCCTGGTGTCCATATTCCACCTAAAAGATCTTTAGCTAAGTAAGGTTCCATTTCACATAAAGTTTTTGAATCTACCATGGACATTTCATATCCATCTCTTTGTTGCTGTGCTACATAATTTGATGCTGCTTCAAACTCTGTTTCTGTTTCACATACATAAAGACACCCCTTTCTATCAAACTCAAAATCATAATCAAACCTTTCAGCAAGTTCTGCATAATGTTCAATACTTGCAGCCCCCATCTTTGTATCTATGCCTGGCTTTTTATCACATATAAGAGCAACTGCATCACAGTGGCTTGATGAACCATTAGCTATATCTCCATGATCTATAACTGCTACCTTATATCCCTTTTCTGCTAAGTGATATGCTACACTTGTCCCTATTGCACCTGCACCAATTACTGTTACATCAAATACTTTACTCATTCTACTACCCCCTTTGCTAATTCACCAAAAGACATTGGTCTTACTGGTGGTCTTGCTGTTGATGTTCCTGTTTCCTTTGGACTTATTCCAAGTTCTTGACATAAAACTTGCTGAACTAACTTTTCACAAGTTCTGCCTTGGCATAATCCCATTCCTGCACGAACACGTCTCTTTACACCAGTAACATCTCTTGCACCTTCTCTTATGGCTTCTTTAATTTCTCCTAATGTTACTTCTTCACATCTACAAACAATCATGTCATCATCAAAGAACTTTTCACTCATCTTAAAGCGCCTCCCTCTTCATGCTGCGAACTTCATCAGCATATTCTTTTGGTATTTCTATAGTTATTACTGGTGTATGATCAAAGCTTGCTGGATTTAAAACTCTAACAACTTTACCTTTGCACACAGCTTGACCTTTTCTATCCACAGCATCTACTACTTGATCCTTTTCTGGTAGTGGATAATATTCATATGGAAATGCAACTGTTGCTGTAGTTTCCGAATAGGTTTTATCTATTATAAAGATTGCCATTCCTGAACACTTAGCTACACATACACCACATCCAACACACTTTTCAAAATCTACTTTAGGTAAATTAGTTATTGGTTCACCTATCTTTATTGCCTTTCTCATACAGGAAGCTTCGCATGGATTACATGGAATTTCCTGAACACACTCAATTACTGCAACTGGTCCTTTACTATATCTATCTTCATCTGGAACACTTTGAATAGACTTAAGTTCATCATATTCTAAATATCCTGTATTAATTAAAGCCATACTTACTCCCCCTCCTATACACATTCACAAATAGGTTCACCTATTGCTTCTTCATATTCTTTTAATATATCTTCTTTAGCTGAAAATCTTCTATCTCCAAAAGGACCATATCTAAGACTTCTAAGTCTTTCCCAAGCTTCTGATTTTAACTTTTCTGCTACTTCATCACTTAGGTATCCAAGCTTTTGAGCAGCTGAAATTCCAGCTATCTTTCCTTCTTCTAAAGCTGTATTTGCTTCTTCAACTCCTGTAGTATCACCTGCTACATAAACTCCTTTATTTGAAGTTTCCATATCTTTATTATGTAGAGGAATCCATCCTCCAAATACAGGATTGAAAGTTAACTTACAATTAAGAAGTCTTGTTAACTCAACTGAAGGTTTAAGACCTGCACCTATTGCAACTACATCTGCTTCAATAGATTTCTCTGTACCTGGAATTGGGTTAAATTTATCATCAACCTCAGCTATAATTACTTCATTTACTCTTTCATCACCTTTTACTTCAACAATTGTATGTTTTATATAAATAGGTACTCCTGCTCTTCTTATCTTAGCTGCATGTACTGCATAACCACCAATCTTAGGTGCTGCTTCTACTAAAGCTGCGACTTCACATCCTGCCTGCATTAATTGATAAGAAACTATAAGACCAACATTTCCACTACCAAGCATTACAACTCTTTTACCTGGTCTAACATGATTTACATTGACCATAGTTTGAGCTGCTCCTGCTCCCATTACTCCTGGTTTTGTCCATCCTTTGAACCTTACAACATTTTCTGATGCTCCTGTTGCTACTATAATTTTCTTTGCCTTAATAGTAACAAGTTTTTTCTTTTCATCATCTGCTCCCTTTTGTATTCCTACTTTATTACCTGGGAAAAGACCAATTACTGCACTTCCAAGCCATATTTCAACTCCTGCATCTTCTGCTTCTTTTAAAAGTTCTTTTCCTATATCAATTCCTCTTGTTCCTGATCTATGAGCTGAAGAACCAAAGAACTTATGAATTTGTTTAAAAAGTTGTCCTCCTGGTTTCATATTTAAATCAACAACTAAAACCTCTGCTCCTGCCTTAGCAGCCTCAATACTTGCTGCAAGACCTGCAGGTCCTGCTCCTATAACTACAACTTCCTTTTCAATCATTTTTAGTCCTCCTTTCCAAGACCATTTTGAGTTTCTATTATCATTCCTTTTTTAACTGGTGTAATGCATGTCCTAACATTAGGTGTACCATTAACAATCATTGCACAGTCTGTACATTGTCCTATTCCACAAAATAGACCTCTTGGCTCTTTCCTTTTTAATGTATATCTATTTACAATTATGCCTTTAGCAAGAAGAGCCGCTAATATTGGTTCCCCTTCTTTAGCTAGTATCTTCTTACCATCAACAGTTATTTCAACCATTTCAGCATTATCTTTAACATCTAAAACAATATGGTTTTCTACTCTCATACACATAACTTAAGCACCTCTTTTCTCCTATAAAGCAGCTGTTAGAGACATTTCTACAACAGCCCCTCCTGACATTCCGGCTACTTGTACACAGCATCTTGAAGGATATGGTTTAGTAAAATAGCTTGCATAAACCTCATTCATAGCTGGTGCATCTTCCATATTTACAATGTAGATATTACATTGAATTACCTTATCCATAGATGAACCTTCAGATTCTAAAATAGCTTTAAAGTTCTCCATTATTTGTTTAGTTTGAGCCTTAATTCCGCCTTCAACTAAGTTTCCGTCCTTATCTATTCCAATTTGTGATGCATAAATCATTCCATTGTAAACTAATCCTTGTACATATGGTCCTTGTGCTAAAGCACAGCTTTCTATACTTATTTCTCTTTTAATACTCATGACTCTTCCCCCTTAAAAATCTATTTTTAAATCCTTATTCACTAAACTTTCAGGTACTTCATTCTTTGCAAGTCTTAAAACTAATTGTTTTAAAGACCTCTTTCTTCCATCATAGAATGAATCCTCTGAAACAAAGGCTGCATGTGGTGTTATTACTGTATTATCTAATTCAAATAAATCACTTTTTTCATTATCTTCATCTTCAATAACATCTACTGCTGCTCCCTTAATCCATCCTTCTTTTAAAGCCTTAACCAAAGCCTTTTCATCAACTACAGCCCCTCTAGCTGTATTAATTAAGTAAGCATCTTCTTTCATTAACTTAAGTTCCTTTTCAGAAATTAAATGTTTTGTAAATTCCATTAATGGACAATGTAAAGATACAAAATCTGATTTAGTTAAAAGCTCTTCAAGAGTATCTGCCTTTTCTACACCAAACTCTTCTAAATATTCTTTTGTCTTAGTTGGAGCATATACTAAAATCTTTAATCCTAGTGCTTTCAAAACAGGTACCATAGCTTTTGGTATACTTCCAAAGAAATATAATCCTATAGTTTTACCTGTCAATCTATAAGTCTTATAACCATAAAGAGGATCCCATTTTCCACTTCTAACTGACTTATCTAAGAAAGTAATTTTTCTTACTAAATCTATAAGCATACCTACAGTATGAAGGGCTACCTCTTCTGTACAGAATCCTGGAATATTAGTTACACATACTCCATTTTCAGTTGCAGCTTCTATATCTACATTGTTATAACCTATGCTTTGAAGTGTTATTATCTTTAAATCAGGAAGTGCTTCTATAATATCTCTTGTCATTTGTTGATACTCTACAACAACTCCATCAAAACCTTTTGCATATTCTAAAAAAGTCTTTTTGCCTTCCTTATCCTTAACCTCTACAAGTTCAAGATTATCAATTCCCCATTCCTCTAATAGTGAATTTTCATAATCTAAATTATCATCAATGTTATAATATAAAACCTTTCTCTTTGTCATAAAACTCACCTACTTCCAAACTTCACCAAGAACCTTATCTAATATTTCAATACCTTTATCTATCTCTTCTTTCTTAACATTTAGAGGAGTAGCAAATCTCATTCCGTTATTATTAACTCCACAAGCTAATGTTAACAGTTTATGTTTAAAACATTCATCTCTAACCTTTCCAAATACTTCACCTGCCGGAGTTCCATCTTCATGTGAGAACTCAATAGCAAGCATAAGTCCTAAACCTCTTACATCTGAAATACATGTATATTTTTCTTTTAAGCCTTCTAACTTATCTTTTAAGTAAGCTCCCATTTCAATAACATTATCTAAAATGTTACTTTCTTTATATTCATCTAAAACTGCAAGGGCTGCTGCTGCACAAACTGGATTTCCTCCAAAGGTTGTTCCATGCATTCCAGCTTTCCATTTTGCCATTATTTCAGGTGTTGAGATAATAGCACTCATTGGAAGTCCTCCTGCTATTGCTTTACCACAAGTCATAATATCAGGAATTACATCAAAATTTTCACCTGCAAACATCTTACCTGTTCTTCCATAACCAGATTGAATTTCATCAAATATTAATAGAATTCCATGCTTTGTACAAATATCTCTAACAGCTTGTACAAATTCTTTTGTTGGAACTACATATCCACCTTCACCTTGAACTGGTTCCATAATAATTGCTGCAACCATTTCTGGAGCTACAATATATTTGAATAAACTTTCTAATTCATTTAAACAAAACTCAGTTCTTTGTTTTTCATCATAGCCTTTAGGACATAAATCCTTTGATGGATATGGAGCAAAGTAAACTGATCCCATCATTGGTTCATAGTATTTTCTATACTTAGAATTAGATGCTGTAATAGTTGTTGCTCCTACAGTTCTTCCATGGAAAGATCCTTTAAAAGCTATAATTGCTGGTCTCCCTGTATATGCCTTAGCTAACTTTAATGCCCCATCATTAGCTTCTGCACCACCATTTGAAAAGAATATTGAATTTAAATTTCCGGGAGTCACTTCCGATATTCTCTTAGCAAGCTCTAATGTTGTTGGAAAATTAACTAAATTGAAAGAACCATTCATTAACTTTTTAGTTTGCTCTATAACTGCTTCAGTAACCCTAGGATGACAATGACCTAATGCATTTACAGCAATACCTTGTACAAAATCAAGATACTCATTTCCATCAACATCCGTCATATAACATCCATTACCACTCTCCATTATTAAATCTGTTGCCTTTGCTAATGCTGGACTTAGATACTTTTCATAATCTTTAAATTTCATCTTCATAACCCCCTAATTTTAAAATTACATTGCTTTTTCTAAGATGTCATAAACATCTTTTTCATTTATTTTTACTGGATTTAAAGGTAATAACCTATAATCCATAGTTCCTTTAACTACTTCATCAAACACTTCTTCAGTTACATTAAATTCACTGAGCTTACTTGGAATGTTTAAATCCTTTGCCATTACTTTTACTCTTGCAACTGATTTTTCAGCTGCATCTCTTAACGATAAACCTTCTATGTCTTCCCCAAGAAGTTTTGCTATTTTACTAAACTTCTCAAGATTACCAACCATATTTTTCTCCATTACTAAAGGAAGAAACATTGAATTTGCTATACCATGAGCAATATGTGATACGCCACCTAAAGCTTGTGATATACCATGTACAGCTCCTAACCCTCCATTAGCAAAAGCTGTTGCTGCTAATGTACTTGCTATAGCCATATTTTCTCTTCCTTCTATATCATCTGGATCAAAGGTTGCCTTATATATATTCTTACCAATAAGCTTTATAGCTGTTTCAGCATACATATCAGTTATAATTGATGCATTTTTAGAAACATATGCTTCAATTGCATGAGTTAAAGCATCCATTCCTGTACTTGCTGTAATAAGTGGCGGCATACCTTTTTGCATCACAGGATCAACTACTGCTATGTTTGGTATTATCTTTTCATCAGTTACTGAAAGTTTAATATTATTTTCTTCATCAGAAATTACACTAGCTGCAGTCACTTCACTTCCACTTCCAGCTGTTGTTGGAACTGCAATTAAAGGTAATGATGCATTTTTAACCTTTCTTGTTCCTCCAAATAAGTATTCTTTTACTGAGCCCTCATTATTCTTCAGCATGCATATTGCCTTAGAAATATCTATTGTACTTCCACCACCTACTGCAATGACTACATCGCTATCACGTGCTTTTAAGGCATCAGCAGCTTTATCAACTACGTCTATAGGAGGCTCTGGCACTATTTCTGTGAAAACCGTCACTTCAAATTTTTCATTTTCTAACTTACTGACTAGATTTTTAACACAATCCGTTGTCACTAGAAACTTATCTGTCACAACAAATACTTTTTTCATTCCTAATTCACTTATAATCTCTCCTATTTTAAGAGCCTTATTTTCACCAAAAAATATTTTTGTAGGCATCTTAAATAAAAAATCCTTCATAACATTTCACCCTCCTGACACTTTACTAAGCTTGTGCTAGTTTATTTCTATATTTACCAGTATTGTTTTCTATAAAAGCAAATAATTTATCGAAAGCAATACAAATAATCCAATATATAATTGCTGCTGCTATATAGGTTTCTAAAAATCTTTGATTACCTGTAGCAAAATTCTTAGCAGCTCCCATCATTTCTATGATGGTTACCATATAAGCTAATGATGTAGCTTTTAATATATTTACAAAATGATTGCCGAATATAGGTATAGCTGCAACAATCATCTGTGGTCCTATTATTCTTCTCATAGCTTGGAAAGTTGTGAATCCCATTGAATCACAAGCTTCCATCTGACCTTTTGGTACTGTGTTATAAGCAGTTATTATCATTTCACACATATAAGGTACATAAGTAACTCCAAAAGCTAATATTCCAAATATCAATTTAGGAGGATTTTTTATATCATAGGAAAAACCTATTTTATCTCCAAGAGCTGCTAATACATCTGGCATTGCATAATACAACACATAAAGGAATATTAAAACTGGTACACCTTTCAATAATGAATTAAAAAACTTAATAAACTTAGATAAGAAGAAGATCTTTCTTTCAATTAACACAGCAAATATTATTCCTACTACAAGAGCTAAGATAGTTGCTGCTATTGTCATATAAAAAGTTATTGGAAGCTTTTCTAAAATTGGTCCAAAACTATTTATTACATACTTTAAATCAAAATTCATGCTGCCTCCCCCCTTCTTAATGAGAAGAACATTCTAGGTTTCTTTTCTATTACCATTGGACTGTTACACCTATTAAGTCTTTCTGTAAGTGCAGATGAAATTCCACTTAAAATCATTCCCATAATCCAATAGATAACTCCTGTTATAATAAATATCTCTGTTTGTCCAACACCATAAGCATTGTAAGAAATCTGTTTAGCCATTCCCATAACATCAACTACCCCAATTGCCATTCCTATAGAAGTATTTTTCATAAGTTCAATTGTCATATTCATAGTATTAGGTAGAGCTATTGCTGCTGCTTGTGGAAATATGATTCTTCTGAATATTTGAAATTTTGTCATTGACATGCTTTCACCAGCTTCAATCTGCCCCTTATCTATATCTAAATAAGCACCTCTAAATATTTCAGCAAAGAATGCAGCTTCATTTAAACTAAAGGATATTATTGCAAATATAACATTGTCCCATGTATTAGTGGCTATACCAGCACTGTTTAAAGTTTTAGGAATTAATATAAATGCTAATAGCAATTGAACAACCATAGGAGTTCCACGCATAAATGAAATATATATATTAGAAAGAACTCTTAAAACTATATTTTTGCTTAGCTTTCCACAAGTAAGAATCATACCTAATACAAAAGCTATAAATACAGATATAAACAGCATACTTAAGGTTTCTGGCAAGGCTGACAAAAGTACAGGCAGCTTGCTTATCATAAATTCAATTTTTCCCATATTCCCACTCCTTTCAGGATAAATTTTTATTTAAATCTACTTAGTAAATACCTCATCTAAAGCACCAGTTTCCTTTGCAATTTTCCATACATCTTTACCTAACCATTTTTCAGATAATTCACTTAACTTTCCATCTTTATATAACTTAACAATACATTCATTAATCTTATCTCTAAGATCTGTATAATCCTTATTAATTACAGTTACACAACTTGCACAGTAAATTGGTTCTGAACAATAAAGGTTGTCCATTGGTTGAGCTTCCATTACATCCTTATACATTGTGTCTCCACCAAACCAGCAGTCATACTGACCATTTGAAACTTGTTTACAACAATCTGCATAAGGTATATAATTTGAAACTTCCTCTTCCTTAAACTTAACTTCTGGCTTTTCTTCTGCCATCTTATGAAGAACTACATATAGACCATCATTAGGTGGATCTGGAACTATTGATTTTCCATCTAAATCCTCAAATTTCTTAAAGCTGTCTTCTTTTCTTGAAATTAAATTTACTGGATAATAACTTTCTGGATAAGATAATATAAAATTCTCTTCTCTAGCAGGAGTAACAAAATGTGCTGAACAAGAAAGTGCATATGTTCCTGCTTGAACTGCTGCAGCTGCTGCATCAGGCTCTACTGCATTGTAATGGAATTTGTACTCTGGAAGCATTTCATCAACCATTGTTAAAAATTCATAATCATAACCTTTATAACTTCCATCTTCATCTACATATGTGTAAGGAGCCATACCTGTTAAAATTGCTATTTCAACTGTTTTAGGATCATCAGCTGTTCCTACTGTGCCTCCAGATGTTGATGATGAATTACCACATCCAGTTAAGGAAGTACACATTAACACTCCTAAACCCAATACCAAACTAATTACCTTTTTCATATAAATCCCTCCATTTTACTAATGTATTTTTAGATTACATCTTCTATTTTTGTTACTTTTTTATCCTCTTCATTTCCATTCATAATCCTTGATAAGAAAGTTCTAGTTCTCTCTTCCTTAGGATTCTTAAACATTTCTTCTGGAGTTCCCTCTTCTACTATTTTTCCACCTTCCATAAAGACAACTCTTGTAGCTATCTCTCTAGCAAAGGCAATTTCATGAGTTACAATAATCATTGTTATTCCTGTTTGTCCAACAGCTCTTATTGTACTTAAAACTTCACCAACAAGTTCTGGATCTAAAGCTGATGTAGGTTCATCAAAAAGTATTACCTCTGGATTTAATATTAATGCCCTTGCAATTCCTGCCCTTTGCTGTTGTCCTCCAGAAACTTGTGATGGATAATTATTAAGTCTATCTCCTAATCCTACTTTCTTTAGTAATTCAATGCTCTTCTTCTCTGCTTCAGGCTTTATAACTTTCTTTACTGTTACAAGACCTTCCATAACATTTTCTAAAATAGTTTTATTTTTAAATAAGTTGTATAACTGAAATACCATGGCTGTTTTTGATCTCAGTTTTCTTATTTCCTTTTTACTTCCTTTAACACAATCTACATTGATTCCATCTACAGTTACACTTCCTTGATTAGCTTTTTCTAAAAAGTTAATACATCTAAGTAATGTTGTTTTGCCTGAACCGCTAGGACCTAGTATTACAACTATCTCTCCCTTTTGTATATTCATATCAATACCTTTTAAAATTTCATTGTTTCCATAAGACTTATGAATATCTTTCAACTGCACCATATATTCCATTAAAACACCCTCCTTTTAAAAACAAGAAAGACGCTATTTATTAAAAATAGCGCCTTTGCTCATTATTTATTTAAGAATTAATTAAGGCGCTATTATTAAAAATAATAGCGCCATTGCTTTTCTTCTTTATTCATATTTTTTATGTCTTGGTATCACTGGTCTTACTGGTATTACCAATTTCTTAATTTCATTATACACCCTTCTTTTAGCTTGTCAATATTTTCTGAAAAATTTTTTTATTTAGATAATATAGAGATATCATATTCTATGCAATTTATATGAGCATCAACTGCCAGCAATAATTTCTTCTCATCACGCTCTTTTATTGAATCTATAATAATTCTATGTTCTTTTTGTGCCTTAATAGCCCTATTAGGATATATCTGATTTAACATAAAAAGTTTTTTATCTGTGATTTTATTGAATGTATCTATTAGTAATGCTAAAGTTGGATTACCTGTGCAATTAGCAAGTTCCACATGAAATTTGCAATCTAATTCTGCAAATTTAACTTGATTATTTATATAAGTCTGCATTTCTTGATAGATATTCTCCAACCTTTCAAGATCTTGATTAGTGGTCATTATGACCGCTTTCTTGCCTACTGCCTTCTCTAATATTTCTCTTACTTCAAGTAAATCATAAAGCTTTGACTCAGTTATACTTATTGCATCTTCTAATCTATCATTTATAACACTAGCCTTAGGTTTACTTACGAAGGCTCCCTTGCCACTATAAATATCTACTAATCCTTTTTCTTTTAATATCTTATAAGCTTCTCTTATCACATTTCTGCTTACATCATATCTTTCAGCCATTGCTCTTTCTGATGGAAGTTTAGTACCTTCATTGAGTTCACCATTTTTTATAGCCTCTTCTATATTATCAACAATATTAGTATATAAATTTCCTGACATATTTACCGCCTCCTTTTCTGGTGCAACTGGTAATACCACTTTTGTAATTATTTTACCATATTTCAAGAAATCTTTAACACTTTTTATATTAATTTTTTATATATTCTACTTAATCTTTTATAGAAAAGTATTTTTAAATCTTAAAAGTTCTTCTTTTATACATAACCTTATATTGACCTATCTATTGTATTGACGTTATTCTATAAATGAACTCATTTTTTTGTAAAAATGCCAATTATATAAAGGAGAAATGTCAATGAAAAAAAAATTAATACTTACTTTAGGTATTTTATTAACATCCTCACTTATTAATAGTGGCTTATATGTTTCTGCTGCAAGTAATATTGCTGCTTTTCCCGGAGCTGAAGGTGGTGGAAAATATGCAACTGGCGGACGAGGTGGATCTGTATACTACGTTACTAATCTAAATGATAGTGGTTCAGGTTCTTTTCGTGATGCAGTTAGCAAACCAAATAGAATAGTTCTTTTTAAAGTTGGTGGAACTATAGAACTTAAAAGTGATGTTGTTGTAAGCTCTAATATTACAATCGCTGGACAAACTGCTCCTGGAGGGGCTGGTATTACTTTAAAAAACTTTAAAGTAGGTCTTGGCGGAAGTAACATCATAATGAGATTTATAAGTTCTAGACCTGGTGAAAGAGGTAAATATGCAGAATATGATGCTCTAGGTGGTGATAATGGTTCTAATTCTATTGTTGATCACTGTTCTTTTGGATGGGCAAATGATGAACAATGGGGACTCTATTCTAACAATCTAAACTACACTACTCAATGGTCAGTTATAGGACCATCTAACTCATTTTCATATCATAAGAAAGGTATTCATGGATTTGCTATCATGCTGGGTAAAGGAAACTGTTCATGGCACCACAACATGATTGTAGATAATGTCTCAAGAAACTTTAGAGGAAAAGTTGAAGGAACTTACACTGCTGACTTTGTTAATAATGTAATCTATAACTGGGCTTATCAAACTGCTTACGGTACAATTGGGCACTTAAATTATGTTGGAAACTACTTGAAAATGGGGCCTAACACTAAAGGTGGCTATAACTACATAAGTATTGATAGTACTACAAAACCTGAGAACTTTAAAATGTATCTTGCTGGTAATAGGTTTGTTGATAATAATAACAAAGATTACAAAACATTATCAAGCAATAATTGGAGTGGTATAACTTATGCTTCATCTACTGGCAGAAATGAATCCAATGTTAAATCAATTACTCCATTCCAAATAATCAGCAAGGGTACTGATATCTCTGTTGTAAACAAAGCTGAAAGCGCTGAATCTGCTTATGACAATGTTTTAAAATACTCTGGTGCTGGTATTAATTCTGAATCAAGAACAGCTATTGATAAGCAGGTTATGAATGAAGCTAAAAATGGAACTGGTCAGCTTGTTGGGGCACGAGCTTATAGGGAAGCTAACTCTAGTCAAAAAAGTACTATCGATAAATATGGTATTAAATGTGGAGTAAAATTTAACTATCCATCAGCAATTACAAGTGGTGCTCCTACTGATTCTGATAATGATGGAATGCCTGATTGGTGGGAAAATGAAAGAGGACTTAATCCTAAAAATGCTTCTGATGCAAAGGGAGATTATTGCAACAAAGGTTATACTAATATTGAATATTATCTAAATGACTTAACTGTTGATGCATTCCCTTCTGGAACTGTTAACACTTCACCTAAAAAAAATTGGAATTCATCTATTGAACCTGGACAAAGTATTGAATTTGGTGTTCAAGGAAATGGGAATGCTAATTCAACTATAAACTATTTGATTAATTAGGAGGAAATAATTATGAATAAAAAATTAAAAGCAATTCTATCAACTTCTTTAATTATTACTTCAGCTTTATTTTTACAACCTGCAGTATCATCTAATAACAATATATTTGCTGGTGAAAAAGTACAAGCTGCAACAGCTAGACAGATAGAAACATTAAATAGAGGATTAACAGCAGTAAAAACATCTAATGGTGTTCTAGTTTCCTGGAGACTTCTTGGTACTGAAGATTATAATATAGGATTTAATGTGTATAGAGATGGTAAAAAAATTGCCGGTCCTATAACAAATTCAACTAACTATATGGATAAAAGCGGTTCTACTTCATCAAAATATTATGTAACAACTGTAATAAATGGTGTTGAACAAACCCAAAGTGATACTGTTCAAACATTAGCTAATAATTATATGGATGTACCAATTCAAAAACCTGCTGACACTACTTTAAATGGAACTACTGTAACTTATTCAGCTAATGATGCTACTGTTGCTGATGTTGATGGAGATGGTGAATATGAAATCATTTTGAAATGGGATCCATCAAATTCTAAAGATAACTCTCAAAAAGGATATACTTCAAATGTTTATGTTGATTGCTATAAGCTCAATGGTAAACGTCTTTGGCGAATTGACTTAGGAAAAAATATAAGAGCTGGTGCTCACTACACTCAATTTATTGCTTATGATTTAAACGGTGATGGAAAAGCAGAAGTTGCTATGAAGACAGCTGACGGAACTATTGCTGGTGATGGAACTGTCATTGGAGATAAATCAAAGGATTATAGAAACTCTAGCGGTTATATTTTATCAGGTCCTGAATATTTAACTTTATTTGAAGGAAGTACTGGAAAAGTATTAAATACTCAAGATTTTACCCCTGCAAGAGGAACTGTTAAGTCATGGGGAGACTCTTATGGAAATAGAGTTGATAGATTCTTAAGTGGTGTTGCTTATCTTGACGGAAAAACTCCAAGTCTTATTATATGTAGAGGATATTATACAAGAGCCGTAATAAGTGCTTATAAATATAAAAACGGAGCTTTAAGCAAACAATGGACTTTTGATAGTAATAGTTCCGGTAATTCTGCTTATGCTGGACAAGGGGCTCATAGCTTAAATGTAGCTGATGTAGATGATGATGGCTATGATGAAATAGTTTATGGTGCAGCTGTTATAGATCATAATGGAAAAGGTCTTTATTCAACTAAACTAGGTCATGGTGATGCACTTCACACAGGTGATTTTGATCCTAATCATGCTGGACTTGAAACTTTTATGGTTCACGAAGAGAAAAGTTCAAGTGCTGGTATAGAACTTAGAGATGCTAAAACTGGTAGAGCACTATTTAGTAAAAAAACTGGTACTGATGTTGGAAGAGGTTTAATTGCTAATATTGGTGCCGATTATTATCCTTATGTACTTCTAACTACAAGTGGATGTTATGATTCTAAAGGGAACCAAATTATAAGTGGACCTTCATCCCTTAGCAAAAACTTCACCTGTTATTGGGATGGAGATTTATATCAAGAACTTTTAGATGGTACTCGTATCGATAAATGGAATTCCACAACTAAGAAAATAGATAGATTGTTAACTGCTCAAAATGTTCACTCTAATAATACTACTAAAGCTACTCCAAGTCTTTCAGCTGATATATTTGGAGATTGGAGAGAAGAAGTTATATGGCCAACTTCTGATAATTCTGCTTTAAGAATCTATATGACTCCTTATGAAACAAATCATAGATTATATACATTAATGAGTGATGTTCAATATAGAGAAGCTATTGCATGGCAAAACGTTGCTTACAATCAACCACCTCATACAAGTTACTATATAGGTGAAGATATGAAAACACCAGTAAAACCTAATGTTTATACTGTCGGTTCTATCTCAAAACCTGTAGAAACACCTATTCAGACTCCTGGTGAAACAATTTCCTTAAAGGATGGATGGTATTATATAAAAAATGTTAATGCCCAAAAGTATCTTCAAGTTAAAGATAATACAGGAAACAACTGTCAAAATGTTGAACTTGGAACTGGAACAGGAGTAGCAGGTCAAAGGTGGTATCTTACAAACCTAGCTAATGGATATATTACTTTAAACAGTAATCTTGGTGAATTTTCACTAGATGTATATTGCGGTGAAGATAAAGATGGAACAAATATCGAAATATATAAATCTACTTTAAAAGATCCTCAAAGATTTATGTTAAAATCAAGCAGTACTCCAGGTGCTTACATTATTGCAACAAAGTCAAGTAATTTAACAAAAGTTCTTGATGATTATGAATTTAATAAAGATGATGGAGCTAACGTATGCCAATGGACTTATGGCGGAAAAGCTAATCAACAATGGGTATTTGAACCTGTAAAATCAAATACTACAGAACCAAGTAACCCAACTACTCCAGGCAATCCAACTGCTCCTGCAACTGGAGCTTTAAAGCTTGATTATAATATAAGCAATTGGGGCTCAAGTTATCAAATAGATTTTAAAATTTCAAATAATACAGCTTTAGATGTTAATGGATGGACTTTAAAAGTTAAAAAGAGTGATATTAATATAAAAGTAAGCTGGAATATTACAATTAATGAAGTTGGAGATTATTATGTGATTACACCAGTAAGCTGGAATTCACATATAGCTAAAGGTGGCTGTGTTCAATTTGGTATTCAAGGAAATGGAAGCATTGGTAATACTCTAAATTATTCATTATATTAAATTAGGAAAGTAGCATCTAAAAGTGCCTTCGAGTATTTTTAGATGCTATTTTTACTTTAATAATATTTTTCTATTTTTCTAATACTTTTAATATGTTTTATATACAAGCAATACTATTTCACGACAAAATACAATTATTTCGCGATATTAACATACCCTTATATTCTTCTACGCCTTATGCTTTTTGTATAAGTAATTACTTAAAAAAATTATAATAAAAGGGAGAGTATAATAATGAAAAAACATGTAAGCTTATTATTATCAGCTGTTCTAGGTATTACACTTGCATTTACTTCATTTGCTTCTTCACCTGTAACTGCTAGTGCTGCTACAGTGCCAAGTAATGCGAATTTACTAAACACTTATAAAAATGTTTTTGGCAAAGTAGGTACTACTTCTTCTGCTTCAGCATTTTTTGATGGTAACAC
>CAKVFO010000035.1 GCA_934746785.1 uncultured Clostridium sp. | reverse complement strand
TAATTAATCTTAATGAAGAAGCCCTAAAAGAATCAAGAGCATTAATAGGGTTTAATTATTGTGAGCAAATTTATAAAATTGAAAAAGGACTTAGAGATACTCATTTAAATAATCATGATTATTACAAAGTTAGATATAAAGAAAGAAATAATAAATTAGCGCCTATCCTAGATGACTTTATAGAATATATAGATAAAGAAATTCTCTTAGCTTTGCCACGAAGTCCTCTAGGAAAAGCATTAGATTATGCTAAAAAGCATGTTCCATCATTAAAAACTGTTTTACTAGACGGAAGACTAGAAATAGATAATAATGCAGCTGAACGTGAAATTAAACCTTTCGTTTTAGGCAGAAAGAATTTCTTATTTGCTAACACTTCCAAAGGGGCAACTGCTAGTAGCTATTTATATAGTATTGTAGAAACTGCCAAGGATAATAAGTTAGTTATAGAAAGGTATTTAGCTTATCTTTTGGATGATCTAAAAATTAAAAAATATAAAATCCCTATAAAGAATTTTGAGAAGCTATACAGCTCCAAGAATCTTTATAGGGATATTTTATTACTATTTTTGAGTTAGTAAAAGACGTCAAAACTTTTACACTTACGAAAACTATTAAAAATCTCTTATTTGTTAATTATAAAAATAGTACAAGAAACATTGAAATGTAAATCTTGTACTATTAATTTTTTTGTATAAGAATTGTCTTAAATAGTTATGCATTTACAATATATGATATAAAAACATAAATTGTATGAGGTGGAGGGTATAAATTATGCAAAAACAGAAAAAGAAAAGGATATTTATTATAAGTATATTTATTTTAGCAGTAACTATAACCACGTTATTAGTATATTTAAGTAGAATAGGATTATTTCATAAGATAAATCTCCTAGAGATTAGCGCAGATAAAGGTGATGTATATATTGGTAAAATAAAAACTAGTGATGGATTTATGACTTTAGCTTATTTTTATAAATATCAATGTGAATCAAGTATTCT
Source organism: uncultured Clostridium sp. (assembly GCA_934746785.1). GTDB lineage: Bacteria > Bacillota > Clostridia > Clostridiales > Clostridiaceae > Clostridium. The sequence continues at coordinate 24,633 of CAKVFO010000035.1, read as the reverse complement.
TAACTTTTCATATAATTGTGAAATTACTAATGGAAAGTGTAAATTGATAATTATAGATCCTTCAAAAGAAAAAATTGTAGCCTCAATTGATTTGAATGGAGAAGGCAATAAAGATGTAGAAATAAATAAAACAGGTAATTACTATGTAAGATTAGTAAGGGAAGAAACTAGTGGAGATATAGAGATTAACGCATCCGGTCCTAATATTGTATACAATTTTACTATACATAAAGATAAAATTACAATATAATAATTTAGGTAAAAAATGTATAATAAGTTTATTAAAGAAAGCTATTTAAATATAAAAGCAAGGAGGACTTAAAATGTTAAGTTTATCAAAGAATGAGCAAAAGTTATTTGTGGGAGGGAAGTATTCAGTAAGAGTTATCAACAAAAAGACAGGAAGTCTTATGAATGTACGTTCTTTTTCATCATATAGAGATGCTAAAAGATATGCAGATAGTAGATTAAGAGCAGGATATAGAGTTTATATTATAGGATAATTATTAAAGAGCTGTTGTATAGACAGCTCTTATTATAAATACTAAAAAATATTATTGTGTAAAACAACAAGATGCACAAGATTGTGGCACAGCCTGTATAGCTACTATTGCTAAGCAGTATGGTTTGAAGATGCCAGTATCAAATTTTACAGTAGTACATAAGGTTACTAAGAAATATATATTAGTAGCTAATCTAGGAAGAGGAATCTAATCTTTCAGGAGGACAAAGACAGAGATTATCTATTGTAGCTTCTTGTAATTTAAGTGATACAGTTTTGATTGATAGAAATGGAAAAGAAGTTGGACTTAAGAATGGAATGGAAGCAAAGGCTAGTATAATTACTTATAAAACAAGTTATCTAACGAAGTAGTGCTTAGAATAATCAAGTATTTATTTGTAGATACTAATAAAAAATATAGTATCGAGGTGTACAAAATGAAAAAACTATTATATATAAGTGTCAATTCAAAACCAGAGAATTTATCATCTTCAAAGACTGTTGCTAGGGAATTTATTAATAGGTTTTTAGATAAAGCTCATGACTTTGAAGTAGAGGAACTAGACTTATATAAAGAACATATTCCAAGATTAAAATATCAATATTTCAAAGATAGAAACTGTATTCTTGAAGAAGAAGCAGCTAAAAAACTTCCTATGGAGGAACAAAAAGAAGTACAAAAAATAAGAGAGTTATGTGATCAATTTATTAATGCAGATATGTATGTCATTGCAGCACCTATGTGGAGTTTATCTTTTCCAGCACCATTAAAGGAATATATAGATTGTATTGTTCAAGATAATAAGACTATTAAAGTTCAAAAGGGTAAGAAACCTAAAGGATTGTTAGATGATAAATATAGGGCTTTAGTATATGTTCAATCTTCTGGAGGAAATATTCCTTGGATTCTAGATCCTGTAATGGATAAAGGAGAAAATTATATAGAATCTATAATGAAAACTATTGGTATTGCAACAGTAGAAGAACTTAAAGTTGATAATACAGGAACTACTGAAGAAGAAAGATTATCAGCTATAGAAAAGGCAAAGGATAAGATTGATACAATTTTAGAAAGAATTGGTTTTTAGTTAACACTATGTATGAGAATAAGATTTTATTTTCATACATAGTTTTTTCTTTTTTTAAATCTAGATAATGGGTTAAATTTAAATAATATTTAATTTAACGATATTTTTATAAAATAAAAAATTAAAAGATGTAGTGGATAAAATATATAGAAAATATATTTTATATTTAATCCACGTTTTCCGTTATACAATTTAATTGGAATTAAAGAGATAAAAGAAAAAAATTGTGAAGCTGTAATTAGAACAAGTGATAAAGAACTTGCAAAAGCAGCTTTTATTTTATTACTTCTAAATAAGTACATAAGTATAATTGCTAAAACACCAATAGCATCATAATCCGTATTTAAAATTTTGGCTGATACCATAAAAAATAAACTTATAAAAATATATAATATTATTTTTATGAATTTTTTTGATTTAAATTCTGTATTTAGTTTTTCAAAACATATTAAAGCAGCTACCCCTAAAAAAAGTGTGAAAAATATGTTTTGGTGTTTGGTATAAAAATAGCTATCGTATATAGCTAAGTTAAAAGGAATCTCAGAAATTAAAGCAAATATAAAAAGACGAAAAGCATATTTTTTAGTGTCCTTTGTATGAGTAAATCCTTCTATTAATAAAAATATAAATATAGGGAAACTTATTCTACCTATATACCTTGATATGTAGTATAAATTTTTTAATGTCTCGAAAGAAGAAAAATATTTAGGCTGTTGTATTAAATTTATAATAACTACAGCAGCAAAGTGATCGATGATCATTGTTATTATAGCTATTAATTTTAAAGTACTTCCTGAAATACCTTTACCTAAGATATTATTTGAATTTGTTACTTCATTATTATCCATTATAATGTTATCCTTTCTAGTATGAGTATAATTATTTATAAATATATATCGTACAAATTATAAAATATCTAAAATAAATAAAAAAAACTGTCATACATGCAGTTAAATTCAAATGAACTTGAGTGATTTAACAGTTATGTTATGACAGTTCTTTATATAAATTATAGAATATTTAAGAAGTTATAAAGTTTGTTTAGAAGAAGTAACTGTTATTTCTAAGACTCTTGTTAAGAAGGGGAATTTTTCTTTCATTTCATCAAAATAAACTCCAGAATCTAAGAATTTAGCAGTTCCTTCAAGTGCAAAACCTGTTCCTTTATAAATTAAACCTTCAACATCTCTACATCCTAAAGTGACTTTAACTTTATCATTAACTTCAATATCCTTTTGAGTGCTTGTGAAACCAGCAGCTGGAACTAGTAATTTATTACCTTCTTTAACTTGTAGGTAAGAAATCCAAGTGTTATTTATATGAGGTTCGTCATTTCCCCATGATACTATTGAAACAACACCTTCGCTTTGTAAGACTTCTAAAAATTTTTCTGAAAACATATCTATTCCTTCTTTCGTACATTATAGACAAGTTCTATCCGGGATAGAACTTGTCTATAATGTAAAATTTTTATTGTTTTTTGTCAATGTTAATACTTGGTAGTATAATATATACTAAAGTTTTTTATAATATTGAATGAAAATAAATAATGGGTTATTATTGTTTATATTAAAAACAAAGGAGAAATAACATGAAGTTTTCAGTTGGTGTAGAGTATGCAATACATTGTTTATTATATATGGTAAAAATAGATGAAGGAAAAACAGTTAAGATTAAAGATTTAGCTGAATTTCAAGGAGTTTCTGAAAGCTATTTGTCAAAGGTATATGCAAAGCTTAGTAGAGCAGGAATAATTAAATCAATCTCAGGTGTAAAGGGTGGATATGCTTTATCTAGAAGTGCAGATGAAATAACTTTTTTAGATATAGTTGAAGCAGTAGAAGGAAAAGAACCATTTTTTCAATGTGTTGAAATAAGACAGAACAATATTTTAATAGATAAAAATAATTTACCTAGATCTTATAGTAAATGTCCTTGCCTAATAAATGTTGTTATGAAGGAAGCAGAAAATGAAATGAAGAAGTATTTAGAAAAGAAAACCTTAGGCTGGCTTTATGATGAAGTATATAATAAGAAATTTCCTAAAGAAGTTGAAGAAAATACAATTAAATGGTTTAGTGAACGATAATTATAGCAAGATGATTATTATCCTATTTTAATGTATAAGAAATTTAAAAGTTTTTGAGAGTGAATATTGATTATAACTGGCTTTCTGGTATGTAAGTTATCTACTATGTTAAAAAATAAGTGTAGTACCAAAAGCTGCTTTTTAATTTGCGTGATACATTTTATTACATAGTTGATAAAAAATATTATTGATGGTACAATGTTAAAAAATAAAATTAGGAGATATTAATATGTCAAAAAAACAAAAGAATAAAGTAAATAAGACAGTTACTTTGAAAAAAATATGTAAGTATATATTACTTACATCTGTTATTACCATTGTTTCAACTCCATTTACTTTACTTTATGGACCATTTGAAAACGCAAAAAAGACATATGTGGGTTCAGCTATGTCATCTATGACTCATCAATGGCTTGCAACAGCCTTTTTATCTCAAGAGAAAATAGATAAGATTTTAAATATGGATGAAAAGGATTCTGTTGAGGATAATAATATGAATGTAGAAGAATCTAACCTTATAGAAATTCCTGAAAGTAAGGATTCTTCAATAGAATTAAAGGAAATAAGTGATGAAAACCATAAGTTTAAAGGCTATGTTCTTATAGTAAAAGATCCTACCAGGGTGAGAGTAGGAGTATCTTCAAAACTATTTAAAGAAGGGGAAGCAGTTTCAACTATAGCAGAAAACTACGATGCTATAGCAGCTATAAATGGAGGATATTTTACTGATGAAGCAGGTACTGAAAAGTGGACGTCTAATGGCGGCATTCCAACTGGTTTTTTGATGGTTGATGGAGAAATACTAAATGGGCTTGATTCAGAATATGTAAGCCCTATACTTGCTATTACTAAGGAAGGAAGATTATTAATAGGTGAAACAACAGTTTCTAAATTATTATCACCAAAGGAAGATGATAAGGATACAATTGTTGATGCAATTAGTTATGTAACTACTCTTGTTAAAAATGGACGAGAAGTATCGATACCTAAAGATGAAGGGACAGCACCTAAAACAATGATAGGACAGCGAAATAATGGTGAAATTGTTTTAGTAGTTTTAGATTCAAATCTTCCAGGGGGAAGAATATGTGCAACATTAAAGGAAGCTCAGAAAGTAATGAGTGATTTAGGGTGCTATAATGCAGTGAATCTAGATGGTGGTAAATCAACTACCATGTATTATGATGGAGAAATTATAAATAGTCCATCTTATATTTTAGGTGAAAGACCTATATCATCAGGCTTTGTAGTTAAGTAATCAAATGAGGTAACAAAATGAAAAAGTTAAAAGTATTTATAATTTGTTTGACTATATCATTTATTTTACAGATAGGAGTGCTTTACTATTTTGATAAAGTGCTATTTAAGGAGTCAGAGAATATTACCATAGAAAATGTAGAAACATCTGTAAAAGATGATATTACTAAAATACATATACCTTCTAATGCAAAGGATATCCAACCATCTTATTCAGGAAGATATGTTTCATATTTTTTAGATGGCAGATTAATGTTAGTTAATACTAAAACTTTAGAAACTAAAGAAATATTGGAAGATACAAATATATTAAATATAAAATGGGTTCCTAATAATAATACTTTATTTGTAGTTGAAAATTCATCTAATAAGGTAAGTGTTAAAACTTATAATGTAAAGAATGATGTTGAACAAGAAGTTTGTGAACTATCTCCATATAAAGCTAAAATGAAGGTTGAATCATTTATATCTACTTCGGCTGAATATGTAAGTATAAGTGATAACAATGAGACAGTTACTTATAGAATTAATATAGACAAAGAAATTAGGCAAGTTGATAAAGTTATAAATGGACTTGAAAGTGCAGATGCATTTTGGAGTAAAGATGTATTAATTTATCAAGATGCAGTAAATAAATCCATATATAGATACAATAACGGGAAAAGTAAAGAGTTAAAGTTTAATAATTTAAGTAATATAATTATTTTAAGAACAGTTAATAACAAAGTTTATTTAGGGCAATATACAATGGAACAAGGCTCTAAAAAAATAACTAAAGTAATCTTTGGAGAAGATGAAAGTGATACTTCAATATGGGAAACTAAAGTTTTGGAGGAACCAGTAAATATAAAAGATATTTATATAACTGAAAAAAATGAAATTGTTGTTAATAATAGTATCCTTCATGAAGTAAATAATATTATGACTGGAGAAAGGATAACATATGAGGGGGAATTTATTGCAATTAATGAAAGAGTATTAATTTCTTTAGATGATAATAATATGTTAAATTTAAAAAATATAAAGTAGTTGAAAATTCAACTGTTTTTAGAACATTTGGGATGGCTTTAACAAAGTGTTTGCTACGCTGAAAAGCATGGCGCCAGCTACTTTGTTATTAAAAACTAAAAATAGAAGGAGATACAAATGAAGTTTAGAAAAACAGTAGAATCAGATGTTAAAGATGTAATGAAAATAATAAAGCAGGCTCAAGAATATTTCAAATTACAAGGAATTAATCAATGGCAGAATAATTATCCTAATAAAGATGTAATAAATAAAGATATAGATAATGATGAAAGCTATGTATTATTAAAAGATAATGAAATTGCAGCAACAGCAGTAATTTCGTTTAATAAGGAAAAAAACTATGAAAATATAGTAGAGGGAAAATGGATTACTAATGATAGATATGCAGTTATACATAGAATAGCAGTGGATAATAAATTTAAAGGGTTAGGCTTTTCAAGTAAGATGATTGATTATGCAGAAACCTTATGTAGGAGTAAAAATGTTAAGAGTATTAAGGTAGATACTCATATAGATAATTTATCTATGCAGGCATTATTAAAGAAAAATAACTTTATATATTGTGGAGTGATTTTTTTAGAAGATGGATCAGAGAGAATAGCATTCGAAAAGGTTCTTGATTAAAGTTAATATATATATAAATTTAGGCTGTATTAGTAAATTAAGTAATAAATTAAACAATCTATTGAAATATAGGTGGACGTTCTTTAAAATTTTCAAAGGAATGTTGTCCTTTTTGGGATGGCTATATGATTTAACAGTTTTTACAAAAGAACTTTTGCATGTTGTACAGAGATATCTTTGTATATTTTATTTTTTTCATTCTTAACTATGTATTTATTATCACTTTTATTCATAATACAGCTAAATTTATTTGAATATACAACCTAATTATAAATTGCAATTAAATGGTATAATTTAAAAGGGGTGTATAATTTGAATTTAATATTTAATATATTAATTTTAGTATTTTTTTGGGGAATAGTTGTTAGAAATATTACAAATATACTAGAAATTGAAGTTGCAACTAAAAAGTCTTCTTTTGAAATTATAGTTTTTATAGGCGTAGTAATTATATTAGCTTCTATAGCTATTATCTATGGAAAATCTATAATTCATTATTTTATTGGTCTATCAGGAATTTTATATTTTATTAGTGAACTTTTTAAACAAGGAATTTCAAAGAAGGGACTTTTAATTATTGCAAAAGGAAAAGAATTTTATAGCTGGGATGAAATAAAAGAAGTAGAAATTAAGAGAGAAGATAATGTGCATGTGACATTCTTTTCAACAGGAAGAGTAAAAATTTGTACGCATAATTTTTTCTTAAATGATTATAAGAAAGTTTTTGAAGTGTTGAATAAACATCATGTTAAAATAGAAATTATATAAAATGGGATGAATCAAATACATGTATCTAGCTTGAATCAAAGGAGAAAGAAGATATATGGAGTTAATGGCTGTAAAATGTCAAAATTAAGGCGTCATTTACTATAAAAGTTAATTCAAGTAAAAATAATGCTGTTTTAAGATAAAAACCAATAATTATATTGAAAAGTCATTAAAAAAAGAGGTAATATATAGGTGGCAGGCAAGAAAATATTTCCATGTATGTTCTCGCTTGTAAAATATAATATTGGGGGAAGGTTTTATGACTAGTAAAAAATTAAGAAAAATCTTAGGGGTAGTTGTTGCAGTTAGTATGCTTTGTGCTAATAATACTGCCTTTGCTACAGTACAATTTGCAAACGATTCCAGAAGCTATGTAGCGGCTAAAGATAATATGAATTCATCAGAAGATTCGAATTCATTAGAGAACAAGAAGTTTTCATGGGATAATGCATCAGTGTATTTTACTCTAACTGATAGATTTAAAAATGGAGATACTTCAAATGATCATTCATATGGAAGATCTGTTAATGAGGCAGATGCAGGAAATTATCAGAATAGAATGGGAACTTTCCATGGAGGAGATTTAAAAGGATTAACAAGTGAAGTTGAAAACGGTTATTTTGATAAACTTGGAATAAATGCAATATGGATTTCGGCACCATATGAACAAATGCATGGAGCTATTTCAGGTCAAGGATTCAAACATTATTCATATCATGGTTATTATGTTCTTGATTATACTAATGTTGATGCAAATATGGGGACTGCAGAAGACTTACAGAATTTTATAGATACAGCTCATAAACATGGAATAAGGGTTGTTTTTGATGTTGTTATGAATCATGCAGGATATGCAGACCCAGTAACAGCTAATGAATATGGATTTGGAGCTCTTAATAGTAACTGGAAAGATATTTATTACGGATGGAATGAGTCAAGAATTAATTGGTTTAATGATTATGCAGGAGAAGCATCTAATAATGGAAGTACAGGAATGATGAGACCAAATGCAGATTGGACTACTAACTGGTGGGGGTCTGATTGGATAAGAGCTTTAGGAAATAGATTCAATGGTTATGAAGGTTCAGAATCAGGTGATGAAAGAACAATGTGTTTAAGTGGATTACCTGATTTTAAGACAGAATCAAATCAATCAGTATCGATTCCGGGATTGCTAAGAACTAAGTGGCAGAGAGAAGGACGTTTTGATCAAGAAATGGATGAACTTAATAGCTTCTTTAATCGTACTGGAAAACCAAGAACAGTTAAGAATTATTTGATTAAGTGGTTAAGTGATTGGGTAAGAGAATATGGAGTTGATGGATTTAGATGTGATACAGCTAAACATGTTAATCTAGATTGTTGGACAGATTTAAAAGCAGAATGTAAATCAGCTCTTAAAGAATGGAGAGAAAATAATCCAGATAAGCCAGGAGCAGAATGGAAAGATGACTTCTGGATGACAGGTGAAGTTTTTGATCATGGTGTATATAAAGATAATTATTTTACTTCAGGAGCTTTTGATTCATTAATTAACTTTTCATATATGTCAAAGACATTCTCATCAACTTCTGCAATTGATGGAATTTATTCTGAATATGCAGGAAAAATTAATAATGATGATAGCTTTAATATGTTAAGTTATATTTCTTCACATGATAAGGGATTATCAAGAGGAGATATGATAAAGGCTGGTACAAACTTATTATTATTACCTGGTGCAATTCAGATTTACTATGGTGATGAAACAAATAGAAAAGCAGTAGGAAGCAACCAAGAACAAGGCTGGAGAAGTCAAATGAACTGGGATTCTATAGATCAAAATGAATTAGATCACTGGAGAAAAATAGGTTCATTTAGAGATAGACATATTGCTATTGGAGCAGGTTCTCATAATAAGATAAGTGAATCTCCATATACTTTCAGCAGAGTTTATAATAAAAATGGTGAAAGTGATAAGGTTGTTGTATCAGAACCAGGAAGAGCAGGAAGCTGTACTGTATCAGTAGGAAATGTATTTAATAATGGTGATGGTATAAGAGATGCTTATACTGGAAAAGAATATACAGTATCTAATGGAACAGTTCGAGTAGAAGCAGGAGATAATGGAGTAGTATTACTTGAAAGCAATGGCGTTGTAGAACCATCTGTAGGGGTAACACCAGGATCTAAAGAATATTACACAGATTCAGTAAAAGTTACTTTAAGTGCTAATAATGTTGCATCTGCTACTTATAGTGTAGATGGAGTTAACAAGGGTACTTTTAAAAATGGACAACAGATAGAAGTGGGACAAGATAAAGAAGATGGCGAAAAGACTACAGTTGAAGTTAATGGAGTAGATAAGAACGGTAAAGAAGTAAAGTCTCAAAAGGCTACTTATACAAAGATTCCTAAGCCTAAATGCTTAACTATTCATGTAAAGAATGACAGTTATAACTCAGCACCAAATGTCTATGTATATTCAGCTAATGGAGCAAATGTTACTAAATATACAGGAGCATGGCCAGGAAAAGCTATGACTTCAGAAGGAGATGGATGGTACACTTTAGATGTTGAAAATACTATTTCAGGAAAAGTTATATTTAATGGTCAATGGGGACAATATCCTGAGTCAGATGGTTTGTATCTTGAAGGTGAAGTATGGATATTAAATAATAAAATTATTGATAAGCCAGTTCAAAGTGAAAAAGGTACTGTTAATGTTAAGTATGTTGATAAGGAAACAGGTAAGGAAATTGCTGCATCTTCAGTGATAGAAGGTAATGTTGGAGATAACTATAGTGTAACTGCAAAAAAAGTTAAGGGATATAAGTTAGATTCTGAACCTGACAATGCAACAGGAACTTTTGCTAAAGAAGGTATCACAGTAACTTATAAATATGTAAAAGATGAAACAGTAAAAGATACTTTAATAATTCATGCTAAGAATGATAGCTGGACATCAGCACCTAAGGCATATGTATACTCAGAAAATAATAATGTTGCTACTAAATATTTTGGAGAATGGCCAGGAAATGCTATGGTTTCAGAAGGGGATGGATGGTATACATTTACTACTGATGAGACTGAAAGTGCAAAAGTTATATTTAGTGGTTCTTGGGGACAATACCCTGGAGTAAACCAACCAGGTTTAGATGTATCAGGTGAAGTTTGGATACTAAATAATCAAATTATTGATAATCCTAATAGAACAGGTAATGTAACAGTTAAGTATATTGATGAAAAAACTTTAGAATCTATATCTGAAGATACTATTTTAACAGGAAAAGTAGGAGATACTTATAAAACTTCAGCTAAGGATATTAAAGGATATAAATTAGTAGCTTCAACAGATAATGTAGAAGGAAAATATACAGATACAGATACAGTTGTAACTTACAAATATGAAAAAGAAAATAGTGAACTTACAATTAATGATTTTACAGTAAAAGAAACTGGTGTTGCAGTCAGATTAGCAGTTGATACAAATGTAACAGAAAATGTAACATATAACTTCTGGGCATTTACACCAAGTGGAAACTGGCAGTTTATAAAGAATTCATCAGATTCTTATGTTGATTGGATACCAGAAGAAGAAGGAAATTATATACTATGGGTATATGTTAAAGATTCAGAAGGAAATTCAGTTTACAAAACTATAGACTATAAAGCAAATAAGAAATCTGACATTAAAGTTAATAAAGTAGAGATGAGTAATTCAAAAATAAACTACAAAGGTATATGGAAAATATTAAAAGATGCTGTAAGTGCAGATAATGAAAATTCATCTTTAACTTTTAATTTTAATGGCACAGGTATAAAGTTAAATGCTGCTGTGGGAACAGATAGAGGAGTAGCAAAGGTTATAATTGATGGAAAAGTTTATTCAGCAGATATGTATGATGAAACAGTTAAAAGTAATGTAACAGTTTTAGAGGTATCAGGATTATCAGAAAATTCTATTCATACAATAGAAGTTCAATATACAGGATTACATGAATTAGATTCAAAGGGTTCTATAATTACTATTGATAACTTTGAAATAGTAAATGGAAATATTGAGTAAGGAGGCATTAAATGAACTCTAAAAGTTTAAAAAAAATAATAGGTATTGTAGCAGCAGTAACTATAGTCTCTAATTTTTATGGAATAACATCAGTAAGAGCACAAGAAACCAGTGCTCTTGGAGTTTATTATGGAACTAATCCTAATGAAGGAGTAGGGAAAAATAAGACTATAACTATTGATGGAAAGTTTGATGATTGGTCTGAGGATATGCTTATTGCACAAGGTGTAGCTAATGATGACCCACGTATTTTTAGAGGTTCGCATGAAGGACCTGTATATGATACTTATGCTTTATATTCAGCATGGGATGATGAAAATTTATATTTTATGTGGCAATATACTAATGTGACTGATGTTGTTGATCCAGCACAGGGTTATCCAATTTCTGATAACGGTAAACCTTATAATGGAGATATACCAATAATGCTGGCTTTAAATACAGGAACTTTAGAAACTTCAGATGGAACAGCTAGTGATGGAAAAACAGTATGGGGATTAAATGTTAAATTTAATACAGCAGTAGATAAACTTTTATGTTTTTCAGCAAAACCAGGAGTAGGACAGCCTGCTATATTTTCAGCAGTAGATGGAAAATTTGATTATGAATCATGTTTAGGATTCAAAAAAGCAGGAGTCAAGTATGCTTATGGTGATGGATTCTTAGGATCTAAAATGAATGGAATTAATGCTAATGGATATAGCGGATACAAACCTGAGGATTTAACTAATTTATTTTCTAACTGGGTAGATTTTTTAAATACAAATCATAATACAAAGCAAGATACTATGTATGAAATGGCAATTCCATTAAAAGCATTAGGAATGACAAAAGCAGATGTGGAATCTAATGGACTTGGAGCAATGCTTATAAGTACTTTTGGTGCATCAGGAATAGGATCTCTTCCTATGGATATGACATTTTTAGATAATGCATGTACTCCTTATAGTTCAGATGAATCTACATCAGGAGAAAAGGAAGATGTAGATATTGTTAATGTACCTTTAGCTAGAGTAGGAACTCTTAAAGGTGGTATTCGAAGAGAAAAAGTATCTATAGATTCATTTACTTCAAGTAGTGATACATCTATTAATGTTGGGGATTCTGTAATATTTAATACAAAAGCATCTGGTTCCAAGTTAATAAGTTATAAATATGAAGTTAATGGTGAGGTAATTAAAGATTATGATGAGAATTCAGAGTTCCAATGGAGACCGGAAGAGGCTGGAAATTATGAAATAAAGGTTACTGCTAAAAACTCTTATGGTTTAGAAGCAAGTAAGGCAATGAATTTTACAGTAGAAGATAAAAGTATTAATGAAATTAAAGTAGAAGAAAACTCGAAAGATATTTTATATAGTGCTGGATGGAATACTCTATATGATTCATCTTACCTAGGAGGAGCAATAGCTGCTACTGATGAAGATGGGGCTTTCATTCAATATACTTTCAATGGAACTGGGATAAAATTATTATCATTATTAGGACCGGATAAAGGAATAGCTAAAGTAGTTCTTGATGGAAAGGTATATTCAGCAGATATGTTTAGGAGTAAAGAAGAAAAGGGAGGTATAGCCTTTGAAAAGCTTGATTTACTTCCAGGAGAACATACAATTATAGTTAAAACTATTGGGGTTAAATCAAAGAAGTCAGCTGGTACTTTAATTACAGTTGATGCATTTAAGGTTATTAATAATTAAAAAATATCAATAAAAATATCCATATACTTATAGGTATATGGATATTTTTTATTACTCTTAAAATCAATAATATATATTATATAAATAAAGAATGTTAATATTTAAAGTAAATTTTAATTAGTAATACTAGGGCTTTTTGTAGAATTAAATAAATAGAAAAAATTAGAAAATATGCTATAATCAATATTGTATAAGGTAAAAAATGTATTATAAAACAAATATAACCATAATGAGGGCGCTTAAAGGTAATTAAAACTTAGGAGGAGAGATTATGGAGAATAAAAAGTTTGCATTAGTATCTGATTTTGATGGAACTTTGACAAGTAAGGATTTTTATCAAATGATTATAGATGATTATTTGGGGGAAGAAGGAAATAGTTTATTTAATGAATGGAAAGAAAATAGATGTAATTATAGAGAACTATTAGATAGAGTATATAGTGCAATAAATAGAAATGATAGAAAAAACTTAGAAGAGGTTTTAAGAATAGAATGGGATGATACTGCCAATAAAGTAATTGAAAAAGTCCAGGAAGCAGGAGGAGAATTTGTGATACTTTGTCATGGTACTGGATATTATATAAAAAAATTATTGCATGAAAAAGGCTTGTTTAAAGTAAAATTATATTGTAATGAAAATGGAGATTATGATGAGGTTAAAAACTTTAATGTGAAAGAAAAAAATCTAAGTTATTTATTTTTTGCAGGAATAGATAAGGTTAAGATTATTAATTATTTAAGAGAAAAATATTCATATATATATTATGTTGGAGATAGCTTGGCAGATATAGTACCCTGTAAAATAGCAGATGAATGCTTTGCAAAAGGAGCATTACAGAAGATGTTAAGTGATCAAAAAGTAGATTTTATACAAATAAATAATTTCAGTGATATTGAAAAGTATTTGATTGAAAAAAAGGTAATAAGTGATGAAAGTACAGTATAATAATATTTTAGTTCCATCTTTATTAAAAGTAGGTACAGGAACACTAAACAATCTTGGTATATTTTTAAGAGAAAGTGGTTTTTCTAAAGTAGTAGTGTACTTTGGAAATAATTTTAACGTATAGACCAGTTATACAAAAAATTTTTCTCTAAATACATTGTTTTATGAACTTCAGGCAATCGTAATTCAAAGGGTTTTTGATCCCCGGTAGCTGTCAAGTAAATAACATCAATCTCTCTATTCAAGTATTTTAAATTTATACTAGTTAGGTTAGGCAGAAAATATAAAAAATTAAAACTATACAAAAAAATAAATATATGATAAATTAAAAAAATAAAATAATAAACAGGAGATTATATGAGGAAAAGAATTCAGGGAAATATTTTAAAATGGGCTAATATAATTGAAATTTTAATTGCAATTTTATTAAGTGTGTTAATAGGTATCTTAAGTATATTTCTTATTATAGAATTTAAAAACTTACTTATGAGTGGTCAAGCACTACCTAATTTTAATGATTTTTTAGCTATGGCATTAAATTTAGTAGTTGGAGTTGAGTTTATAAAGATGTTATGTAGGCATACTCCAGAAACAGTTATAGAAGTTCTATTATTTGCTATAGCTAGACAGCTTATAGTATCACATGGGTCTACTTTTGAGAATCTTGCAGGTATTATTTCAATTGCAATATTGTTTGCTATAAGAAAATATCTATTCTGCCATGAAAAAGGTGATAAAATAATTGAAGATTAAACTTAATTAAGATACTGATAAATTCTAAAAAAAGTGATAATATATAGAGAGAATTATTTCAAAAAAGAGGAAAATAAAATGAGTAAAAAGATTAAGTTAGTAAATCCATCATATATAAAGGAGTTTTCTTGTATTGGAGGAAAATGTGAAGATAGCTGCTGTATAGGATGGGATATAGATATTGATAGAATTACTTTTAAAACGTATTTTAAAACTGATAATGCTGAAATGAGAAAGATGTTTCAGAAAAATATACATAATAATGAATATTGCACAAGTACGGATGTAGATTATGGAAAAATAAAATTAAAAAAAGGAAAGAGATGTGCTTTTTTAGATGATGATAATCTATGTATAATATATAAAAATCTTGGTGAGGATTATTTATCAAATGTATGTACATGTTATCCAAGAATATTAAATTTAGTAGATGGTCATTATGAAAGATCTCTTGATGTTGCATGCCCAGAAGCAGCAAGAATTCTTCTGACAAAGGAAGAGGGAATCAAGTTTGAACATAAAGAAGAGATTTTAGATAAACATATTGTGTCAGGTGTTGTAGATACTAAGTCAAAAGATGTTAAAGGTTACATATTAAAATATTTTAATGAGCTTAGAGATATGAGCTTAAAGATAATTCAAGATAGAAATTATGATTTATCGAAAAGATTATTTGTTTTAGGATATTTTCTTGAAAAAGCTGAAGAAGAGTATGAAGAAAAAGGAAGTCTTGATAACTATCTAAAAGGTATAGATGTATATAAAGTTTTAGAAGATTATGAAAAGAATAAGTTAAATTATGTTCTTCAAGTATCCTTTTTTAAGGCTGTTCTTACTGACTTAGATGTATTTAATGAAATTGATAGTGAATCTTTTAAAAAGTACACAAGAGAATTATATGATGGATTTAATATGGAAGAACTAAACGATGTTACTGAAAAATCAGAGTTTTTAATAGAAGCATATAAGAAATATGAAAAGAAATATTTAGATAAATATAGTTATATTTTCGAAAATTATTTAGCTAATTTTATGTATAATAACTTGTTTCCATTTTCAGAAAGTGATTCATCTTTTGATGGGTATATAATGCTCTTAATAAGGTTTTCTATTATAAGATTTTATTTAGTAGGAAGGTTTTTGAAGAATGAAAGAGAAAGTTCTGAGAATATAATAAATATGATACAATCTTTTTCTAAAGCAGTAGAGCATCATAAAACTTTTTTAAGTGATTTATTACAGGATATAAAAGATAAAGAATTTGATAATATGGAATTTGCAAAAACCTTAATATAGCTTTATTAAATTTTTTATTAACGTATAGGAAATTCAAAACTTTTTTTGAGAGCGAGTACTGATTATTACTGGCTTTCTGATACGTAAGTTTTCAAAAACGTTAAAAAATAATTGTAGGTTGCAAAAGAACCCAAAAGCAAAATTTCTGTTAGTATTTAAGGAGGTAGAAGCAATATTTTTAAGCGACTGGTTGTGATTTGGAGCATAAAAATATTACTTCTATCCTCCAATTTTGCTCTTAGAACCTTTTGACAGGCTGTAACAAAGCTGCTTCCTGAGCTGAGAAACGTGGCGTCAGCCACTTTGTACTAGAAAATTATAATAAATATTAAAATTATGAATACAATAGTATTGTTCTAATAATTAATTTATATAGGAGATTTTATGGAGAGAATAGAATTAAAATTATCTGCAAAAGAACAAATTAAGGGCAATATTGGAATGTATTTTGTCTGTATGTTAATAGTATCAGCTATATCAAGTGCTTTGAGCTTTATTCCAAGAGTTGGAGGTATATTGGCTTTCTTATTTTCTGCACCAATGACATTAGCTTTTGCAAGAATACATCTAAATATGACTAAGGGTGAAAAGGTAGAATTAAAAGAGTTATTAGAAAGTTTCAATGATTTTGGAAGGTCTGTATTGTTAAATCTTTTAATTGTAGTATTTACTATTTTATGGTCTTTTCTTTTAATAGTTCCAGGCATTATTAAAGCTATAAGTTACTCTATGTCTTTTTACATTATGGCAGATAATCAAGATATGGATGCCTTTGAAGCTTTAAATGAAAGTAAGAGAATGATGGAAGGACATAAGTGGGAGTATTTTGTTTTGATTATCTCATTTATTTTATGGTGGCTATTAGGTGCAATAACTTGTGGCTTGGCATTTATTTATGTTGAACCTTATCAAAATGTGACACTTGCAAATTTCTATAATAAAATTAAAAATGAAAACGTAAATCAAGGCTAAAGGGTTTTGTGAAATTTTAAGGTATAAAATTTGATTTTAAATATTAAAGCATTTCAAACCTATTTATAGATATAATTCTTTTTTATATTTATAAATAGGTTTTTTCAATTATGACAATTAAAAACTTTGTTCTGTGAGTTATATTCTGTACATTAGCGCTAGTTGGTGAAACAATTGAGGTGTAGTAAAAAATATGCTATTCTCGTAATAGAGAATAATTAGGAATATTAAAATATAAAGAAAAAAACCAAGGAGGATATGATGTCAGTAAAAAGTTTAACAGTTGAAGAAATTAAAACTAAGATAAAAGAACCCAAAAGATACAAGGTAGTAATGTATAATGATGATTTTACACCTATGGATTTTGTTGTTTATATATTAGTAAATATCTTTAGAAAAAAACAAGAGGATGCAGTAAATATCATGATGAAAGTTCATAAGGGCGGGAGTGCTGTTGTGGGAATATATTCTTATGATATTGCTAAAACAAGGGTAATGAAAGCTGATACTCTAGCAAGGAAAGAAAAATATCCTTTTAAAATAAAAATTCAAGAAGTGTAGGGGAGATAAAGGATGAGATATTCTATTGAAGTTGAAGAAATATTAGCGCATATGTTTACATATGCAAAAGCAAATAAACATGAATTTATAACAGCTGAACATTTATTATATTCTTGCACTTTTAATGAAGAATTTATGAATTCATTTGAAGCTTTAAATGGTGATATAAATAAACTTAGAAGAGATTTAGAAGATTATTTTAATGAAAATATTGAAAGAGTTGAGGAGTTTGAACCAGAAGCTTCAGAAAGTTTAACTACTGTATTAATGCAGTCAGGTTATCAAGCATCATCATCAGAATGTGATGAAATAAAATTAACACATTTAATACATGCTATTTTAGAACTAGAGGAAAGTTATGCAGTTTATTATATTTTTTCTCAAAATATAGATGCTGGTGATTTGATGTATGCTATGTGTGAAGAGAAAAAAACTTTAGAGTCTATTTCAGGTCAATCAGAAGCAAAGGATCAATCATGGAAGAAGTATGTTACATGCCTTAATGATGAAATAGATGAATATCTGCCTTTAATAGGAAGAGAGGAAGAGATTGAAAGAACTTTACAGATTTTATGTAGGAAGTATAAGAATAATGTTATTCATATAGGAGAAGCTGGAGTAGGAAAAACTGCAATAACATTGGGATTAACTAGGTTAATTGAAGAAGGGAAGGTTCCAGATAAGTTAAAGAATGCAAAGATATTTTCAGTTGATATGGGTGATATTATTGCAGGAACTCAGTATAGAGGAGATTTTGAAAAGAGATTCAAAAGTGTATTAGAGGGGGTATGTGAGTATGATAATCCAATTATATATATAGATGAGATACATAATATTGTTGGAGCAGGTGCTATAGGTGATGGATCATATGATGCATCAAATATGTTAAAACCATATCTTGCTTCAGGAAAGATAAGATTTATAGGTGCAGCTACTTATGATGAATTCAGAAAGCATATATCAAAAAGTAAGAGTCTTTTAAGGAGATTTCAAAAAATAGATATAAAAGAGCCTTCTGTTGAGGAAAGTATTAAAATTCTTAATGGATTAAAAGGATTCTATGAAAGTTATCATAATGTAAAATATGCTAAGGGAACTATTGAACTTGCAGTTACATTAAGTGATAAATATATAAATGATAGATTTTTGCCTGATAAAGCTATTGATTTAATTGATGAAGCAGGCGCCTTTAGGGTAATGCACCCTCTTAATAAAAAGGTTCAAACTATAGATAAAAAGCTTATAGAAACTGTAATATCAAAAGCTTGTAATATACCAAAGGAAACAGTTGAGTCTGATGAGATTAAGAAGCTTTTAAAACTTGAGGATACTATAAAGAAAAGTGTATTTGGACAAGAGGAAGCAGTAGAAAGTGTTGTTAATGCTGTTAAATTATCTAGAGCAGGTTTGAATGAAGAGAATAAACCTGTTGCAAGTATGTTATTTGTAGGACCAACAGGTGTGGGTAAAACAGAAGTGGCAAAGATTTTAGCTAAGGAATTGAATATAGAACTTATAAGATTTGATATGAGTGAATATATGGAGAAACAAGCAGTAGCAAAACTTATAGGTTCGCCAGCAGGATATGTAGGTTATGAAGATGGAGGCCTTCTAACTAGTGCAATTCAAAAGAATCCTAATTGCGTATTATTATTAGATGAAATTGAAAAAGCACATCCTGATATATATAATATTCTTCTTCAAGTTATGGATTATGCTACATTAACAGATAATCAGGGAAGAAAAGCAGATTTTAGGAATGTAATATTAATAATGACTTCTAATGCCGGGGCATCGAAAATGAATAAGAAAGCTATAGGTTTTGGTGAAAGAGTAATTAAAACTCAGTGTATAGATGAAGAAGTTAAAAGGGTATTTTCTCCTGAATTTAGAAATAGATTAAGTAAAATAATTGTGTTTAATAATATAAATAAAGATATGGCAGTTAAGATAGTAAATAAAGAAATAAGAAATTTAGAAGAAAAGTTAATTGATAAAAAAATATCTATTAAGCTATCTAAAAAGTGTATTGATTATATTATTGATAGAGGAATTAGTCAAGAATATGGAGCACGTGAAATTAAAAGAATTATAGATAGAGAGGTGAAAAAACTTTTAGTTGATGAAATATTGTTTGGAAAATTAAAAAATGGAGGAAAGTGTAATATAGATTTTAAGGAAAAAATATTTATTTATTCAATTAATATGGAAAAAATGTAATAAATGAGATATAATTAAGTAAATTAGAATCATTAGACTAAAAACAAATATAAATTTTAATGGGTATTTTTAGAACTTATTATTGCCAATCAAATATTGTAAATTTTATAGATAATTAAACATAGTTACTTGTATGGTGGGAGAAGTATGATGGATATAGGACGTGGAATTAATTTATGTTCAAAACTCATAAAAAATAGAATGAATAAAGAGTTGGAAGACTATAAAATTACATCGATACAATTTTCAGTATTGAAATTTATAGAAATGCACAATGATGAGTCTGGATTTAACACGGCAGCAAATATTTCGCAAATGTTAGATATGGATAAGCCGACTATTTCGGCAGTAATAAATAGACTAATAGAAAAAGACTACATAGAAAAAAGACCGCATCCAACTGATGGGAGAGCTTGGGTGTTATCTTTAACAGATAGATATAAAGAAAATTCATCTTCTATGGAAGAGAAAAGTGAAGAAGTTATTAATTTAGCTGTATGTGGTTTGAATGAAGAAGAGGTTATGTATTTTAACCGTACATTAAGTAAAATAATAGGAAATCTTAAGGATTTTCATTAAGATAATATTTGAGAAAGAATGAGGAATAATAAGGTCTAATTATATAAATTTAAACGATAAAAATATTAATAAATAACTGTGTTTAAGGCATCGTAAAAAGAGAGTATGAAAAATATACTCTCTTTTTATTTAGTGTACTATACTATGTAAAATTATTACTAGTCTAAAAATATTTTATTTTATATGATAAGGTGATATAATATTTTTTGAAAATGAGGTGTTAATATGAGTAATTTAGCAGGACAAGGCTGTGAAAGAATAGTTCCTAAAGAAGACAAGAAACCATTACAAGAAATTGAAAGAAGTATTGTTAAAAGATATAGAAAATATTTATGGACTAAGTTTATAAAGGCAGTTAAAGAATATGAACTTATCCAAGAAGGAGATAAAATAGCAGTTGCTATTTCAGGAGGAAAAGATAGTCTTCTTATGGCAAAGCTATTTCAAGAATTACATAGACATGGAGAAGTTAACTTTGATTTAGAGTTTATAGCTATGGATCCAGGTTATCATCCACAAATAAAAGAATTATTAAAAGAAAATTTAGATTATTTAGGTATAAATGCACACATATATGAATCAGGAATTTTTGAAGTTGCTGAAAAGATGGCTAAAGATTATCCTTGTTACATGTGTGCTAGAATGAGAAGAGGATCTTTATATGCTAAAGCACAAGAGTTAGGATGCAATAAATTAGCATTAGGTCATCACTATAATGATGTTATAGAAACAACAATGTTGAATGTACTTTATGGAGGAAATTTTAAAACAATGCTTCCAAAATTAAAGGCGCAGAATTTTGAAAATCTTGAACTTATAAGACCTTTATACCTTATAGAAGAAGATTCTATAAGAAAGTGGATTGACTATAGTGGTATATGGCCATTAAACTGTGCTTGTATGATTGCAGCTAAAAAGGTGGGAAATAAGAGATTTGAGATAAAGGATTTAATAAAAGAGTTAAAGAAAACCTTTGATGGAGTAGATAAATCTATATTTAAATCAGCTAGTAATGTAGCTATGGATTCTATTCTAGGATGGGAAAAGGATGGGAAAAAGGTATCCTTCTTAGATGTTTATGATGAAGAATAATAAATAAGTAGAAGGTGAATATGAATGAAGATTGCTGTTATTTCAGATGTACATGGGAATGTAGAATTATTAAAAAGATTCATAGATTATGTTGATAAAGAAGGAATTAAAACTATTTTAAACTTAGGAGATATGATAGGTGGAGATAGTTCTTTAGAAGCTTTAAGAATAATTATGAATGATGATAGATTTATTAGTGTACGTGGAAATCATGACAGCAGTCTTTTTTTTGAAGATGAAATGACTACTGAAGAAAAGTTATGGATAGAAACTTTACCTTTAAATAAAATTGTAGAAATAGATAAAATTAAGTTCTTGATGGTTCATAGTAGGATAAATAGTAATACAGATATACCATTATTGTTTAATAATAAAAGTTTATCTGAGTTCTTAAAAGATTATGATGGAGACTATGATTATGTTTTATTTGGTCACACTCATTATCAATGTCTTTTGAATTTTTATGAAGGAAAAATCATGATTAATCCAGGTTCATTAGGATTATCGTATGATGAAAAAATTAGTTTTTGTATAATTGATATTGATAATGGGGAGATTAGCACAAAATTTATAAAAATAGGGGATAATAAAAATAAAGTTATAATAGAATTATTCGAAAAATAAAAAGAGATATAAAATCGTGTGTTAGGAGGAATACAAAATGAATAAGGAATCTTTACTTGCAATGGATCCCAATATTTTAGTGAGTATGTTAAATATGAAGTTAAGAGATGAATTTGATTCGTTAGAAGCATATTGTGAAGATATAGGAGTTGCAATGGAAGAGTTAAAGGGAAAAATTAAAGTTACAGGACGCACTTACGATAGTAAGACTAATCAATTTAAATAGTAATTATATATTTGATATTATGTGTAAAATATAATAAAGTAAATATATACATATAATATCAGGAGGTATATTAATGAATATAAAAAATGTTGGTAAGTTAGCTATATTTATCTGTGCTGCAACGGCATTAACAGCATCACTAGTATGTGATAAGAAAAATAAAGAATGTACTAAAGATACAGATAAAAATGAAGAAACCCAATAGAATAAGTTGACAGAAATGTTTAAAAGGGGTATATTGTATACAATAAATAAATTCATTGATGAGGGATAGTAACTATAGGTAATGAGTTAAAGAGAGCTGATGATGGTGGAATTTCAGTACTATAGCCAATAGTGAATGGGCCTTTGAGAAGCTAAGTGAAATGAAAAAGAGTAGCTGATGCCGTGTTCTGTACGTTATAGCAGATAAAGTATGATAGTACTTTAAATTAAAGCGGCAAATTATATTTTATATAATTGCAAGTTAGGTGGTACCGCGGTTTATATCCGTCCTATTTTATAGGACGGATTTTTTTACGTATAGGAAATTTAAAACTAAAAATAAAAAACTTTTATTTGAATTGGGGGAATATAAAAATGAATACAAAAAAGATTACAGTAAATGCTATATTAATAGCTATAGGAGTAATACTACATATTGCAGCTCCTTCTATAGGATTACCAGCACAACCGGATTTTGCGGTGGCAATGTTATTTATTATTATGTTATTGAATAAAGATTACAAAACAACAATAATTTCTGGGGTTATAATGGGTGTTTTTACAGCATTAACAACAAAAACAGCAGGTGGACAGATTCCAAATATTATAGATAAAATAGTTACATGTAATATAATCTACTTAGTATTAATGCCTTTAAGAGATAAAATAAATAAGAATATACAAGCAATTATTATACTATTATTAGGAACTTTAGTAAGTGGTTTTACCTTTTTAACATCGTTAGCAGTTATATACGGAATAGAAGGAACTATAACAGCAGCGGTTATAGCGATAGTGCTTCCAACAGCAGTTGTAAATACAGTAGTTGGATTAATATTATTTAAGATTGTAGAAAACACTATAAAACAGACTAGAATAAAGTTAGATTAGAATAATATCTGGATTAGTGTTAAAAATATATTTAGATTATTTTTAATATTTAAGAGGGTAGAAGTAGTGTTTTTAAGCTAATGCTTATAATTTTGGAGCATAAAAATATTACTTCTATCCTCCAATTTTGCTTTTAGAACCTTTTGACAGGCTGTAACAAAGTGGCTTCCTGCGCTGAAAAGCGTGGCGTCAGCCACTTTGTTTTTCTTTACATTTTTGATTTATATAATGAAAGACTTCGGGAGTATCACTATCAATTACCTTAAAAGTATAGCCTTGATCTTTATAGTATTTAATTATACCTGGTAAAGCTTCAGCTGTAGTTTTGCTTTGATATCCACAGTGCATAAGAAGAAAAATGTTCTCTTTATTACTTTGAGATTTTTTTATTAAGGTAGATGGAGACGAATGTGGATTAGCACCATCACCGCTATCTACATTCCAATCGTATATTTTAAAGTTATTTTTATGTAGTAATTCTATTAGTTCTGGTTTTAATTTATATGAATTATTATTACATCCAAAAGGAAATCTTAAAATACAACTTGTATAACCGGTAGCTTCTTTAATGCAATTCTGAACTTCTAACATTTCTTTTAAAAAACCATCATTAGAAGAATATAGCTTGCATTTTTCATGAGTCATACTGTGAAGTCCAAGAGAATGTCCTTCTTCTTTCATCCTTATAAGAATATCCTCTTGATCTTTTATTTGATTTCCTATTAAAAAAAATGTGGCGTGAACATTTTCCTTTTTCAAGGTGTCAAGGATTGAAATTGTAACCTTATCTGCAGGCCCATCATCAAAGGTTAAATAAATTGATTTTTCTCCACATTCATCTGCAAAAGCATTTATTGGAATTTCAAAGAACATAAATAAGGGAATAAAAAGAATACATAATTTTTTTAATAAGTTATTTCTCATTATTATCACCTTCATAAAAAATATTATAATTTTATTATGTTACTAATATTAACTTTTATTCAGAAAAGAGTATATAAATTAATAAAATAAGTAAGTTTATATCACATTAATTCTTTAGTATTCATATTTTATATAGAAGAATACTAAGGAGGCTTCATTATTATGAAGGATAAAAAAGTATATTGTACTAATATGGATGATGATGATCCTATTATAGAGAAGTTTTTAAAAGAATATTTG
>CAKVFO010000034.1 GCA_934746785.1 uncultured Clostridium sp. | reverse complement strand
CTAACTAATTTTTTCTACTTTCGTAACCTTCACGCTTAACCTTATTTCATGTTTACGTTGTGGTTTAGTTAGCTTTACGAGTTTCCAGCAATTCAAGTAGTATTGGATAGGTCTATTTCCTATCTCTACATACAGATTTCTCTATATGCTTACTATTTGAAACAATTCATCTCATGACTAAATTCACTAGTGTTCTTGTTCCATTTAATAAACTATCCCAATTGTACACATCCGTAACTCATTCCATAAAATTAATTATAATTTATTATATATTTAATCTCATCTTTAGTTACTATTTTTCTACTACAATATTTTCAATCCATACTCCACTTCTAACTAATACAAATCCTATAATGCACTTAATAAACTCTAACATCTGACATATAAAATAAACCCATACTATATCTATACTTGTATATCTTGAAAGTACAAAAGCCATTGGTATAGAACATAACCATACAAATACACTATCAAAAAGAAAAGTAACTATAGTTTTACCTCCAGATCTTAATGTAAAATACGCTGCATTAGTAAACGCAAGCAATGGCATTGATAATGCTAAAACTATTATAAATTTAGCAGCTAAAGCTTTTACTTCATCTGTTGTATTATATATAGCTGGAAATGCTGGTGCTAAAATCATCATAAATATAGCAATAACTACACAGCTTGCAACTGAGAAAAATATAAGTTTTCTATCTGTATCTTTAGCCTCTTCCATTTTATCTGCACCTAGAAGCTGACCAATTATAATAGAAACTGCACTTCCCATAGAAATATAAACTACACTAAATAAATTAGAAATAGTATTTGCAATATTTATTGATGCTACTACTGCAAGCCCTCTTAAAGAATAGCATTGAGTCATTATAGACATTCCTGCTGCCCATAAAAGTTCATTACACATAAGAGGTGTTCCTTTTATAATTATATGTTTTATTAATATTCCTGATACTTTCATACTAGAATATGCATCTTCAATAAATATATATTTTTTCTTATGTTTATGTGTATAACTCACAATAATAATACATTCCACGAACCTTGCCATAACTGTTGCAATAGCTGCTCCCCTTGCACCTAAAACCGGCATTCCTAACTTTCCAAATATAAGAACATAATTAAACATCATATTTACAGTAACTGCAGCTATACCAGCTTTCATTTGAAGCATTGTTTCTCCAGTTTCTCTTAAAGTACTTGAATATACCTGATTTATGGAAAAAGGAATAAGACCAATTAAAATAACTGCCAAATATTCTTTTCCATACTCTAAAGTTTTTACTATATCTCCTGAACTTCCTCCCTCATGCAAAAACAGTGAAATAAGTTCTGTACTAAAAAACCTTAGTAAAAGTATTGCACCTAATCCTATTACTATACATGACATCATTTTGAATCTAAATGTTTCTCTTACCCCTTGATAATCTTTCTTTCCCCAAAACTGAGCTCCAAATATACCTATTCCTGAAACAACTCCAAAAATACATAAATTAAATACAAAGACAAGCTGATTAACAATTGCAACTCCCGACATTTGTTCTGTTCCAATTTGTCCAACCATAATATTATCTAAAAGGCTAACAAAATTTGTTATTCCATTTTGAATCATTATTGGAATAGCTACAGCTAGAACCATCTTATAAAATTTTTTATCTCCTAGATATTTTTTAATGTTCATCATTCACCTCGTACATTATATTATTCTTTTCATTCGTTCTTTATATTATATGGTATCTAGATACTTTTATAAATATCTTTGAAATAAAAAGTTTTTATGAACTTTTAGTTAAAAATACATTTTTACATCTCAATTTATAACATTAAATACACATATTATGGTATTATTTGTTGTATAAAAAAGGAGGAATTATATGATTGAATTAATGATAATCAGTGGACTAGTACTAATTATTTGTATAACTTCTACAAAGGTTCTATATAAATTTGGAGTTCCAATTCTTCTTATTTTCATTATTTTAGGTATGTTATTTGGTTCAGATGGCATTGTTGGCATATATTTTGATGATTATGAATTAGCCAGTAAACTCTGTTCTTTAGGCCTTGTATTTATTATGTTCTATGGTGGATTCGGAACAAAGTGGAATATTGCTAAGCCCGTAGCTCTTCCTGCAATATTAATGTCCTCCATAGGAGTTATAATAACAGCTACTTCTACAGGTCTATTTTGCCACTTAATTTTAAAAACAACATTATTAGAAGGTCTCTTAATAGGAGCTATCGTTTCTTCTACAGATGCTGCTTCTGTATTTGCAGTCTTAAGGACACAAAAATTGAATTTGAAAAATTCCTTACCTTCATTTCTAGAAATTGAAAGCGGTAGTAATG
Organism: uncultured Clostridium sp.; assembly: GCA_934746785.1. Taxonomy (GTDB): domain Bacteria; phylum Bacillota; class Clostridia; order Clostridiales; family Clostridiaceae; genus Clostridium. The sequence continues at coordinate 23,497 of CAKVFO010000034.1, read as the reverse complement.
ACCCAATTGCATATATGATGACCATCATAATTCTTATAATAATGAAAGACTCCAATGCTCTATCACCAATTTCAATTTTAATTCTTGTAATAAAACAAATTTTATTTGGTCTTTTAATTGGATATTTATTTGCAAAAGCATCATCTTATATCCTTAAACGTTCAAATTTTGAAATAGAGTGTTTTTATACTATATTTGTAGTTGCTTCTGCCATCTTATCTTATTCTTTCAGTGAATATTTAGGTGGCAATGGTTACTTAAGTGTATACTTATCAGGATTAATTATAGGTAATAGTAAAATACCTCGTAAAAAAAGTATATTTCACTTTTTTGATGGTATTTCATGGCTTATGCAAATTGCATTGTTCTTTATAATAGGATTATTATCTTTTCCTTCAAAACTTGCTGTAGTTGCCACAACAGCAGTACCTATAGCTTTATTTTTAACTTTAGTTGCTAGACCTTTAGCTTCTTTTATAATACTTAGTCCATTTCGCTTCGATTTTAAGGAAAAAGTTTTTATCTCTTGGGTCGGACTTAGAGGTGCCGCATCTATAGTTTTTGCTATATTTGCTATGACATATGGTGTAAACATAGAAAATGATATATTTCATATAATATTTTTTATAGCACTCTTTTCTGTATCTATTCAAGGCACCCTTATCCCTAAGATTGCTAACGAACTAGGTATTTTAGATATAGTTGACAGTAATAGTGAAACCCCTGTATTAAAGACCTTTACAGATTATACTGGTGAAATAAATACAGACTTATTAGAAGTACCTGTAACCACTAACAGCAGTTGGATAAACAAAAGCATAATGGATGCAGACATACCAGATGAGATACTAATTGTTATGTTAAAACGAGATAATAAAATTATTGTTCCTAAAGGTTCTACAATTATAAAAGAAAATGATATATTGGTTTTAAGTGGTAATAATATTAAAAACTTAGTAAAAAGTTTAACAAGTTAAAATCTATATACGTAAAAAAACAGAAGTCAGAAAAGTTGAGACTCCTGTTTTTTTACAAAATTCTATATTACTTATGCCACATCTTTATATAACAAATATCTATTAATCTAATACAGACTCTTCTTTTTTCAAAGATATCTCTTTAAACATCTTAATTACAATTCCCAATATTAGCCCAACCAGTGCTGGAACAAGCCATCCTAACCCTTCTGCATAAAGTGGAAATTTAGAAATTAAATTTACTATAGGTTTAACTGATATCCCTGTTTGATTTAATGCATCAAATATACTAACTATACCTGTAAATAAAATTGTAATTGAATAAACAATAGAACTTCCTTCTATATATTTATTTATCATTGCAAGCACTATAAGCATTATTGCTATTGGATATATTGCATTTAGTACAGGTACTGATATTGCTAATATTTTAGTAAGTCCCATATTAGCAAGAATCATACTTGAAACTGATAAAATTCTTGTCCAATTTTTATAAGATATATTCTTATTTAATGAAGTAAAATACTCACTACATGATGTTATAAGCCCTACACATGTAGTTAAACATGCCATTGTAAATATAACTGCTAATAATACTGCTCCTGGAGTTCCAAAAAGATAAGTCATTACATTAGTTAATGTTTGTGCTCCATTTTCTGTTCCGCCAAATCTACCTCCAGCTGAAGCTCCTAAATGACATAACGCTGCATAAACAGCTGTAAGTATACTACCTGCTATAATTCCTGTCTTTATTGATGTTTTTACTACTGCTTTCTCTTCACTTATACCTTTAGATTTTATAGCCATTGAAATTACTATACCAAAGTTCAATGCTGCTATTGTGTCCATTGTTTGATATCCTTCTAAAAATCCTTTTATAAAAGGTGAAGTTAAATATTCTCCTGTAGCATCACCATAATTTCCTATAGGATTAATAAGTGCTGATATAAAAACAATAGTTATAAGAGTCAATAAAATTGGAGTTAAAAACTTTCCTAAACGATCTACAAGTTTTGCTGGCGTTGAACAAAGCCAATAAGCAGTTAAGAAAAATATTAATGTATATATAAGTCTAGCAATGCTTGGTGAAATATTAGTTCCTGATAAGAATGGCTGTACGGCCATTTCAAAAGGAAGACTTCCTGCTCTTGGTATACCTAAACATGGTCCTATTGATAAATAAATTAACACTGTAAAAACTATTGCAAATACTGGATTAACTCTTTTAGTCAATGAATGAAGGCCTCTAGATTTTGCAACTGCTACAACTCCCATTATAGGAAAACCTACTGCTGTTATAACAAATCCTAACATAGCTATCCATGAGCTAGTTCCTGCTGATTGTCCTAAAAAAGGCGGAAAGATTAAATTTCCTGCTCCAAAAAATAATGAAAATAGCATTAAACTTACTATTCCTAAATCTTTTCTTGATAAATTTTTCATTTGAATTACCCCCAAAGTAAATATTTTTTTATAATCTAAAACACTCTAAGAGTCTTCATTCTTAAACGAAAAAAATCCCCATCCTAAATCTAAGGACGAGGTTAATCGCGTTACCACCTTAATTCCATAAAATAACTATAACAATATATAATATTACTTTACAGCTCTCTAATACGTACTACTTAATACGTTTTTCCTTTAACGGTGAAATTCCGTTGAAACTTACTTAAATTTTCAGTTTCACTTCTCCAAGATGATTTTCAATAACACCAAGAATACTGACTTGCACCAAAATGTCAGCTCTCTGTAAATCTTAAATATTATCTACTTTTTCTCTTCACTGAATGTTTTATAAGATTTGTATTTATAATAACGCTTCTTCTTTATCTTGTCAATTTTTTCTCATAAAAATTAAATTTTTCTTATTTTTAATCATTTTATATGTTAAAAAATAATATCTTATTAATATAATATCTTATTTTTTGACACTTTGTTAAAAGCAGTCGCTTAAAAATATTACTTCTACCTCCTTAAATACTAACGGAAATTTTGCTTTTCGGTTATTTTGCGGCCTACAATTATTTTTTAATGTATTGAAAAACTTACATATCAGAAAACCAGTTATAATCAGTGCTAACTCTCAAAAAAAGTTTTTAATTTCCTATACGTCAAAAAAAAAGCTGTGCACTAAATATTTTAGTGCAACAACTTCTTTTTATTTTAATCCAAAGAATATCATTAATGGGAAATCAGTTTCCTGACCACTTCCATGAGCATGTACACTTTCTGTATAATGTCTTTCCACTATATTATTTAACGCCCAAACATCCTCATTAAATCTTAATTTATTTATATAGAATTCTTTGCTCTTTAATTCTTCTTTTTCTACAGCAATAATATTGTTTCCATTAGCACTTGAAGTTCCTATAGAAGAAGCATTTTCATAGCAATTTTCAATTGAATTAATATCAGCTATAGTCCCAACAAATTTACTCATTTGCTTTGAACTTGTTGTAGTTGTTCCAATAGATGCACTATTTCTAATTCTTGTTGTTGCATCTATTTTACCAGCAAATAATCCATTAAATTCTATATTTCTCTTTGATCTAACTACAAAATAAACATTTGATATTACATTTTCAATAGTTACATTACCATGTGAAACACCAAGAACAGCGCCACCGTCTTTTCCTTCAGTAAACACTTCACCATGAACATAACAATTTCTAATTGATCCACCTGTTTTTTCACTAATAAACATTGAAGCTTTATTTCCTTGAAGCTGGTTATCACCAACATTTAAGTAAACTTTGCTAATATTTATATTCTCAAATGTAGAGTTATTATCTACAGATGTAACTACTGCAACATTATCTTTTCCAAACATAGTAATTCTACTAAATTTCATATTAGTATAAGTTGCATTTAATGAATTCTTAGCAAAAACAGCTATATTACTTTGAGTTTTATCACTTCTTCCAGGCATAACAAATTGTGAGAAACTTCCTGTATAGTATGTTGCTCCATAGTCAAACTTATCAAAATTCAATCTATCTACTTCACCATTGAATTGTTCAAATATAGTTGCATTTTTCAAGTTTCTAATTGTATGGTCATTACCTTTAATTACACCTTCAAAAGTTCCTGGCACTACAACGCTTCCTACATTATATTGCTTATCAGCAAAATCAAGATCAGCTGTTATTGTAAACTCTCCTGTTGGATTGTTAGCTAATTCATTTATAAATTGCTCTATAGAACTAATCTCAGCTTTATGAACACCAATTCCTTTTGATTCATTTGGATCTAAATTCTTTAACTTAGGAGAAAACTCTTTTGTTACATTTGATAAATCCCAGATTTCCTCATTCCAGCCTAAAGTATTTTTATAAAAATCTTTATTTATAATTTGATTTTTATTAGCTACAGCTATCTTACCTTGAAAATCTATACCATCTCTTAATAATGTTGATTTTCCTCTATTTTCTTCATACTCATAATTATTTCTATAATTAGCAAGCTGCTCTTTTTCTGTTCTTCCATCAAATTTATATTGCTTCATTTGATTTCCAAGTGCAATATTATTTTCAATATTAGAATTTCCTGCTGACTGTCCAACAAATCCAGCAACTCCATTTGTACCATTAACAGAAGAAGAACTATAACTATATTTAATAGTAGAAGATGTAACATTACCAACTAATCCTCCAACATTTTCATTACCCGTAACCTTCCCTGAAGAATAAGAGTTTTCAATTATTGTAGATTTTATAATTTGTCCTATTAATCCACCAACATTAGAACCAGTTGCTGATATAGATACATTACTACTACTTTGCTTTATCTTTGAACTTTCAGCATATCCTGCTAAACCTCCAATTTTATTTGCACCATTAATAGCAGCTCCTGTAACATGTACATTTTCTATTGTTGAATTATACATTGTCTTTGAAAGCACTCCAACATTATCTGCTGAATTTTTAATTACACTATTTTCTATAACTAGGTTACTAATTATAGCCTTGTTAATATTATTAAATATTGATACTATATTTCCTATGATTTTATGATTATTACCATCAAGTATTCCTCTAAATTCTACATTAATCAAACTATTCTTGGAAGATAAATCAATATCATTATTTAAAACAAACTTTCCATATGGATTTTCTGTTATCTTTGTTATAAATTCATCTGCTGTTTCAATATAATGTATATCTTCTGCTGATAAATTATCATTTACGTCAGAATTTTTTAATTTTGGCAGACCTCCAGTTGATACATTACTAAAGTCCCAAATTTCATTATTCCAACCTAAAGTTTCTGTATAGAATCTTTCAGTTTTAACCTTTGCTTCAGCTGCTATATCTATCTTACCATCAAAGTTAACTGCAGTTCTTTCTCTTGTAGAAGTTCCTACATTACCTTCACTTTCATAATTACCACTAAAATTAACAAACTTATCATTTGGTGTTCTACCATCAAATTTGTAACCCATAAATTGATTTACCAAGGTTAAATTGTTTTTTATAACAGAATTATTAGTAGTTTGTCCTACAAAACTTGCAACTCCACTATTTCCTTCTGCCTTTGCATTACTAAAGGAATTTATAATACAAGAGTTATTTACATATCCAATAAATCCTCCAACATCTACATTTCCTTTAGCTTTTCCTTTAGAATAGCTATCTTTAACAATAGATGTATTTGTAATTTCACCAATAAATCCTCCAACAGCGGAACTTGTTGCAGTTATCTCTACATTAGAAGAAGATTGCATAATTTGTGACTTGTCTGCATATCCAGCTATAGCTCCAACTCTTGCAGTTCCTGAAATTCTTCCATCAACAACATGAGTATCATTAACTACAGCCCCTGTCATATTCCCAACAAGTGCTCCAGTTTCTTTATTTGCACTTACAGTAATATTTTTTCCTATTACACTATGAACAGTACTATATTCTAGCACCTTTGCTAAAGCACCATTTTTCTCATTAGATTGAGCAGCTACTGCTATATTACTATTTTCAATTGTTAAATTTGAAATATTAGCAAACTTAATCCTATTAAATATAGGAACAGTATTTCCTATTAACTTATGTCCATTTCCATCTAATTTGCCCATGAAATATCCATCTATAATAGTTTCATTTTCATTAGGCACTACTTGAGAAAGGTCTATATCATTATCTAATACATAATTTCCTACATAATACTTTGTGCTTCCACTTGTATTTCCTATTGTATTTTGCATTAGTTTTTCCCTAAACTCCTCTATTGTGGATATATGAATAACATCATTTCTGCTATCTAAAACTTCTTTTCTAAAATCATTTGTAGCACGTTTTAAATGGTGATAGTTAATTCTTCTAATATTTGTACTAGCAGTTACACTTCTATCTTTATTTACTGCATCTGCCTTTAATGCTTTAACATAATCTTCAACTAGCTTTTCTGCATCTATATAAGAATTTGTATCCGCACTATTTTTCATCAACTCATATCTTTGAGTTTTAAATTTCTTCCACGTCATTGTGTCATCTTTTGTAATTTTTCTAATGGCATCTAAATCTGTTCTACTCTTTCCTGTAAACCAATTAAGATATCCATCTTCATATCCAGCAATACCAAGCATTTGCCATGTTGTATATGTGAATCCCCAAGAATGAGTTCTACCATTATCATTGTATGGTTGATACCATCTTCTTACATGCATACCTTCAGAACCATAAGCCCCTCCTGGATGCTGGACTGATTCTCCACTTATACCTGGACGAATAGTAATTTGATTATCCCATAAGTCTTCAACAGTTCTTAAGTTCATTCTTTCAAAATCATCACTACTTAACTCTTTCCATCTTACTGTTGTATGATCATTTGGCTCTGGATATTGAACTTGTACCGCCACCTTTGATTGTTCCTCTGGTGTTAATTTTAAGAATGCCTCTGCTTCTAAGTAATCCAATAAATCTATTGCTTCATACATTCCCTTATAGTAACTATTAAGCTTATCAACTGTGTTAACCCTATCTTGAGTTAAGTTTGTTGCTATAAGAGCATCTGGATTATAGTTATAACTTAAATTCCAGTTTACATCTCCATCTCCAAAGGATTGAGTTGTGTGTCCATCTGTATAATCCTCTGTTCCTAAGTTACCATTATTATTTCCACCAATAGGTCTAAATCCATTTCCTTTAAAGAACAATTTATATGATTGGTTATGTCCAATTTCATGTGTCCAGTTATGCGCATAAGTTGCTAATGCTGAACTTGCATAATTTACTTTACCATCAGTTGCATATGCAGCAGCACCACTTGCCAAAAACCACTCATTTAGCAAATCATTGAAATTTATATGAAAAGGGTCTGTACATTTTCCATTAGATTGTGTTCCATACTTATTTACATTAATATTATCAATTTGTATATCTGCATATTTGTTTAAGTAAGAAACATCTACGGTCCCTAATAAATTATTATAGAAATTAGCCATCTTATCGCCAAACTCTTTCATGTTTACAAGTAATTTTTCTTGCTGTTCCCTATTAGCAAATTCATTAATATATACCATCTGAGACCCAACAACGAATGTTCCAGGTGATGAAACTAAAAATCCTGTGTCCTCTGGTAAAGTTAAAATGTTCATTATATATTTAGGTTGTTTCTTTATTTGAGTCCAAGCTCTATAATCTGCCTTATCAGCATAATCCTTTGGTGCTGACTCTGTTAAAAGATTCCTACCACTAAAGTAATCAGTAAACCAATCATTTGGATCCTCATAATCTGTTGCAGCAGTAATAGCTTTTTCTATCATATCTCCTTGTGAAGTTCCAAGAAGAACTCCTAAGTTATCTCTGTACTGTAAATCCACAACATGGGCAGATTTATATTCAGAATTCCAAAAATCACGTACAACATTATTAAATGTTACATTTTTACCATATATACCACCTTTGAATAGCATCAAATCACTTACACTTGTACCGCCCATTTCCACTCCATAGAAACGTGAAAAATAAGTATAGGCAAACATAGTTCTTGCAAGTTCATTTCCATTTATTGTCTTATTTCTGATAGTATAATTTAATACTGGATTTTCTTGTGTAACACTGTATCCTTCTGCATTTGCTAATAAGTTTAATACAAATTTTCTTGCATTTTCTTCTGTTCTAATTACATTATTAAAGTATTCTTTAAAGACAGCATACCCCCTCTTATCATAAGAATGAAGATCAACAAGATGTTTTAAGTCTTTATCATACTCTAAATCTTTTACATAATTAACCAGTTCATCTACAATAGCTGCATCCTGCTTAACAATATAACTATCATAGTTGTACTCAATACCTAACTCATCAATGTTGTACATTGCAACTCTTCCATAAGTCTTTCTAGGCTCATCTGTATCTTTATACTTGTAAGTTACATTGTAATTTAATGTAGTTCTATCTTTAAATATAATTCTAATTGAATGTATACTATCATAATTTTCTTCTGTTAAGTATGTAATTACATTTCTATTTGAATCAAATGCTACAACTGAATTAATAGGCTTTTCATTTAAAACATGATCCTCACTAATTTTTTTACCATCTATAACTAGATATTTTGAATCATAAAAAGGCATTAATTTATATAAATTACTATATAGCATTTCCTTATTTGAATTATAATCTTTTCTTTGTTTTAAAATTTCATAGTCTGGAATATAATTTCCATTACTCTTTAATTCATTATTTGATTCATTTCTTGGATCGCTATTATTAAGACTTGGTAAATTATCATATGAGCAATCATCCATATTCCATTTATCTTTATTAAATCCTAATGATTTTAATGTATCCTTTGAAAAATCATTCTTAGATATAGTTTGAATATTTCTATCTGAATTTTCTTTAAGTTCAGATTCACTTATTGCAATATTTTTGCCATTAAGTGTAACATTTCCCCCTCCGTAAATTCTGCTTCCATTATATCCTGTACTTAAACTAACATTATTTGTTAAAGTAGCTGATTTTGATGCATATCCTAAAACACCGCCGGCACTCCCACCTCTACTGCCTACATTAACTTTTGTTATACAGTTTCTTATAATACTAGTATCACTTGAATCTTGAGTATAGTTAACTTCACCAGCAATTCCACCAACTTTATTATCTCCTCTAACTGTTCCTTCAACATAACAGTCCTCAACAATAGCATTTTGTATAAGTCCAGCAATTCCACCAACTTCACTTGCTGCAGATTCTGCAAGACCACCTTCTACTATTTTAAAATTAGTTACACTACTGTTGCTTATAGTTACAGGCTTTGTACCACCTTGAGCAACAGCTACAATTCCTCCATATCTACCACCAGCAAATTTAGTTGTAACTGATAGATTATTTACATGAACATTATTAATATTTGTGCCGCTATATGCAATCTTAGCAATAGGCGCATTTGCTGATATAACATTTTCAAATTTTAAATTTTCTATTGTAGCATCCTTTATAATATCAAATAATGGTGCTTTTAAATTACTAATAGTATGTCCATTACCATTTAATGTTCCTCTAAATTCAAAATTGTATCCTAATAAAGGCACACCATTACTTTCAAATTCAGAAGCATCATAATCTCTTGTTAAAACAAAATCTCCAGTTGGGTCTGCTTTCATTCTTGAAATTAGACTTGAAAATGAATTACTAATTGCACTGCTTCCATCTACTTCTCCAAAAAGAACTTCAGCTCTATTCTGTTGTTGTCCATTATTAGTATATTGTACTAGATTTTTATCATAATCTAACTGTAAGTAACATTTGTTATCCTCTATTCTATAATCATTTACTTTAGAATAAAAATCTGGCATATCCTTCATTTGTATTCTAGCAATGTATCTTTCAGGATAATATTTTATATAGATATAAGTAACATCAGTTACCTCTCTATACTGTACATTTCCTGAATAATCAGTTTTCATCTCATATAAAGTAATATCTAAAATATCCTTCATCTCTATCTTACGATTACCTAATAATGATATTCCCTCTTGTAACATAGTTTCATTTGAATATTCATTTTGTCCACTTTCAAAAACATTGTTGTCTAAGTCATAAGAAACTATAACTTTGACTTCAAAATATTCACTAGAATCTCTATTAAATTCTATTTGATTAATTCCTGATACAATGTTCTTTCTAAGAACTTCATCTTGATTTTCATTGTATACAATTACTTCACCAGCTCCAATTGCATTTTCTCTATCTTCAACATTAAAAGTTGCATTTAACTTATTGTCTCCAGATTCTAGATAAGAAAATCCACTTATAGTTGGCTTGTCCTTTAAAACTTCAATATTAACTTGGTTATTTTTACTTACAGGTAATTCCTTTGTATTGCTTAAAATCACCTTTTCAACAATAATTTCCTTTTTACCTGCTTCATCAAATCCTAAAATATTTGCTTCATAGAAACCTTCTACAGTCTTAAGATTATATTCTTTTCCATTTATAACTGCCTTTTCAGGATTAAACATTGTAGAATTTGTAACTGAAAATCTAATATTTATTTCTTCATTTTTATTGAAGTACTTTGTTCGATTATTTTCTTTATAAGAAGTAACATTGCCTACTTCTAATCTGTAATCACCAACAAGTTCAATTTCTTCAGTAGTTAGTAATTCATCTACTACCTTATTTTCATCTTCTTTATGACCTGGTAATGTATTAGAATCCCTATCATATGTTGCATAAATCTCTAATACATATGGTTTATCTTCTTCTACTGAAAATTCAAGGTTATTCTCTCCTACTATTATTTTCTTTTCCATTGTAGAATTATCTTCCTTGTTCTTTAAGATAGCTTTTCCATCAATAAAGGATTGATCCTCATCCAATACATTAAATTCTAAAGTAACTTTACCTTCATTTAAATTATCCTTTTGAGAAAATTCTGTAATAGAAGGCTTGTCTTTTAAAACTTCAATGTTTATATCCTTATTTACATCTGCTGCTTTACCATCAGCATATATAATTTTTGTAACATTTAGATTTTGAACTCCGCTATCATTACTTGCAGTGTACTTTACTTCATAATTATCTTTACTAAGTTTTGTTGCAATACATTCAAGATTATTAACACGAATTCTTGCAACATCCTCTATTTTATTGCTATTAATAGCAAATTGAAGTGTTACAATTTGTCCTTTTTCCACAAAATCTATATTAGAAGTCATTTTTGTAATTTCTGCATATAACTTTGCGTCAATTTGCTTTTCTATCAATACTTCTTCTCTAGCTTCATGTTCATCAGCTAAAGTATATGTTCCAAGAACTTTAACTATGTACTTATTTGACAACTTAGTATCTAAATAGACCTCATTTTCACCTGTTTTAACTTCTTTTCTGCTAATTTCATTATTATTTTCATCTAATAAAATTATACTTGCAGATTCTAAAGCAGAATCGTTGTCAACAAGGTTAAAATTGGCTGCTAATTTATTTTTTTCTGAATCTTCATTAAGATTAATTTCTTCAATGCTAGGTTTTTCCTTCAATATTGTTATAGGAATTAACTTTTTATCTTCTTCAATTGAAAATCTCTTTCCATTTGCTAATAAAATTTCCTCTAAATTTATTTCAGCCTTCCCTGCATTCTCCATACCATCAACAGTTAGCACATACTGTTGATCTTCTTCTTTTGTAACTCTATATTCCTTTCCATTTACCACTGCAAATGCTGGTTCAAATCTTGTTGAGTTTGAACTATTAAATCTTATTTCAATTGGAGTTTGTTTTTCAAATTCATTTGTTTGAACACCATTATTATAGGTAGCAATATTGGAAACTTGCCAATTGTAATCTACTATAAATTCTAATTCCTTTGTATCATAAATCACTCCTGAATTATCAACTTCATGTTCAATTAACTTATTTGAATCTAAATCATAAGAAATAGAAAAATTAACTATATATTTCTTATCATTCTCTACATCAATATTAATTGTGTTTTCTCCTGCTGATAATTCACTTTCCTTAATTATTTCATTATTATCATTTAAGATTTTTACACCTGCTGATTGGATACTTTTATCCTCATCCTTTAAATTAAAAGAAATATCAACTCTTGATTCATTTATATCTTCATTTACAGTATAATTTTCTATGCTTGGAATATCCTTTAACACATCAAGTTTCATTATATAGTCAACTTTAACTCTTTTTCCATTACTCAATAAAACTTCTGTAAAATGATACTCCTTTATTCCTGCTGTATTGTGGCTATCCACATCTACAGTATAAAGCATACTTTCTTCTGCTTTTTTTACTTTATAATGTTCATTATTTATTATTACCTCTTTAATAGCTTCATCATAGCTTACATCTCCTATAAACTTTAAAGTTATTTCTTCATTTTTCTTTGGGTAATAATTATAATCCCTTGCATTAGATAGAACTACTTTATAATCTAATGTTTTTTCTAGCTTTTTAATTAATAAAGATAAGTCTGTTACTGTAATATTTCCATCACTATTTATATCAGCATTAACTATTGCCTCTTCTGATAAATCTTCTAAATGAATTAAATATTTTTCTAATAACTCAACATCTTCATAATTAATTTCGCCGTCACCATTTAATTCTCCCTTTGATAATAAATTAGAAGTAGCTGCTGTAACTGTTCCTACAGTTTGTAATGATATTGCTCCAATAATTAAAATCATTATAACTTTTTTATTTTTGTAATTAAGTTTTTTGAACTTACCCTTTTTATAACAAACTATAACAATTACTGCTTCTATCCCTATTATTACAAACCATAAAGTCCAATTTGTAGTATCCCCTGTTTTTGTAAAATTCTCATTTTTTGATGAGTCACTTTCCACCTTATCTTGCTTACCTTGAGGTTTATTCTCAGACTTGTTAGAATCCTCTGGTTTATATGGATTCTCAGGTATACTTGGTTCTTCTGGTTCATCTGGGTTTTCAGGTTTATTTGGTTCTTCTGGAATTTCTGGTTGCTGTTCTATAATATCTACAATAACCTCTGATTCCTCAACCTTAATGTCTTCTTTTCCGCCTGAAGTGTTAATATCCTTAATCGAAATATTTGCCTTTCCAGCTTGAACATTTTCCTTAACCTTTAGTGTAATTTTAGCTATTTCACCAGTTTCAGTATCTGATGCTTTTTTTATAATTATAAATTCACCAGTGTCCTTATTAAATTTGAGTTTTCCCCAGTTTTCTTGAGTTTGAAAATTGCTTTCTGAAACTTCCTCAAATATATCTTTATCATATTCTAAGGTTGCTTTGTAAACATTAATACCATTAGCTAGTATTTCATAATTATCAATCTTCAATGCAACAACAACTTCTTCGCCGCCTACTAATTCTGAACTTTGATTTTCAAGAACGGATCTTACTTCTGATGCTGCCCATACATTCACACACGATAGACTTAGGATAATAAAACTAAAAATGCAAATAAAGATACCTTTAGTTTTGGTCATAACTTCATCCTTTCTCTTTAATTATCCCTGCATCACCACATCTAACACTGCCAAACTCAAATAATTCTATTTTATTAGATACCTTTGTTTGACAGTTATTAACCTGTCTAATGCAAGGTATCTGATTTTACTGTTTATAATTTGAAGATAGTGATATATGTTAGCATTCATATATCACAAAATTATTATACATAAGCGTTTACAAAGAGTCAACATAAGTTATTAATTAACATTTGTTATTATTTACTTTTTCTTCTATATATATATAAACAAAAGGTGAATATCCCTATAAAAATATAATTTTAAGGACATCCACCTATCTTTAAATAAATTGTTTATTTAATTACTTCATTAAAAATACAACCAAAATAATTATCTATTGTTGACTGCATCAAAAGAATTAACCTAATAATTGCTTAACCATTGGATTAATTTTAGATCTATCAAACTTTCCATTAACTTTTGGCATAATTTCTTTCATTATTTTTCCCATATCTTTAGCTGTATAATTGCCATTAGATATTATTTCCTTTAACATCTCAGTTACTTCTTCTTCAGTTAACTGTTTAGGTAAATATGGAGTTAAGACTTCTAAAGCAAACTTTCCTTCTGTAATTCTTTCTTCATCATTTGCTTTTTGAGCATAATCCAAAGCTTCCTTTGTTTGTTTTATATTCTTTTCAATTATCTTAATAACATTTTCATCTGAAATAGTCTCTCTATTATTTACTTCATAAGCTTTCACTTCAGAATTAACCATTCTTAATACATTTACTTTTGCTTTATCTCTAGCTTTCATTGCAGCTATTTCATCTTTTTTAATTACTTCTTTTAACATACTTTACGGTCTTAAGGATTTTCCTTTTAACCTTAGCACCCCTTTTCTTTATATTTTCTTACATATATATATAAATTATACCAAATTGAAAAGGTAATATACAAACTTATACAACATCTTTATAAACTTCTTCTTTAAAACCAAGAACTATTTTTTCACCCTTGATTAATATAGGTCTCTTTACCAGCATACCATTGCTGCTTAAAATTTCTGCCGCCTCTTCTTTTGTAATACCTTTTATCTTATCTTTTAACCCCATTTCTCTATATAAGATTCCTGAAGTATTAAAGAACTTTTTAAATTCTAGTCCACTCATATCTATCCATTTTAAAATTTCTTCCTTAGTAGGATTTAATTCTAATATATGTCTTTCTTCAAACTCCACTCCATTTTCTTTTAAAAATTTTTTAGCTTTCTTACATGTTGTACATTTAGGATATTCTATTAATAAGGTTTTCATAACGCCCTCCTATTTTTATCGTTTTTTAATCTCATCATAATTATATTTGAAAAAAATATCAAAAACAACCTCTATTCCACATATTTCCTTTTAGTTACTTCTTTCCCTTAAAATTTTAACTCAAAACTTCATGTTTTTTAAAAAACAGCTTGTATATTTTTTTAATACATGTTATTATTTAGTACGTCGTTTGTAACTATTGTAAACGATATGTTTATTTTTTACCTAAGATGAAAGGATAATATAATTATGAAAAAATTTGATTATTTATTGTTTATAAAAAAGTTAATTCTATTCTTTGCTGGATTATGGATAATTCAAACTGGTGTTGCTGTATTCATAAAAGCAAGTATTGGTTCTGATCCATTCACAGTATTTACTCAAGGTTTAGCAAAAGTGCTTAACATAACTACAGGACAAGCTAATCTTGTTATATTAGTTACATTCTTTATAATAATACTTTTAACTGCAAGAAAGTCTATTAATATTGGTACAATATTAGCAGTTGTATCTGCTGGATTCTTTATTGATTTAATGAGTAATGTATTAGATTCAGTTTCTTTTGAAAGCTATAATCTAATAATTAAATGTATAATTTTATTCTTAGGATGTGTAATAATAGCAATTGGTTTTTCAATGCTTATGAGTGCAAATCTTGGAGTTGCTCCAAATGATTTAATCCCTCTAATGCTTCAAGAAAAATTAAAATTTCAATATAGATGGATTCGTATAACTCTTGATTTATCATTCCTTGTAATAGGATACTTCTTAGGAGGAATTGTTGGTATAGGAACAATAATTGCCGCTTTATGCCAAGGACCTACTATTCAATTCTTTATGCCTAAGGTAGATAAAATATTAAAACCATTTTTACAAGAAACAGCTGCAGAGGATTCTGTGTTAACTGAATAATAAAGTTAAGAGCTGTTATGCTATTCAGTTTAGCATAACAGCTCTTTTTTAATGACCTTTATGTTTTTCTTTTTTCTTCATACTGCATTTTAATAATTTCTTGAGCTTTAGTTGAAGCTCCATTGCCCTTAACTTCTTTCCTTATAGCCCTTTGAAGTCTTTTAGGATTTTCTTTCTTATGAACCATCTTTTTATCTAACTTTTCTTCAGAAGAAAAATTTAGTTTGTAATAATTTTTTAAAAGAAAATCATAAACTTCATCATTTCTTGGTTCTGCTCCAAAGGTAACCTTACATGCCTTATAGTTCTTATCATTGTAACTTTCAAAAATTCCAATACAAAAAGGATCATTAAAGAAAACTGTTAACTTAACTGAAATTATCATATGCTGTTCCTCCTGTAAATGAAATATTACAGAGAACGGACAACCCCAGGAGGGCAAGTTACTGCTATAATATATATATAGGCTCTGACTACCAACAGAGCTGTGTTTTTATCTCCTACTGATATTATATCCAAACCAAACTAAAAAGCATATTAGTTAAACTAATATACCTTTAACAGCAGTCATTAACTGTCTTGTATAAGCTGCGGTTTCATTCTGCTCTGTACTTTCACTTCTTCCATATAAATACCCTATTATCATAAGAGCACCATAGCTTCCTTAAAATTATTTTGTCTTTATTTTAGGCTATTCTCTATTTTTCAAAGCTTCAGACATATCAATTTTATTTACATCTCTCATATGAAGAGCATTAATAACTGTATAAGATACAACTCCCATAACAATTACTATAATATATACATACCAAGGTACAAAAACTTCTAGATATCCGCTTACTTTTAATAAGGCTGCATCAAAACACTTCTTCAATAGATAGTCTTCTAAAGGAATCTGAATAATTAAAGATATTAGAACAAAAATAGTAACTGCATTAAGGTATAATTTCTTTATTTCTTTATTATTATATCCAAAAACTTTCATGTAAGATATATAAAGAGAGTTTTTCTCTATTACCACCTTTGTTAAAACATACATTAACGCCATATACATAATTACAGAAGCAAATATACATATATAAGCTGTCTCACCTAAAGAATCTGTCATCTGCTCTCCTAATTTAATCATATCATCTTTTTCTATTGTAGATGCTAAATAAATATCATCAATATCTAGCTCCTTTTCAGAAAAATATCCATTAAAGTAATCTCTATTATACTCTAATAAGTCATTTAAATTTTCTCTTTTCATAAATACAGCAAGTCCACTTGAATAATTGTAAGTTCCAGCTACCTTTAAACTATATTCATCCTCAGTGTAAGGATTTTTAAATACAATAGTATCTCCTACTTTTGCTTTTATCTTTTTCATAAAGCCATCGCTAATATAGACTTCATTATTATCTATATTTAAATCTTTTACATAAGTTGAATCCTCATCTATTCCATAAAAAGATATAGACATATTCTTATCAATCTTATCAAAGTAATAATCTAAATTACTTATAGTGAACTTTTCAATATCATTCTCTTCTATCTCTACAGGTGATTTTAATATATATTGATATTCTGAAATTGCGGTGTCTTTGATATCTTCAATATACTTTTCAATAACTGGCTCCATACACATACCAAATATTAAAATTAAACTTCCAAATAAAATTCCTATGAATAATATAAAGAAACTAGCCTTATTTTGAATAATTACCCTTAATCTAAATCTACTTAAAAAGCTTATTTTAGGAAGTTTGACGCCTTTTCCTCTATCATTTTTCTTCAATTCTTTTCTCATAAACTTTAAAGGAGATAAGGATAATTTACGGGTAATAAATAAAGTGTTTATAAGAAACATAATAAATATTGGTATAACTGTTGTTGTAATTACTGCATCCATATTTAACTCAATTTTAAAATCTGCAAGACTATAATTATTATAGTACATAGTTTTAAAGACTTTAGGCATTATAGTATACCCTAATATATTTCCTATTAACGCACTTATCAGAGTTACAATTATAGACATTTTTATATAATAAAATAATATTTCAACTTTTTTATAACCATTAGCTAATAAAGTTCCTATAATTGCTGCATCTTCCTCTATAGTACTTGAAACTATAACTGCAAATACAAATGCCATTACTATAATTAATAAATAACAAAATACCTTCATCATAGGCTCATCAGATCCCATATCTTCTTCAACAAATGATATACTTTGATTATTTTTCTGAATACAAAAATCTTTTATATTTACAGAATCCTCTACTAGTATCTTCTCAATATGCTCTGACAAATCATTCTTTTCTTGCTTATCTAAATTTCTATTATTAAAATAATATGAGTATTTAAAATTACTATTAGATGAAATTACATCTTCAAATGATTCCTTGCTTACTATAGCTACTCCAAAATGAATTGCATCCATCATTATATTTGAATTGTTTTCAAACAAAGAGGTATAATCTGGTAATACTATAGTTCCTGTCACTTTAAATTCCTTATCATCAATATCTAACTTTGATCCTACTTTTAAATTATTCTGCTTTGCAAAAAGCCTATCTATAGCAATCTCATCATCATTTTCTGGCATGTTTCCTTCTGTAATAACTTGAATATTAATATCTTGCCTATTCTTATATATTCTTAACTTCCTATCTTTTAAAACATTTTCATCTTTATAGAAATTTTCATATATCTGAACATCTAAATCCTTTATTTTTTCTATAGTACTATTCTGTAACTCAAAAAATGACTCTAATGAACCATCTTCCACTTTATATGTTTCCTTGTTATCCTTAATTCCATCTTTTATACTTACTACATTTGCTAAGAAACCTGATAATAATGATATTATTAAAATAAGCATAACAGATATTGATATATATCTTCCTTTATGATTCTTTAAATCTCTAATTAATCTTTTATTCAATGGATTCTTCATATGTATAATCACCTACCATTCCAAGTCATGTGCAGGCACTATCTTTTCATTTTTATATTCTTTAGTTATTAATCCATCCTTCATTTTCATAACTTTATGTGCCATATTTTTTATAGCATCATTATGAGTAACTATTATTATTGTATTGTTATATTTTTTATTAACCTTTTCTATAAGCTCTAGTATTTCCTTAGAAGTTTTATAATCTAAGGCACCTGTTGGCTCATCACATAATAAAATATCAGGATTCTTAACAATAGCACGTCCTATAGCGCACCTCTGCTGCTGTCCTCCTGATAATTGATTAGGAAACTTATCTTTATGTTCCCATAAGCCTAAAGTTTTAATTAAATCATCTATTTCTAATGGATTTTTACTTATATATTCACATACCTCAATATTTTCTTTAACAGTAAGGTTAGGAATTAGATTATAAAACTGAAATATAAAGCCTATATTTTCTCGTCTATATAAAGACAAATCCTTTGTTCTCATATCAGTAATAGACTTGCCATTTACCTTTATATCTCCCTCATCTAAATCTTCTATACCTCCAATTATATTTAATAAAGTAGATTTACCAGAACCAGATGCTCCAAGAAGTACTGCTATCTCCCCTTTTTCTATAGATAAATCAACGCCTTTCAATACTTGAGTCCTATTTCCTCCTGATGAGTAGTACTTTTTCAAATTATTCACTTCTAAATACATATATTAATCGCTTCCTTAATTGATAATACTTTCCATTTATATATTCCAGTATAATCTTATTGATAATTTATGTCAATTACTACACTATTAATCATTTTTACACACAAATAAACTACCACACCTTTCTTTAGTGTGACAGCTTATTTTTATCTATATTTCTATATTTCTATATTTGTTGGCAAAGTCTAGCTCCACCATATATACCTGCATCATTTCCTAATAGCGCTAATTCAAACTTAACATTTCTTGATGCATGGAAAGCACTTTCTTTATAGTTATCAACTATTTTATCTATTATAATTTGACCTGCTCTAGAAACTCCTCCACCGATAACATATACTTCTGGATCACATACACATGATATATGAGCTAGTGCTGTTCCTAAAAGTTTACCGAATTTATCTAATACTGCTAAAGCTAATTCATCTCCTTCTTTAGAATTATCAAAAACATCCTTTGCAGTTACATCTTCAATGTTTCTTAAAGCTGAAGGCATGTCCTTTTCTGCCATCATCTTCTTGGCCATTCTAACAACACCTGTTGCTGAAGCATATTGCTCAAGACATCCAGTCTTTCCACATCCACATTTTTCTGTTTCATCATCAGAAACTTTAATGTGTCCTATTTCACCTGCAGCTCCATTTACACCAGCTAATATTTTTCCGTCGATGATAACACCACCGCCAACTCCAGTTCCTAGAGTTACCATAACCATGTTATCATATCCCTTTCCGCCACCTTGCCATGATTCACCTAAGGCAGCTATATTAGCATCATTAGCAGCTTTAACCTTTAATCCTATAATAGATCCTAAAGCTTCTTCTACATTGAATATGCCCCATCCAAGATTTACACATTTAACAACAGTTCCATCTGATTTTACTGGTCCTGGAACTCCAATTCCTATTCCATGTACATCATCTTTACTTATATTTTCTTCTTTTAACACCTTTTCTATTGATTCAGCAATATCTCCAAGTATATGTGTACCGTTTTCATTTTTATCAGTAACAATCTCCCACTTTTTTAATAATTCACCTTCTGCTTTAAATAACCCTATCTTTACAGTTGTTCCACCAATATCTACTCCAATAGAATATTTCTTCATATTTGTCTCTCCTTATCTAAATTTATATACTATGAATTTTTTCAAATTAATACAATTACTATTTTACACTATTTATATAGTAGATTACAAATTAAACTATAAAAAACATTTGATAATTTAATACTATTATATATAAATAAACAACTAACTTTGAAAATTAAGTTAGTTGTCTACAGTCTAAGACAGCTTATTTTATATGCTGTCTTAATTTAAAATGGATTATAAAAACGTCCTCCATTATATATATTAGCTACAATTGATATAACTAATATTAAAACCATTATAAAAATTGTAATATAATCTATATTTTTAAATGGTTCTGCACTATACCATGTACGATTTTTCTTATTTCCAAAAGCTCTAAGCTCCATAGCTGTACTTATAGTCTCTATCTTATCCAAACTTGAAAATATAAGAGGCATTAATATTGATAATGCATTTTTTATTCTCTTAGATAGCTTTTCTTTTTTAGACATATCTATTCCCCTTGCCTGCTGTGCAAAAGAAATTTCAATATAATCTCTTTGTACATCTGGTATATATCTTAAAGCTATTGAAACTGCATAAGCTATTCTATAACTAACACCTATCTTATTTAATGATGCAGCAAACTCACTTGGATTGGTTGCTACAACAAATAATAAAGCTATAGGTATAATGGAAAAATACTTAATAGTTATGTTAAATTGATAAAATAATTGTTCTAATGTAACTGTATAGGGACCTGCTATCTTAAATAAATCTGTTCTGCTATTATAAATTTCTACTCCCTGCATAGGTGAAAATATAAATATAGCTATATTATTTATAAGTAAGAATATTAATATAAAATATACTATGAAGGAAACCTTTTTAAAAGGTACCTTTGAAATTTTAAATATTATCAAACTAAATATAAACATTCCTACAAGAACAAAAGTATTATATGTAATCATTGAAGCTACAGCCCATAGAATTAATGCAATAAGTTTTGAAGCACCACTAAGCCTATGAATAGGTGAATCCAAATCTTGATATTCTAACATTGTATTCATATGTCTCTTACCATCCTGTCATAATTAATAAATCTTTTTACAAACTGCTTAGGATTGTCTATTTCCGCCTTCACAGCAAGTTCATAAAGAGACGTTTCTTTTAAATTAGCTTTTTCTATAACTTCTTTATTAGTTAGTATATCTGCTGTACTATCTTCTGCCAGCTTTTCTCCATCTGCTAAAACTATGGCTCTATTTGTATATTCAAGCATAAGATGCATATCATGAGTTATAATAATAACTGTAACACCAGTTTTATTTATTTCTCTTAAGAATTCCATGATATCACTGTAATGTCTAAAATCCTGACCTGCTGTAGGTTCATCTAATATAATTATTTCTGGATTTAATACTAATATAGATGCTATAGTAACTCTTTTCTTTTGTCCAAAACTTAAAGCTGATATAGGCCAGTTTCTAAATTCATATAAGCCACACACCTTTAAAGTTTCATAGACTCTATCCTTAACTTCTTTTTCAGCAATTCCTCTAATTCTAAGACCAAAAGCTACTTCATCAAAAATCATAGATTTTGAAATCATGGCATTTGGATTTTGCATAACAACACCTATTTTCTCAGAACGTTCTTTAATACTTAAACCCACCATATCTTCGCCATTTAATAAAATTTTACCTTGAGTTGGTTTATAGAAACCACTTATAAGCTTAGAAATAGTTGATTTTCCAGCACCATTTCTGCCTACTATACTTATCATTTCACCTTTATTAACTTTAAAAGAAATACCTTTTAATATTTCTTTATTTTCATTGTAACTAAACTTAACATTTTTTAATTCAAGGAGAGTATCTCTTTCCCTTTCTTCTACAGGCAAATCACTTTCTGCATACCATCTTTTAAGGTTATCTTTAACTTTATCCACTTCTAAAGTTTCAACAAATTTTGGTTTTATTTCTTTATTAATTTCTATACCCGCATATTTTAATGCAGTTATATATAAAGGCTCTCTTATTCCTGTTTCTTTTAAAACATTAGAACTTAAAAGTTCATCTGTCGTTAGATCTGCTGCTATTACTCCTTCATCAACTATTATTATTCTATCAATATCACAATGAAGTACATCTTCTAATCTATGTTCTATTATTATAATAGTTTTATTTTCTTCTTTTTGAATTTTATCTATAAGTTCGATAGAAGCTTTTCCTGTTGCTGGATCTAAACTTGCTAAAGGTTCATCAAATAATAATATATCTGCTTCAGATACCATAACTCCTCCAAGAGTTACTCTTTGCTTTTGTCCTCCTGAAAGATTATGAGGTGCTGACTTTAAGTGAGTATCTATTCCAACTATTTTTGAAACTTCCTCAACTTTATTCTTCATTATATCTTGAGAAACACAATCGTTCTCTAACTTAAATGCTATATCCTCAGCTACTGTAAGTCCTATAAACTGACTATCTGGATCTTGCAGCACAGTTCCAACCATATTAGATAATTCAGAAACGCTTAACTCTCGTGTTTCTTTTCCATTTATCTTTAAAGAACCTGTTATTTTACCTTCATATAAAAATGGTATTAATCCATTTAAAGCATTAGAAAGTGTACTTTTCCCTGAACCCGAAGGCCCTGCTATAAGTACTTTTTCACCTTTATATATCTTTAAGTTTATGTTTTTTAATGTTGGCTCTTTTTGTGCATTATATTTAAAAGAAAAATCTTTAAATTCAATTACAACCTTTCTAGAGTCTTCATCTGATATAACATCATTAACTAATTGCAGCTTTTCTTCACTTTCTATAACCTCTCCACTACCTTTACCTAAGCTTCCCTTTTTAACTCTAGTTTTGGCATATGTATATAACAACGTACTTCCTAATATTCCAACTATTATAATATTAGATATTCCTGCAACTGCACCTTGTAAATACAGCTTATTTAAAGGTTCACTATAAATTACAATATCTAAAGTTGGCGCTACTATGAACCATGCTAAAACATTAGCAATAACCTGATATATATTAAAATAAATCATCTGCTTTTTATTAAATTCGCCTTCAGATATACCTATTCTTCTTTTAGAAATCCCAATTACAAATCCAGTTACACTTGAAGCAATTATCC
>CAKVFO010000033.1 GCA_934746785.1 uncultured Clostridium sp. | reverse complement strand
AAAAAGAAGGGCTTCAAAAGGTATATGTTCATGCATTCATGGATGGTAGAGACGTACCACCATCATCAGGTAAAGAATTTGTAGAAAAAACTGAAGCTATGATGAAAGAAATTGGTGTTGGTGAGTTAGCTACTTTAAGTGGTAGATACTATGCAATGGACAGAGATAATAGATGGGAAAGAGTTGAACTTGCTTATAATGCATTAGTATTAGGTAAGGGTGAAACTGCTTCTTCAGCTGTAGAAGCTATAGAAAATTCATACCATGACAACAAGACTGATGAATTCGTATTACCATGTGTAATAATGAAAAATGGAGCTCCAACTGCAACAATTCAAAATGGAGACTCAGTTGTATTCTTCAACTTCAGACCAGATAGAGCTAGAGAAATAACTAGAGCTATAAACGATAAAGAATTTGCTGGATTTGAAAGAGAAACTTTAAATCTTACATTTGTAACTATGACTCAATATGATAAGACTTTAGAAGGTGTAAACATAGCATTCAAGCCACAAACTCTTGTAAATACATTAGGTGAATATGTTTCTTCAAAGGGATTAAACCAATTAAGAATTGCTGAAACTGAAAAATATGCTCACGTTACATTCTTCTTTAATGGTGGAGTAGAAAAAGAAAATCCAGGTGAAGATAGAAAAGTTATACCATCACCAAAGGTAGCAACTTATGATCTTAAACCAGAAATGTCAGCTTATGAAGTTACAGAAGAATTATTAAGTAGAATAGACGAAGATAAATATGATATGATCATATTAAACTATGCTAACCCTGATATGGTAGGACATACAGGAGTAGTTGAAGCTGCTGTTAAGGCTGTAGAAACTGTTGATGAATGTTTAGGAAAAGTTGTAGATAAGATATTAGAAAAGGACGGAACATTATTTATAACTGCTGACCATGGTAATGCAGAAACAGAAATAGATTTCTCAACAGGAAATCCATTTACAGCTCATACAACTAACCCAGTACCATTTATATGGGTAACTAACCATGTTGATGGAAGAAAGCTTAAGGAAGGTAAACTTGCTGACATAGCTCCAACAATGTTAAATGAAATGGGTGTTGAAGTACCAGCTGAAATGACTGGAGAATGCCTAATAACTAAATAATTCTGTTGGTTGTTAAAAAGACTATTTAAAAAGCTTAATTGCTTTTTAAATAGTCTTTTTTAGTGTATAGAAAAGTATGTTTCTTAAATCTATTTTTTTGACTAGTGATATGAGACATTTTAGGTATACATAATAAGTATACTTTTACTTCTTCAGTATCTGTAATAAATAAATGTTGTTATGGTTTAAAGTTATTTAATATTGGAGAGTATTTCAATAGGAGGTGTATTTTATGCTTAAAAATGATATTGGATTAAGTAAATTTAATGATTATATAGATTTCTTATTGAAAGGCCAAATGCAGCATCATACAGTAGAAAAATGTCCATATTGTAATTCTAAAAAGTTTATTAAACATGGTAAATATTTAGGTGTACAGAGATTTAAGTGTAAGGGGTGTAATAAAACTTTTTCTCTTAGAACTAATACAGTATATGAATATTCGAAAAAGTCATCTGAAACATGGATTAGATTTATAGAATTGTTTATTGAAAAACAGACTTTAAGGCATTGTGCCAAAGAGTTAGATATTAGTTTGACAACAGCATTTTATTGGAGACATAAAATCTTATCTGCAATAAATACCTCTGAAGAATTAAAAAGCCTAGAGGGTGAGGTTCATATAGCAAAGACATTAATTAGAGAAAATTTTAAGGGAGCACGCAATATATGTACAGTAGACAGAAAAAATATAATAGTTATAGTAAGCATTGATTCAAAGGATACTATGATTTCATTACCTTTATGTAAGGATTTGTGGAGTTATAAGATATTCAATGATAAAGTATACAGAAAAATAAAAAAGAATTCATATATAGTACCTTATGGTGATAGATATTTACTTAAGATAGCTAGGGATCATAATAAGGAAATGGTTAAAGAACATAAAGAAGAAATGAGAATTAAATTCTTTAATAAGTTAGTTCATTTATGGTTTATGAACTTTAGAGGTATTGCAACTAAGTATTTAGAAAAGTATTTATCATGGTTTATTTTGGATAATTTAAAGAAACAAATAGGCTGGATTAAAATATTAGAGGATTTATCAAGCTTGTTTACTTTTATAAAGAGCAGGGATATATGTAAGGTATAAGCAAAAAAATAACAACATTTATTTAAAACACTGCATGATATGGGGATTTTAGTTTACTATGGGAGACTTTTATTACAAAATTGTAATAAATCTATAGGCTGATTTGTAATATATAGACTTTATTATATAAGTATAAAATCAGTGGAGGTAAATAATAATGAGCATAATAAAAGTAGAAAATTTAAGTAAGGTTTATGGAAAAAAGGATAATAAGGTTGTTGCATTAGACAATGTAAATATAGAAGTTGAAAAAGGAGAATTTGTTGCAGTTATAGGGGCTAGTGGTTCAGGTAAGAGTACATTACTACATCAGCTTGGCGGCGTTGATAGACCCACAAGTGGAAATGTAATTATAGATGGAAAGAATATTTATAAATTAAACGAAGAAAAGCTTGCAGTATTTAGAAGAAGAAATATAGGATTTGTTTTTCAATCATTTAATTTGATTCCTGTATTATCAGTGGAAGAAAACATAAAGATGCCAGCACTTTTGGATCATCAAAAAGTTGATGAAGAGTATTTCAATGATTTAATAAAGACTTTAGGGTTAGAGAAAAGATTAAATCATCTTCCTTCAGAACTTTCAGGAGGACAGCAGCAAAGAGTTGCTATAGCAAGAGCACTTATCAATAAGCCATCAATAATACTAGCTGATGAACCAACAGGTAATCTTGATAGTGAGAATTCAAAAGAAATTATGGAAATGCTTAAGGTATCAATAAGAAAATACAATCAAACAGCAATAGTAATAACTCATGATTTAGGCATTGCAGAAAATACAGATAGAATTATAAAAATAAGAGATGGAAAAGTTGTTAGATAGGGGGCGTAGACATGAAAAGTTATAGCGAGATATCTAACAAGTATATGAAGGAAAATAAGAAGAGAACAATCCTAACTATATTAGGAGTAGCTATGGCTACAGTTCTAATATTTGCAATTGGAACATTCCTACTTAGTTTTAAAAGTGCAATGATTGAAGAAGAAAGACAAATAAGTGACTATGAGTTTAGAATATCAGATTTAAATGATGAACAAGCAAAAAATATTGCAAATAATGTGGAAGTTAAAGATTCTTCAATTTATACCGTCAATATAGAAAAAATAGGTTTAATCAAGGGAACAGAAAGAAGCGGACTTGTATATAAAGGTAGTACTAACTACTATGATAAGGTTAAGCGTGAAAAAATAATTGAAGGTGAAGCACCAAAAGAAGAGCATGAGGTAGTAATAGATATTAATTCTAAAAAGTTTTTAAATGTAGAAGTAAATGATACAGTGACATTAGCTTTACCAGAAGGTGAAAAACAATTTAAGATTGTTGGAATTACAGAGGGCAGCAACTATAGGAGTGATGCTCCAATAGGACTATATACTTACCTAAATGAAGATGATTTAAATCCAGTTGATGAATATGATGTATATTTAAATATAAAATCAGAAAAAGACAAACAAAACATTGTAGACAAAGTATTAAAAGATGCAGGTGTAGAGTCCATAGGAGAAAAGAAACATGGAAATACAGAATTACTTTATCTAACAGGTAATGGTGGAAGTTCAGCTATCACAAAATCACTAAATAGTATGGCAGCCTTTGTAATAGCAGTAATAGTAGTATGTACAGTAACAGTAATCTATAATTCATTCAATATTTCAGTAATAGAAAGAATAAAATATTTTGGCATTTTAAAAGCAATTGGTGCAACTCCAAAGCAGATAAGAAGAATTATTTTAAAAGAAGGTGCACTAATAGGATTAATATCCTTTCCTATTGGATGTATACTAGGATTCTTTGGATTAAAATTTGGAATAAAGATTTTTCTAGGAACAGAAAAACTTCTATTTATGGATAGTTTCACAGTACATTTCTATCCACAAATTCTAATATTAACAGCAGCAATAGTATCAGTAACAATTTTAATATCAATTATGGGACCATCAAGAAAAGCAAAAAAAGTCTCAGCAGTTGAAGCAATGAGAAATAATAAAGAAATAAGTATTGGAAGAGTAAAAAGAAGAAAAGGAAGAATTATAGGAAAGATATTTGGAGTAGAAGGAAGCCTTGCTTATAAAAATATAAGAAGAACACCAGCAAGATTCATTATTACAGTAATAGCACTAACAATTTCACTAATAATGTTCAATGTATTCTATGGATTCTTAGATTTCAGTAAACAGATTTTATTAGATTTATATGGAACTATGAGCTATGACTCAGAATTAGTAAAAGGTAACTATGATGATTTTACAAATGAAGAAATAGAAAAAATAGAAAAACAAGATTTTATTAGCACAATTTATAAAATGCATAATACAAATTATCAGCTATTAGTTCCAGAAGATAAATTAAATAAGAAATATGAAGAAGAAGTTGGACATAAGATAGCACTAAATAGAAATGGTATTTTCTATAATAATGTTTCAACAGTATCAGCCAGCTGTATTGCAGGTGAACAAAATGTAGTGAATTTAGCGTCTAACTATATAAAAGAAGGAAATATTGATGATACTTCAGGGGTTGTATTAATAGATGGCAGAAAAATTTCTAATAAAAATGGAAAAAACGAAGTAATAAGAGGGACTAATTATAAAGTTGGAGACAGCATAAGAATAGCAAAACCATTAAATTCTCAAAATCCATTTACAACTGAAGATAAGCAGAGAGCTATAGATAATAATGACTATGTAGAAGTTCCAATAATAGCTATAGCCGAAAAAGATCCAATATACGGGCAATATGAAACAGATGAACTTGGAATAGTTATGAGTCATGAATGTTATAACAAATATATAGGTCAGTTTAAAGTAAATTCATTAGCCTTTGACTTTGATGGTAACACACAAAGACAAAGTGAAGCAATAGAATACTTTGATTCAGTACAAAAAGCAAATGGATATGTTTATGGTGATTTAAGCCAACAATTAAGTATTATAAAAGAACTATTTAATCAAGTAGAATTCTTTGTATACTGCTTTATCATAGTAATAACAATAATATCAATAGTAAATATATTAAATACAATTTCAACAAACATAATAATAAGAAAGAGAGAATTCTCTATCTTAAAAGCAATAGGAATGACAGAAAAGCAGTTAAACAAGAGCGTAATATTAGAAGGAACACTTTATGGAATAATATCAGGAATATTTGGTGGAGTAATATCAGCAGTATTATTAGCAGTACTAGTAAAATTAACAATGGGAATGGCAGTTATAGAATACAAATTTGATTTCGCAGCATTTATAGGATCAATTGTAGCTGCAATTTTAATAACTTATATTGCTACATTAATTCCTTTAAGAAAGTTAAGAAAATTAAGCATAGTTGAAGGAATAAGTGATGATGAATAAAAATAATGAGGCCGCAAGACTTTGTGGTCTGATTATTTTTATTAAAAAGTTAACTTTGATATAATTAAGTTATTAAAACTAGAGCGGGGGATATTAATGAATATTTTATTAGTAGAAGATGATAGAACATTAGCTATGGGAATTGAGTACTCGTTAAAAAATGAGGGATTTAATGTTATTACAGCAGATACATTAAAAAAGGCTAGAGGTAACTATAAAAATAATGAAATAAATATGATACTGCTAGATGTGACACTTCCAGATGGCAGTGGGTATGATTTATGCCAAGAAATAAGAACTAAAGAAGATACACCAATAATATTTTTAACAGCTTGTGATGAGGAAGTTAACATAGTATTAGGGCTTGATATGGGAGCAGATGATTATATAACAAAACCAGTTAGAGTAAGGGAACTTATAGCAAGAATTAATGCAGTATCAAGAAGAAGAGGCATAAATAAAGAAAATAATACAGATAAAATAATAACAAGAGATTTAATAGTATATCCTCTTAAATATGAAGTGTATAAAGGTGAAGAGAAGCTTCAGTTAACATCAGCAGAATATAAATTACTGTTATTATTATTAAAAAATAAAGGAAATGTTCTTACAAGAAAACAACTTCTAGAGAAGCTTTGGGATGTAGAGGGAGACTTTATTGAAGAAAAAACTTTAACTGTTTATATAAAGAGGTTAAGAGAAAAACTTTTAGAAGACAAAGATAATAAATATATAGAAACTGTGAGGGGAATAGGGTATAAGTGGTTAGATGAAGAATAGAGAAATATTTACAAATCCAGAAGTGAAAAAATTAACTATAAAATATTTAATAGTACTGATAGCAGGAATACTAACAATAGTTTCAGCAGCTTACTATATAAATAGTTTTATAAAGAAAAATATGATAAAACAAAATATAGTAATATATGCTTCTATAATTGATGGTGAAAGAGATTTAGACACAATAAAAACATTTATAAAAAGACCTGATGAAACAAAAGTAGAAGAGGCAAAAAAAATCTTAAGAAGCTATGGTTACAATGAAGAAATGACATTAGAAAGCAATGATATGTTAAAAGAAATACTATACAAAACAATAATAGTATTTGGGGCAATTGGAGTAGTTTTTATAACAACTGTATATTTATTATTTATGAAACAATTAAAAGTAATGTATAAAGAAATTGAAGAGATAATTGATAATACTGATGCTATGTCACAAGGTAAATATAAAGAAATAGAAGGGGAAGAAAAAGAAGGCGATATGGCAAAACTTATATCTTCATTGAACTATATGGGCGATAGAGTTAATAATTCAATAGATTTATTAAAGAAAGATAAAGAAAATTTAAAAGACTTTTTATCAGATATATCACATCAATTAAAAACACCTTTAGCATCATTAGTTATGTTTAATGATTTAATGATAGAAAATGAAAATATGCCTTATGAAGATAGAGTGAAATTCTTAAAGTCATCTGAAGAACAGTTAAGAAGAATGGAATGGCTTATAATGAATATCCTAAAAATGGGGAGGTTAGAGGCTGATGTTATAAAATTCAATATATATGAACAGCCACTAAAAGAGACATTAGAAATATCAGTGTCATCCTTATTAGAGAATATAAAAAATAAGAATCAGAATTTAACTTTTACTGGAGACTTAGAAGCAGAAGTAAGACATGATAGGGAGTGGCTTGCAGAAGCAATATCAAATATAGTAAAAAATGCAGTGGAACATACAGAAGAAGGTGGAGATATAAATATAGATGTTCATAAAGGTTCTTTAATAACTAAAATATATATAAAAGACAATGGACCAGGTATATCAGAAGAACTGCAGAAGAAGGTTTTTGAAAGATTTTATAAAGGAGAAAATAGTACGAATCCTACAAGTATAGGTATAGGACTTTCTTTAGCTAAAAGTATTATTGAAGAACAAAATGGAGAAATAAAATTAAAGAGTGAAAAAGGAAGGGGTACAACTTTTATAATAAGCTTTTTTGAATAGATGAATATAATTTTTGAATTAATCATATATTTATATGAGAGTAATTTAAAGGTAGAGTTTATTTGAAGAAGTATCATTGTTATTCAGCTAATTTTGACAAAAAAACTGAGGAACTATTTAAAAGTGCTAAATTCTTAGGACAAGGGAATAATGGAGT
Source organism: uncultured Clostridium sp. (assembly GCA_934746785.1). GTDB lineage: Bacteria > Bacillota > Clostridia > Clostridiales > Clostridiaceae > Clostridium. The sequence continues at coordinate 18,237 of CAKVFO010000033.1, read as the reverse complement.
GGTATATGAGCTGCCAGAACATAAAGTAATAAAGATATTTGTTGAAGAAAAGGTATGTTTAGATGAATCTTATGTGTTAGTTAAAGTTAAAGGCTCAAAATATTTTCCTAAGGTTTATTCAATAGGTAAACTTTATATTGTAAGAGAAATGGTTGATGGAATACCCCTTCACAAATACATAAAAATGAATGGCCTAAATAAAGAAATAGCACTTAATATTTATAAACTTACAAAAGAATTTAAAAAAATTAATTTTTCAAAAATAGATACAAGATGTAAAGATATAATGGTGGGAGATAACAATAAGATAATGCTTATAGATCCTAAAAAGTGCTTTAAGAGAAAAATTGATTATCCTAGACATTTAATGAAGGGATTTCTTAAACTTGGAGTGCTTGATGAATTCTTGATGTATATAGAAGAGATTAATAAGAAGAAGAGCAGAGAGTGGAGATATAAATTTAATAAGTATTGGGCAAAAGAAAAACTTAAGGATAAGTATAAGAGAGATAATGAAGATGATTACCTATAAAGTTGAATAATAAAGCCTCCTTTTGAGAAAACTAATTTTGTTGTTAAAAAAGATAGGAAAAAACAAGAAGATTAGATTTGAAGGAGGCTTATTTTTATGAAAAGTTATGTGGAAATTGTAGATATTGTAGGAAGACAAATATTAGACTCAAGATGTTTTCCAACAGTAGAAGTTGAAGTTTATCTAGAAGATGGAACAATGGGAAGAGCTGCAGTTCCTTCAGGAGCATCTACTGGTATTTATGAAGCTGTAGAATTAAGAGATGGCGACAAAGATGATTATATGGGTAAGAGTGTAAGAAAAGCAGTTCAAAATGTAAATGATACTATTGCAGAAGAACTTATTGGGTGCAATGTTTTTGATCAAACTTACATAGACAAAACTCTTATAGAATTAGATGGAACAGATAATAAAGGTAAATTAGGAGCTAATGCTATCTTAGGAGTTTCTTTAGCTTGTGCTCAAGCAGCAGCTAATTCATTACAAATTCCATTATATCAATATATAGGTGGAGTTAATGCTAAAGTTCTTCCAGTACCAATGATGAATATTATTAATGGTGGTTCTCATGCAGATAACTCAGTAGATTTACAAGAATTCATGGTTATGCCTGTTGGAGCAAAAACTTTCTCATGTGCATTAAAGATGTGTGCAGAAGTTTATCATACATTAAAGAAGATATTAAATGATAAAGGATATTCTACAGGAATTGGTGATGAAGGTGGATTTGCACCAAACTTAAAATCTAATGAAGAAGCTATCGAAGTTATAATAGAAGCAATTACTAAAGCAGGATATAAACCAGGAGAAGATGTATATATAGCAATCGATGCAGCATCTTCAGAATACTATGAAAACGGAAAATATGTTTTAGAACATGAAGGTAAGACTTTATCAGCTTCTGAAATGGTTGATTTCCTAGAAGCATGGGTAGATAAATATCCAATCATATCTATTGAAGATGGTATGGCAGAAGAAGATTGGGAAGGATGGAAGCTTCTAACCGATAGATTAGGAAAAAAAGTTCAATTAGTTGGTGATGATTTATTTGTTACTAATACAAAGAGATTAGAAACAGGAATTGAAAAATGTGTTGGTAACTCAATACTTATTAAGTTAAACCAAATTGGTACTTTAACAGAAACATTAAATGCAATAGAAATGGCTAATAGAGCAGGATATACAGCAGTTGTATCACATAGAAGCGGTGAAACAGAAGATACTACTATAGCAGATCTAGTTGTAGCAGTTAATGCAGGACAAATCAAAACTGGTGCACCAGCTAGAAGTGAAAGAGTTGCTAAATACAATCAACTTATAAGAATAGAAGAAGAGCTTGAAGATGTAGCTGAATATAGAGGAAGAAAAGCATTCTTTAACATTAAGTAAATGTTTTCGTAGAAATAAATGTAATAAAATTAATTTATCTCCTGTTTATAATTATAGAATATATTACAATACGTATATTTTAACTTGAAAAAAAATACAGAATATGTTATGCTATTGTCATAAAATTATGTAACGTTAAATAAGGCAGGAGGTCCTAGTATGGAAACAGCTTTAATGGTTTTAGAAGCAATTTTAGGTATAGTAATTATAGTTGCTATATTAATGCAACCAAGTAAGTCAGACGCTTTAAGTGGTTTAGTACAAGGAAGCAGCAACGAAACTTTTTATTCGAAGAATAAAGCAAGAACAAAAGAAGTTAGACTAGAAAGAATAACAATGTTAGGTATGACAGTATTTGCTATCATAGCTCTAGTATTGAATATAATCTAGTAGATAAACAGCTATTTAAAAAATAATAGCTGTTTTTTTTTATTCCCGTTTTTATTTTTTTAAGCCAAATAATAATTTTTATAAATTTTAATGCATAGTATTTAATTAGGTTTGTTTTACCTAAGATTAAAAAGGAGATGGAGGATAGAAATGAAGTTATTATTTATACCAACAATTTGTGGAATACTAGCATTGATAACAACAGCTATTATATCAATAGGAGTTGTTAAGAAGAACAGTGGGGATAAGAAAATGCAGGAAATCGCGTCACACATTGAAGAAGGAGCGATGGCTTTCCTTAATAAAGAATATAAGTATTTAGCAGTGTTTATAGTAGTAGTTTTTGCAGCTATAGCTATATTCTTAGATATAAGAACTGCTATTGCTTTTTTTGTGGGTGCAATATTTTCTATAGTAGCAGGAAACGTAGGAATGAGAATTGCTGTTAAAGCTAATGTACGAACAGCAGAAGCAGCAAAAACAGGGATTAAGGAAGCACTATCTATAGCTTTTTCAGGTGGTACAGTAATGGGACTTTGTGTTGTAGGTCTTGGATTATTTGGAGTAGGTATAATGTCTTACTTTTTAGATCTTAATACAGAGTATATTACAGGTTTTGGTCTTGGTGCATCATCAATAGCTCTTTTTGCAAGAGTTGGTGGTGGTATATATACTAAGGCGGCTGATGTTGGTGCAGACTTAGTTGGTAAAGTTGAAGCAGGAATACCAGAAGATGATCCAAGAAATCCAGCTGTAATTGCAGATAATGTTGGAGACAATGTTGGAGACGTTGCAGGTATGGGTGCAGACCTTTTTGAAAGTTATGTTGGTTCAATTATATCAGCAATAACTTTAGGTAGTCTTGTAACAATTGTTGATTCAAGAGATGCTGCAATATTCCCAATGTTACTTTCAGCAGTAGGAATTATAGCTTCATTAATTGGTATATTTATTGTCAAGATGAATAAAGGTGATAATCCTCAAAAAGCATTAAATGCAGGAAGTTTAGTATCTGGTGTATTAACAATTATATTTGGTGCAATATTATGTAATGTTACTTTTGGAAGTTTAAAATTATTTATACCAGTAGTTGCAGGACTTATAGTTGGTATGATTATAGGTAAGATTACAGAAGTTTATACTTCTGACGAATTTAAATACGTAAAACAAATAGCAAAGGAATCTGAAACAGGAGCTGCTACTAATATAATTGCAGGACTTGCAGTTGGTATGAAATCAACAGTAGTACCTATAATATTTATAGTTATAGGAATTATAATTGCATACTTTGGTGTTGGTGGAGCTAATGATCCAGTTACAGGACTTTATGGAATTTCTTTATCAGCAGTAGGTATGCTTGCAACTACAGCAATAACAGTAGGAGTAGATGCATATGGACCAATTTCAGATAATGCTGGTGGTATTGCAGAAATGAGCGGCCTTAAACCAGAAGTAAGAGAAGTTACAGATAAGCTTGATTCGGTAGGAAACACTACAGCAGCTATTGGTAAGGGATTTGCTATAGGTTCAGCTGCATTAACAGCTTTAGCTTTATTTGCATCTTATGCTCAGACAATTGGTTTAAAAACAATAGATTTATTAGACCCATTAACTTTAATTGGAGTATTTATTGGTGGTATGCTTCCTTTCTTATTTGGAGCATTAACAATGGCATCAGTAGGTAAAGCTGCTGGACAGATGGTTGACGAGGTTAGAAGACAATTTAAGGAAAAGAAAGGTATTCTAGCTGGAACTGATAAACCAGATTATTCAACCTGCGTTGCTATATCAACTCAAGCAGCATTAAGAGAAATGATATTACCAGGAATATTAGCCATAATAGTACCATTGTTTGTAGGAATAGTATTTGGAGCACAAGCTTTAGCAGGACTTATAGGTGGTGGTGTTGTTACAGGTGTATTAATGGCTATAATGATGGCAAATTCAGGAGGAGCTTGGGATAATGCTAAAAAGTATATTGAAGGCGGAGCTTTTGGTGGAAAAGGAAGTGAAGCTCATAAGGCAGGAGTAGTTGGAGATACTGTTGGAGATCCATTTAAGGATACATCAGGACCATCAATGAATATATTAATAAAACTTATGACTATAGTATCATTAGTATTTGCACCAATAATATCAGAGTATGGTGGAATTATATTGAATTTATTTAAATAATATTTGGGAGAATTAGAGGGAATCTAAGAAATTAGAACCCTCTATTTTTTACCTTTATTAACTAGGTATTTATCCTTATCGTAGGTATAAACTAAGGTTGGAGTAAATTATATTGCCATTGAAATATCATCTAGAGTCATGTTTATTTTCATTAGAAGAATAGATAAGAAAAATCAAATGAAAAATATTATCAATAAAAACTTTGGAAAAGCTTAAAAAAATGAGAATAAATAAAATAATTTACTTAAATCGGCTGATAATAGATGATAACAATTTTCAATTAGTATTAACTTATGCTATATTATATACATAAGTTAATTTAATAAGGAGGAAGAACATGGCTAGAGACAGAAGCCCTCGTTTTAAACAATGCAGAAGGCTTGGATTAAATGTAATTGGACATCCAAAAGCAATGAAGCGTGCTGGAAATGGCGGAAGCAGGGCAGATAAAAAGTTATCAGAATACGGAATAAGATTATTAGAAAAACAAAGACTAAGAGCTTACTACGGAGTCTTAGAAAAACAATTTGAAAAATATGTTGATGAGGCTTTCAAGGTTAAGGAAGGAACTACAGGAGAAGCATTACTAATTCTTCTAGAGTCTAGACTTGATAACCTTGTATATAGAATGGGATTTGCAAATTCCATAAGAGCTGCAAGACAAATGGTAAATCATGGACACATCCTTGTAGATGGTAAGAAGATAGATATACCTTCATATAAAGTTACACCAGGCAGCGAAATAAGTTTAAGAGAGAAATCAAGAAAGTCTCTAAATTACACCGAATACATCAAAAACCACACTAATGTGTTACCCTATATTGATGCAGATTTAGATAATTTTAAAGCAACCTATACTAGATTGCCATTAAGAAGTGAGATCCCTATAGAAATAAATGAGAATCTAATAGTCGAATTCTATTCTAGATAATAATTATTCAAAATCTAGTTATAACATAACCTTCTCAAAATTAATAGTATATCATGCCAAAAAGAAGAAGCTGTACAGTGCTGTGTACAGCTTCTTCTTTTTACGTATAGAAAAAATTTAAAACCTTTTGGCAGTCTTTAATTATATGAATAAACAACTTTATCATTTTTTATTGTCTTCAATATTTTAATATCTTTGATAGTTGATTTATCTACAGTCAATGGATTTTTGTCTAAGATTACGAAGTCAGCAATTTTACCTTTTGTTATAGAACCTCTTGTATTTTCTTCAAATGATTGATATGCACTATTTATTGTGACAAGTTTTATAGCATCCATTACACTAATACGATTTTCTCCACCTAACAAAACACCATTTCTAGTTCTACGGTTAACAGCATTATGAATAGAGAATAACATATTAGGAGGAACAATAGGTGAATCTTGATGCATAGTAACATTGATATTTCTTCGTAAAGCAGAAGCTATAGGACTTATTTTGTTTCCTTTTTCAGGTCCAAGTATTGAAGATAAATAATAGTCACCCCAGTAGTAAACATGATCACAAAAGAAGGAAGTATTAATTCCAAGTTGTGAACATCTATTTAGTTGATTTTCTGTAATAGTTTGAGCATGTATTAATACAGGCCTTATATCAGTAGTAATTCCAGTATCATTTTTTGCTTTTTCAAATTGAGTTATAAATTGTTCAATAGCAGCAGAACCGTTAGTATGTGCAAGAACCTGATATCCATGTTTAAGACAACTAACTAAAGTATTATAAACTTCTTCATCAGTTTTTGATGGATATCCACAGTAATCAGCAGGTTTTCCTTCAGGAATAACATAATACGGATCTTTAAGCCATGCTGTTTTTCCTTGAGGAGAACCATCAAGAATGATTTTTACACCGCCTACTTTATATCTATTTTGAAATTTAGAATATTTAGATGGAGCAGGAACATTTTTTATTTCATCGTAATGAATTAAATCTATTAGAGGAGTATCTCCATTTTCATTCATTGTTTTTATAGTAGATGGGAGTGTACTTCCAGAACCATCTTGTGCTGTTGTTATACCATAGCTTGCATAAGTATTGCAGGCATCTTTTAAACGAGTAACATTATCTTTTGTATTTGTTTTTGTTGCATCATATAAAATGTTTGGATTTAGATATAACCTAAAAAAAGCATTTTCTTGAATTAGTCCTGTAGGATTACCATTATTATCTAACTTAATATATTCTTTAAGTTGATTAAGCATAGGACTATCTTTAGTGTAGTTAAGAATTTCTAATCCTTTATGATTTACTACAGCCATGTGCCCGCTAGTATGTATAATACATATAGGCACTTCTTCACTAATTTTATCTAAATCATCAGCAGTAGGATGCTTTTCATTAGGAAGTTGAGTGTTATCATATCCATTTCCAACATACCAGTCACCATTTTCATAAGTTCCATTGTTTAGTGAGTTACTATACCAGGTTTTAAAATTATCTTGTCCAATTTTAATAAATTCATCTATTGAAGTAATTCCCATATCAGCAGAATAAGAATCATATTGCCCTACAGTGCTTATATGACTATGAGCATCAACAAAACCTGGAAGCATTGTATTACCATTAAGATTAATAAACTTCGTATAAGGAGTTAAGTACTCGAATAAACTAAATATATTGCCTGTTCCTATAATTTTCCCATTTCTAGTTAAAACACCTTCAACAAAAGGGTTATTATCATCCATTGTTATTATATTTCCATTATAATAGTAAGTGGTATTTGAATAATATTTATTAGTACAGGAGTTAATATTTATTGGATATGCATAAGTATATCTATTTAATAAAGATGAGATAGTTAAAAGAGTAAATAAGAATAAAATGGTTAATAAAGTATTGCGCTTTTTCATGTAATCATCTTCTTTCTAATATATTATATAAATATTATACAATTGAGTAAATAAAATACAAACAAGTAATGTTTAAAGCTGATTCAAAAGTGTTAAAATATTAAAAATATTATTTGTATTATTCTTGTGGTAAGATATACTAAGGAGTAAGAATAAGGAGTAAAATAAGCAAATTTTGGATAAAATATTATATATATTAATAATTATTTTTAAACAGGAGGTAAATTTATGGGGATAAAGAAAGCATTAATTGAATTTATGCGTGAAGAAGCATATAGACCTATGGATATACAAGAACTAGTAGCTGTATTTGATATTAATGAAAATGAATATAGAGCATTTAAAAAGACATTAAAGACAATGGAAAAAGAAGGACTTATAATAAGAACAAAAAAAGATAAATTTGCTTTACCAGAAAGATTAGGATTAATTACAGGAACTTTGCAGGCACATGCTAAGGGATATGGATTCTTAATACCTGAAAAAGAAGGAGAAAAGGATGTATTTATTCCAAGTTCATGCATTAATGGTGCTATGAATGGAGATAAAATTCTTGTTCAAATAACTAGAGAAGATAAGAATGGCAAGAAGAGAGAAGGAGAAGTCTGCCAGATTATCGAAAGAGGAAATTCAAAGATTATAGGTGTCTATGAAGATAGTAAAAACTTTGGTTTTGTTGTTGCTGAAGATACAAGAATTAATCAAGATATTTTTATTCCAAAAAGAGATAGAAATGGAGCTAAGGAAGGCGATATAGTAGTTGCTAAAATTACTAAGTGGCCAGATAAGAGAAGAAGCCCTGAAGGTGAAATTATAGAAGTATTAGGTCAAAAGGGTGACAAAGGTCTTGATATATTAACAATTATTAAAAAGTTTGGCCTTCCAGAAGAATTCCCTCAAAAGGTATTAGACTATGCTAATACAATTGAAGACTCAATAGACGAAAAGGAAATTAAGAGGAGAACAGATTTAAGAAATATTAAGATGGTTACTATAGATGGAGAGGATGCTAAGGATTTAGATGATGCTGTATCTATAGAAAAACTTGAAAATGGAAGATATAAGTTAGGAGTTCATATAGCGGATGTAACTCACTATGTAAGAGAAAAGAATCCTTTAGATAAAGAAGCTTTAAAGAGAGCAACTTCAGTATATTTAATAGATAGAGTTATTCCTATGCTTCCAAAGAAACTTTCAAATGGAATATGTTCTTTAAATCCTAGAGTAGACAGACTTGCTTTAAGCTGTTTTATGATTATAGATAATAAGGGAAAAGTTTTAGATCATGAAATTATGGAATCAGTAATAAGAACAAATGAAAGAATGACTTATACTGATGTTACTAAGATTTTAAGAGATAATGATGAAGAACTTATCAATAGATATTCAGATCTTGTTGATGATTTTAAGGCAATGGAAGAGCTTTGTAATATTTTAAATGCAAAGAGAGCAAAAAGAGGTGCTATAGATTTTGAATTTGAAGAATCTAAGATTATTCTAGATCCTTTAGGAAAACCTATAGATATTAAACCTTATGAAAGAGAGATAGCTAATAGAATCATTGAAGAGTTTATGCTTGTATGTAATGAAACTGTAGCTGAAGAAATGTTCTGGGCTAACCTTCCATTTGTATATAGAATTCACGAAGAACCAGACGAAGAAAAACTTCAAAAGTTTAAGGAATTTATCTATAACCTTGGATATGCTATGAGATGGAATGGAGAAATTAAGCCAAGAAATCTTCAAGAGATATTAGATAAGGTTAAGGGTAAGAAGGAAGAAACAGTAGTAAGCACACTGCTTCTAAGAAGTATGATGCAGGCAAGATATTCTCCAGAATGTACAGGGCATTTTGGATTAGCTGCTAAGTATTATTGTCACTTTACTTCACCAATCAGAAGATATCCTGATTTACAAATTCATAGAATTATTAAGGAATATCTAAATGGTAAGATTGATGAAAAGAGAACTAAGAAGTTAACTACTTTAGTAGATTATGCAGCTAAGCAATCATCTGAAATGGAAAGAACAGCTCAGCAGGCTGAAAGAGAAGTAGATGACTTAAAGAAAGCTGAATATATGCTTGATAGGTTAGGAGAGGAATTTGAAGGTATAGTATCTTCTGTTACATCTTTTGGTATGTTTGTAGAACTTCCTAACACAATAGAAGGTTTAGTTCATATAACTGCTCTTGATGATGATTATTATGTATATGATGAAAATCATTTATGTTTAATTGGAGAAAGAACTAAGAATGTTTATAGACTTGGAGATTCTGTTAAAGTTAAGTGCAGCAAGGTTGATATTCCTAATAGAGAAATATTCTTTGAATTAGTAGAAACTGAAGAAGAAAAAGAAGAAATTAAAGCAACTAAGGAATTCTTAGAAAAACTTCCTAAAATAAAAGAAGAACTAAAAGAAGAAGTTGAAGAGAATTAGGATAATAGATTATAATGTATATAAAATAAACCTAAAGTAGGTGAGAGTGCGTGGTAAGAAAGAGAAAGAGTAGTAATACTTTAGCTGATAATAGAAAAGCTAGACATGACTACTTTGTAGAAGAAACTATAGAAGCAGGAATTGCTCTTGTAGGAACAGAAGTTAAATCTATTAGAAATGGTAAATGTAATCTTAAGGATTGCTATGGAGATATATATAATGGTGAAGTTTATATAAAGAATATGCATATTAGTCCTTATGAACAAGGAAATATATTTAATGTTGATCCACTAAGAGAAAGAAAATTATTGCTTCATAAATCAGAGATATTTAGATTACAAGGACTTATCCAAAGAGATGGTTATACAATAGTTCCATTATCTTTATATCTTAAAAAGGATAAGGTAAAAGTTGCTCTTGGAATATGTAAAGGTAAGAAAAACTATGATAAGAGAGATGCTTTACTTGAAAAAGCTCAAAAAAGAGATATGGATAGAGCTATGAAAGAAAGAAATAGATACTAGAAGATATGCTGCCTGTTAAGGGCAGCATATTTTAACGTATAGGAAATTTAAATTTTTTTTTGAAAGCGAGCGCTGATTATTACTAGCTTTCTGATATGCAAGTTGGTAAATACGTTAAAAAATAATTGTAGGCCGCAAAAGAACCAAAAAGCAAAATAATTAAATTGTATTTTAATACGAAATTATTTTGCTTTTAGAACCTTTTGCATGGCTGACAAAGTGACTTCCTGCGCTAAAAAGCGTGGCGTCAGCCACTTTGTGCTAAAAAATTAAAAGAGGTAAGACGTGGACAAAAGATTTAAAGAAAAGATTGAGCATTATTTTAGAGCTTTAGATAGATTTAAAGAAGCGTTAGAAAAAGATTAAGATGATGATATTATAACCAAGAAGCACTATATGTTCTGCATTTAAGAATAGAATTATTGAAGATGGAGATGTGTGGAGTGAAATGATGTTGGATAGAAATAGAACATCTCACATTTATGATGAAAAAGTAGCAAGAAGTATAGGGGAGATTTTAAGATGGAAGTTAAATTTAGAAAAGCAATAGAAAAAGACTATATACATATAGATAAGTTTTTAGCAGAGCTTCATAAACTCCACTATGAAAATAGAAGTGATGTATATAGAGAATGTGAAAGTTTAATTACTAAAGAAGAATATCTAGGGCTATTAAAGGATGATATTCATAGGATAGTTGTAGCAAGTGTTGATGGAGAATTAGCTGGATATGCATCAGGAAAGATAGTTAATGTAAAGGAAAATATAGTTCAGAAAAAGGACAAGTATCTTTTTATAGATGAAATATATACTGATTCTAAATATAGAAGAATGGGAATTGCAAAAGGGTTGTTAGAATATTTAAAAGAAATATCTAAAAGAGAAGAATGTACAGAAATTCAATTAAATGTTTGGTCTTTTAATGAAGAGGCTATAAAGTTTTATTATAGTATAGGGTTTAAAAATAGAAATATAAGATTAGAGTATGAAATTTAATAATATTAAAAAGGTCTGTAGCAATAAAGTTGTTACAGACCTTTTTAAGTTTCATTTAAGCTTTAAGGATTAAAGTATCTAAGTAAAGTAATTCTGCTAAAAAAGGGGGGAGAGAGTGTATGAAGTTTAGGCATGAGATAAAGCATCAGATTAATACTGCTGATTATTACAGTATAATGGGTAGGTTAAAACATGTAATAGGAAGAGATTTAAATGCTGGTGATGAAGGTGAATACAAGATAAGAAGTATTTATTTTGATAATTGTTATGATAAGGTTCTCACAGAAAAGGCTTTAGGGCTTAATAATAGAGAGAAATTTAGAATTAGATTTTACAATGACGATACAAGTTTAATTAAGCTGGAAAAGAAGTCAAAGATAAATGGACTTTGTTTAAAGGTTGATGAGCCTATTTCTAATATCAAAATATGCTTTATGTAGAATGTATGACTAGATTAAATGATTTTTGAATTTATAGTAATAGTAGAAGAATAAAATGAGTTTTAAAGATATATTTAGTAGTGATTTTTTAAGTAATGTAACAGCAATTTCTCCATTAGACATGATAATAGCTCTTGGATTAGCTGTAGTAATAGGACTTTTTATAATGATGGTGTATAAAAAGACATTTAAAGGAGTTATGTATTCAAAAGCATTTGGAACATCACTTTTAGCAATGACAATAATTACAACATTTATAATTTTAGGTGTTACTTCAAATGTAGTTTTATCCCTTGGTATGGTAGGTGCATTATCAATAGTACGTTTTAGAAGCGCAGTAAAAGAACCAATTGATATAGCATATCTTTTTTTGGGCAATTAGTGAAGGTATTGTTTTAGAGGCTGGATTTATAGGACTTGCCGTTATTGGAGCAATATTAATCGGAATTATTATGGTTGTATGTGTAAATAAAGATAGCATGGATAATCCATATGTACTAGTTGTTAACTGTAATAATGAAAAAGCAGAAAATAAGATTTTAGAAAGCTTAAAAAAGGATGTTAAGAAATATATAATTAAGTCTAAAACAGTTTCAGATAAGACAGGTATTGAAATTACTGTTGAAGTTAAGCTTAATGATATGGCAACAGATTTTGTAAATAAAATAGGTAAAATTGAAGATGTTAATAATGCAGTACTTGTAAGCTACAATGGAGATTATATGGGATAATAAAAGTTTTTTGAAAGGAGGAAGAGTCTAATTGTTTAATAAAAAGTATTCAACTGGCATAACAATAGGTATTTGCGGGTTATTAGCTGTTATTATTTCAATGGCATTTATTTTAGGCTCGGGATATTCAAAAAATTCAAATAAAGTTTCGCAAGAACCAGAATATATGACCAAGTTATTTGATAAGAATAAGGTATTGCAAATAAATATTGATATAGATAAGAAAGATATTGAAGATCTAAAAGAGAATGCTATCATTATATCAGGTTGCAGCTAGTGATAATACAAAGAGATATAGTTTTAAAATTAAACTTGATGAATATGTAGATAATCAAAATGTTTATGGATTATCTAAATTTGTACTTAATAATAACATAGGTGATGCTACCAGTATGAAGGAATATATGTCTTATGATTTGTTCAATAAAATGAATGTGTCAACTCCTGGATTTGCTTATGCTTATATAAAAGTAAATAATAAAGGTTGGGGATTATATTTGGCAGTAGAACCTTTAGAAGAAGAATTTTTAGAAAGAAATTATGGAAGCAGATATGGTAATTTATATAAGGTAGAAACTGCTCAGATGAAGGAAAATAAATTTGGCGAAATTATGCAGCAAGGAAATCAGGATAATAGTCAGGATAATGATGAAGTTAATGTTAATACAGTACTTGAAGCAGTTGCTAAAATGAATGATAATGGTGGAAATCTAGTATATAAAGATAATAAGATTTCAAGTTATCCAAGTATCTTTGATTACACTGCATTGGATAAAACTGGCGAGAGCGATAAAAAAAGGCTTATAAAATGCATTAGAGATCTTAATGAAGGTGTAGATTTAGAAAAGAGTATTGATGTAGATGAAGTTTTAAGATATTTTGCAGTTAATACTTTTTTAGTGAATTTAGATAGTTATGCAGGAAATATTAAACATAATTATTATTTATATGAGGATAAAGGAATGATGCAAATAGTTCCATGGGATCTTAATTTATCTTTTGGAGCATTCTTTAAGTTAGTGGTTCAAATGGGAGGTACTAAAGATGGAATTACTCTAAATCAAGAAGTTATTAATTTTCCTATAGATGCTCCAGTAACAGGATCTATGGAAGATAGTCCTCTTATATCAAATTTGCTTGCAGTAGATGAGTATAAAGAAAGATACCATAAATATTTGCAACAGATTAAAGATGAATATATAAATAGCGGATATTTCTGTGAAGAGATAAATAAAGTAGATAAACTTATTTCAAGTTATATTGAAAAGGATCCTACAGCCTTCTATACATATGATGAATATAAGAAAAGCTTGCCAAGTTTAAAACAGTATGGAATAGATAGAGTAAAAAGTATTGAAGAACAAATTGAAGGAAGCCAGCCTTCAGAAGATTACGGAAATGAAGAAACAACAGTAGATATTGATGCACTTGGAGGTCAAACAGACAACATAGTTAATGTTGAACAACAAGATAATATGAATAATAAAATGATGGAAATGATGATGCAGAGAAAAAATATTATTAAGGTAGGAGACTCAATTATACCAGTTAATATATTAGTACTAGCAGTAAGTATTTTAATTACGATTATTGCATTAATATTTATTACAAAGTTTAGAAGAAAGAGAGTACATTGTTAATAAATCTAGAAAGTAAAAAAAGTTCTAAAATTCAAATTGAATTTTAGAACTTTTTTTGGTTTTACATTTTCGTTGGGTGGAAATGTAAAAATGTATATAAAAAAATTGTTGGGCTTAGTTAACTACATAAGTATATTTTACAACTAATTACATTAAATGTCTAGATGATAGGAACTTTTCTTTCAATAATAATATTTAATAAGCTAAAAGTCTATGTTAATAAAGTTTAATTTCTATATACATATCCAAATACAAAAGTTTTTAAAGTTTCTGCCTCTTCGGAAGAATAATCCTTATTTTCAGAATTAAAAGTTTTTAAGGAATTATACTTACTGCTAGTATTAATTACATTATTACAAGACGCATTTTGTTGATAATCATTGGTTATCATAATAATAGCTGAAATAAAGACTAACATTAAAATAGATAAAAAATAACAAGACTTTATTGCTAGCCTTTTGGATCGGATAAAAGATTTTAAATTATTAAGAATTGCCATGTTATTTAAGACAGCCTCCTTTGTAAACTCAATTATTTATAGTATCTGAAGTTTTTTTATTTTTTATGTATGTAAAATTTGGGGAAGCAAAGAAAAAGCGAAAAGGAAGTTTTATAATAAAAAGTGAAATGGTTTTGAAAAAATGTGGGAGGGTTATATTTATGTTAAGAAAAAATAAAACATTAAGTGGTTCATATAATATTGAAGTAACAGGATATGATTGGGGACCTTCAGTGAATAAAGCTATATTAACTTTTGAAAAAGAAATTAGTGAAGTGACTAAGTTTTTACCCACTGTGGATAAATTTAAGGAAGGTATTTACTCAAAAGATGGAGATATTTCTATGAAATATGCTTACTATGAACCTGATGATGATAAGAAGAGTCCATTAATAATCTGGCTCCATGGAGTAGGGGAAGGTGGCAGAGATACAACTATTACTACCTTAGGAAATAGAGTAGGAGCATTAATTGAAGATAAAATTCAAAATAAGTTTGGAGGAGCTTATGTTTTAGTTCCTCAGTCACCAACCATGTGGATGGATTGCACAGGAAATGCTGAATACACTAATGATGGAAAGGCAATTTATACAAAGTCATTATTTAATTTGATTAAGTATTATGTAGATTCTAATGAAAGGATAGATAGAAATAGAATTTATATTGGTGGATGTTCTAATGGTGGATATATGACAATAAAAATGTTATTTCAAGATCCAGAATATTTTGCAGCAGCTTATCCAATATGTGAAGCTTATAATGACAGCTGGATTAGTGATGAAGAAATTACTTCTATTAAGAATGTGCCAATATGGTTTACTTATGCAAAAAATGATAGGGGAGTAGATCCTAATGAAAATTCAAAAGCAACAATAGATAGATTAATAAAAGCAAGTAATGTTAACTTGCATAAGTCTGTATTTGATAGTGTAGTGGATACTTCAGGTTTATACAAGGATGAAGAGGGGAATCCATATGAATATCCAGGACATTTTTCATGGATTTATGTTTTTAATGATGAATGTAAAGAGGGAAAAGAAAGTTTATGGAGCTGGTTAGCTAAACAATCAAAAGCCTAGAGTCATGACTCTAAAACTCTAAGGTTCTTAGGAGTAAATACTCTAAAGTTCGTGAGAGTAAATACTAGGAAAGAGGAATTTCTGTAGAGGAAATTGTAAATGATATAAAGGAATAACTTAAATAATTGGCTTGTAAAAAAATATCCTTAGTACGTAATGTGCTGGGGATATTTTTCTTTATATTTCTTTATAGTCATATGAATCACAGTGAAAACATGGTAGAATTAGCTTAAATTATGTGGGTAGTTATTAGGACTATAAAATTTTAGATATACGGAGGATAAAGAAATGAAAGAAGGATTAATAATTGTAGCAGTAGGTATATTTATGCTTATTGGATCATTAAGAAAGGAATCAGTAGATAAGATAAAGTTTCGTGTTCCAGCAGCTGCTGTTGTTTTAGTAGGTATTGTTATTAGTGTATTAGAATATTTAGAGTATCAAGAATATATATCTGTTGTTATTGGAGCAATAATGGGAGCCATTTTTATATTTTTAGGTACATATGGATTTTTGAATAAGATTAGATGTACTTCGCCAGTAACAGGTGAGTATGTTGGTTCAGAAGTTGAAAAGAGAGGTAAGGGAAGAGTTAAGTATAAACCTAGATTTGTTTACGAGATTTATGGACAAATTTATGAGAACAGTGCATTAGATTGCTTTAATGAAAGATACATAAAAAAGACATATGAAGTAGGGAAGAGATATGATATATATGTAAATCCAGATAATACTCATAAGCTTGTAACTAAAAAGGAAATGGGCATAGAGGAGATAATTCTTGTGTTTTTTGGAGTAGTGTTCATAATAGCAGGCTTTACAACTATATAAATTAAGTGAGTGTATTTCAGAATGCAGAATGCAGAAATGCAGACGTAAGTGTATTTGGGGATGAAAGTATATTTTTCTTGAATGATTATTTTGAATTATAGTCTTAATAGAATGCAGAAATGCAGACGCAAGTGTACTTTGGGATGGAAGTATATTTTCCTTGGAAGACTATCTCAAATCGTAGATTCAACAGAATGAAGGATGAAATTCTAAGTCGTAAACCTTTAGAATTTCTTTAGTATTATATTTTTTAACGTATAGGAAATTATTTTGCTTTTAGAACCTTTTGCATGGCTGACAAAGTTGCTTCCTGCGCTGAAAAGCATGGCGTCAGCCACTTTGTTCATTGCAAATTTTTTTAAGCTGAACTTTTGGTTCAGCTTAGTTTCTATATTTCAATAAATTGTTTGATTTATGACTTAATTTAAGAAGATAGACATTAGAAATATATGGATTGTTAAAGAGATTTTAATTTACATGAGAAAACTTTAATTTTTTTAGTGTAATTGCTATTTGACAAGGAATTTTTGGTGGTATATAATCAATGTACTGAAGAAATTAAAACTGAATATTGGAGTTTTGAGAATTCTTCTTACAACATGGGGGCGTTTTGGCTTCGACGGGGGTAAGATGGGTTTGATAAGCGGGCCGAGTAAAGCATGGACGACTCGTAAATCAGCTATGCATTAAATGTAAACGCAGAAGACAATTTTGCATTAGCAGCTTAATTTAACGCTGCTCATCAGTCCTGGATGCCTACGTCTGGGGGCACTGGTGTCATTATAAGTAGGAAACGAAGTCTAGCAAAGCTTTGAGCTAGAGGGGTATTTATGAAGCTAGCGACTTAGTCTCCTGTCTGTGGGGGTACTAAGGAGCGAAATTTAATATACAGACTACGCTCGTAGAAGGTCAGGCTGGTCTGCTTTCGGACAGGGGTTCGATACCCCTCGCCTCCACCAAATGGTAAATAGATTGTAAACTGGATGTATTTCGGTTTACAGTCTATTTTTTGTTTAGAGTGTGCGAGGGGTAGTTAAATTTGCTTCACAAGTGAAATTCACTTCGTGAGTGAAATATGCAAGCAAGTGAAAAAGTAGCACATAGAGGTACAAATTTAATTTCACATTATGCTCTGCATAATATTTCACTTCAAATTTATTTGAAATTTCACTGATTCGCAGAATCAATTTCACTCAATTTGTTAATAATCTTTAATAAAAAAACTAAGGTTGTGATAATGAAATGTCTGAAAGTATTCTTCGTGATAAATCTAAAGAGTTTGCTATTGATATAGTTAATCTATGCAGAGAAATTAAAGAAAAAACAAGGGAATCTATATTAACTAGACAGCTTATTAGATCAGGAACTTCTATTGGAGCTAATATATATGAAGCGGCTTATGCTCAAAGTAAAGCTGATTTTATTTCAAAGTTGAAGATCGCTTTGAAGGAATGTTATGAAAGTGAGTATTGGATGGATATTTTATATGAGACTAATTATATCGAGGATAGTAGAAGTTATATGAAGATTAGAAATGAGTGTGGAAGTTTGAGAAGAATGTTGATTTCTTCTGTTAATACTAGTACATAAAATTTAAAGTACTAATTTTATGTGCCAATAAAGTTATAGGGATACAAAATATATATTATTACAATTGTAGTGGTCAAGCAAAATTGTAACACTTTTGTCTAAAAAGACCTCGCGGAATATCTTGCCTCAAAGGGCGTTAAT